>JAFYBN010000031.1 GCA_017540175.1 Clostridia bacterium | reverse complement strand
GTAGGGTAATTCAAATACGTTTCGATAGTATCCCTTCACAGCAGTCTGAACCAACCCGTATTGTTCGCCGAGATACACATCGTATGTATCGTCGTTCGCCATGATCAGCTTACCGATCAGGGTGTTGATGTTGCTGTAATCGCCGGAATTTTCGGCGTAGTATTCGAGATCGATGTTCAGCCTTTCCATAACAGACTGGTTGCTCTCAAAAACCGTATCGCTCACAACTTCACCGGTCAGTCCTTCTCCGCCTTCGATGAATTCAGTCCAGTTGAAACCGTTGCTGTAATAGATGGTGACGGATTTACCGCCGAAATCAAGACCGTCCGGAAGCGAATCCGGTGTGTTTTCCCGCGTGACTTCCGTTTCTTCCGGGGAAGGTTCGGTTTCCGCGTTCTCCTCCGCCGCGGACACTTTCGGCGTGTCGACCGTTTCGCTGTTCTCCGTCCCGGTCTCGGAGCAGGAGACTGTTCCCAGCATCAGGAGAAATACAAGCAATCCCGCGAATAGTTTTTTCATCTAAAGCCTCCGTTTCTCATTGTATACTGTTTTTGGCGGATCATCGCGGCTTCCCCCTGCCCGAACGCAGTCGCTCTCCCGCTTTCCCCGTATGCGTCTCCGTCCCGTCGGTTCGGGAGTACCTTCATTATACTCTATTACGCGGCTTCTGTCAACGGGTTTCGGTCTGTTTCGTTCCTGCCGTTTCTGAGAATATACGCCGCGAAGACTGTCCGGGCAGTCGGACTGCGGTTTTCGGAAGGGTAAGGACCGGCTTTTCCCGTCTGTTCTTTTTTCGCAGGTCTTTGTTATCGTTGATTCTTACCGACCCTGCCGCTTCTTTCTCCTCGGCGCGGCGATAACGGTGTTGATATTGTCTTCGTTGATCACTCCGGGCTTTTCTTCCTCATAATTCGGCAAATTCTCTTGGTTTTCGGCTTCGATCTGCCGGACACGATCATATGATCACTCAGTTGTAATGCAGCCTGATCCAAAGAAGCTGCAGGTTTGATTTTTGCCGTTATTTCCCGATCACCCGCGCCTCCACGGGGTGCTTCCACGTCTCCTCGCCGGAGAGGGATTCGGCGAGGGATGCGTCGGAATCGCGCCAGATATAGGTCACGGCGGTATAGTGCCCGTCCTCGTAGGCGTAATCGAGTCCGCCGTCGTCATAGAGGGTAAAGCGCCCGTCCGCGCCGCGGAAAATCCGCAGCTCATACGGCTTGCCCATAAGCTCCGCCGTGGACTGCACGGGGGGCGCGACCGGCAGAATTGCCCCGGCTTTCACAAAGAGCGGGATTCTGTCCGGGGTCACGGGAAGCGTCACGTATCCGCCGCCCTCGAAGAATTCTTTGGTTTCATAATCGTACCACCCGCCCGCGGGGAGGTAAACCGTGATTTTTTCCGCGCCGGGATCGGTGACCGGGCAGACGAGAAGCTCCGGTCCGTAGAGGTATTCCCCGTCCGCTTTCGCCGCCTCCCGGTCCGCGGGGTACGCGAGGGCAAGAGGCGTCACGGGCATCGTGCCGTCATAGGTCACGGCGGCGTGAACGGAATAGAGATAAGGCAGAAGCGCGTAGCGCAGGCGGATCGCCTTTTCGATCGCGTCGCGCCACACCTCGCCGCGCTCTCCGAACCGCCACACCTCGCGCGGGGTGCTCGTCCCGTGGGAGCGCATCATGGGCGTGAAGGCGGCGAACTGCAGCCAGCGCGCGTAGAGCTCGCGGTAGCCCTCGTCCCCGCAGCCCTTCGGATAATCCCCGTCGCGGAACCATTCGTACCCGCCGCACGCGAAGAACGCGCCGATGTCCGAATTCCACCACGGCTCTCCCGAGGCGACGTAATTCTGCATGATCCGCACCTGACGCCTCAGGGTCTCCCAGTTCGCGCTGCAGTCTCCGGACCAGACCACGGCGCCGTACCGGCGCTGCCCGGCATAGCCGGAGCGGGTGAGGTTCAAAACGCGCTTGTCGGAGCACGCGCGCTGATTCTCGTACATCCCGCGGGAATGGAAGAGGGAGTAGGCGTTCAGGACGGAATCGTCGAGATATTTTTTGAATTCCCCGACGGACTTCGCCATCCGTTCGGGCAGGGGAGCCCGTTCTTTTCCACCCCACACCGCGTCGAAGGGCTCGGAGGAATCGCACCACCAGCCGTCGATCCCGTAGCGGAAAATCCCTTCGTATGCGTGCCGCCAGTACATCGCCCGCGCGTCCTTGTCAAAGGCGTTTACGGTCGAGCCGTCGCCGAGCAGAAAGCCCGCCTCGCGCATTTCGCGCCGGTCGGCGGTATCTCCCGAGAGATTGGGCCAGATCGAGAGCATGAGTCTGAGATCCATATTGTGCAGCTCGTCCGTGAGCGCGGCGGGGTCGGGATAGCGCGCCGGATCGAAGTGCTTGTCCCCCCAGCAGCCGTCCCGCCAGTAGAGCCAGTCCTGCACGAGCACGTCGATCGGGATGCCGAGCTCACGGTATTTCCGCCCGACGGCGACGAGCTCTTCCTGCGTCCCATACCGCTCCTTCGACTGGATGTACCCCGCCGCCCATTTCGGGAGCATGGGAGCGGTCCCGGTGAGCGTCTTCAGCCCGCGGCATACCCCCTGAAAGTCCCCGCCGAAGACGAACCAGAAGTCGACGGCGTCGACGGAATCGAGGAAGAACTTCCCGCGGCGGCAGTCCGTGAAGTCGAAGGTCATGACGGACATGCAGTCGACGAGGACCCCGTACCCCTTCGTGCTGACGAAAACCGGCACGGCAATGCGCATGTTTTCCTGATACAGGGGGACGAACTGTCCCCTCAGATTCGGATATCCCTCCTCGTGGCTGCCGAGCCCGAAGAGGGTCTCCTCCTCGGTGAAATCAAAGGTCAAGGTCCCATGGTTCGATTCCCGCACGACGCGCTCTTCCCCGCCCTCCGCCGAAGCGCGGAGTCCGTCGACCGTCTGTCGGAAGGTCACGTCCCCGCCGGTCTTTTTCGTCACCTCATAGGGCGTGAGGGAGAAGCGGCGGACGCGGCTCAGCCTTCTGCCGTCCGGCGAGAAAAACGTGACGCCGTCCTTCGCGAGTAAAACGGTCAGCGCGGCGGTCTCGAGGCGGAGCGCGCCGTCCTCCTCCGCGCGCCGGACGGCGGGCGGGCTCTCCGGATCGGCAGCGATCACCAGCAGCGGCTCCCGCGCGGGCGCGTTCTCCTTTTCAAAGGTCACGCGGACGATGCCGTCCGAGAAAAACGAGGCGGAGAGCGTTCCGTTTTCGCCCTCAAGCGCGTATCGGGTCAGGTTCATATGTCATCCTTTCCGCCGGGCGTTCGGGAAGATCAAAGGCCCGCGCCCCGGCGCAGAAATCATTTCTCTGTTATACGGGAAAACCGCCGGATTGTCCGCCCTCCGACATGGGGCGGGGAGAAGGATCGTCCTCGCCGAGCAGCCGCTCCACCAGACTCACCGCCTTGAGGTACCGCTCCTGATACGATCCGCCGATTTCCGTGAAGCTCCTGCCGTGCGAACGGAGCAGGTCCTTGATCTGCCCGCTGTATTTCATACGGTCGTCCCGGATCACCTCGCTGCGGTCCCCGTCCTGCACGAAATCCACGTCCGGCTCGAGAAACAGGATCAGATCGTATTCGTTCAGCGCGTCGACGGCGTCGGACAGTGCCTTGTTTTTCTCGATCCCGGGGTCGGAGAGGAAATTCATGTAAAACTGCGTGACAAGGGCGTCCGTGTCGATGAAGAGGACCCTCTGGCTGTGCTGCGCCGCTTCCGTGACGTTCAGCTTCTGCCGCAGGAGGATTTCGGTGAAGTCCTCCGAGAGCATGAGCTGATCCGTCCCGCTCCGCGCGGAGATCTCCCTGCCCGCCTCGTCCACGTAATTGGTGTTGAACCGGTTCGCGAGATTGATCGTCAGAGTGGATTTCCCCGTGCTCTCGCCGCCCATAAGAAGGACCTTTTTCGTGTAATACGGCTTCACAACGTTCGGGAGCCAGTCCCAGTGCGCCATGGGGTTCTCGCGGATCGCGGACGAGCTCATCCCGTTGCGCGGGAACACGACGTGCGCGCTTTCGGGATAGCATTTGAACCAGAAGCTGTCTTCTCCGTAATCGCTTCCGCAGAAGACGGCGTCGATGGGCTTCCCGATCCGCCTCTTGATCTCGGCGGCGTCCCGGAACCAGTATTCCTCCGTATAATCCGCCTTCGTTTCGGCGTCGTCGTCGAGAATGAGGATCGACACGTTCCCGATGTGCTTCGTGATCCCATAAAGCCAGCGGTAGCGGACGCGGACGTCGATCTCGTCCCTCTTCGTCCCGTGACTCAGCACGAGAAAGAGCTCCCGGCAGAGATTCGCCGCCTGAATGATGCAGTCCACGTGCCCTAGGTGAAGGGGATTAAAGGACCCCCCGTACATTCCGACCTTATACCTCACGCGATTTCGCCTCCCTGTACCAGCGGATGAACATGATGACGGCGTTCAGAAGATAGACCGACCACATCGCGAGCATCGCCGCCGCGCCCGCTTCTCCCTTCGCGAGGGCGACTGCCCACATCACGACGGTCACCGCGTCCACGACGATCCACAGCACCCACTGCTCCGCGAGCCGCCGGATCGAGAGGATCTGCGCGACGACCGAGATCACGGTGCTCATGCTGTCGGTGAAGGGCAGACTGCCGCCCAAAGCTCTCAAAAGGAGTCCGTAGAGGAAGATGCCCGCCGCGGTCGCCGCGTAGACGAGCGCGCTCTTTTTGAGGTTCAGCCTTTCCTTCACGACCTCGCCGGTCTCATCGTTCATATGTTTTTTCCACGCGAACCAGCCGACCGCGCCCATCGGAACGTAATAGATGAGGTTCAGCATGACCTCCCCGTAATACCTCGCCTTCCACGCGATATATGCGTAAAGGAGCGAGTTCACAAGTCCGATGAGGAAGGAGAAGCGCACGCCCTTGCCGGTCAGAACGACGCACGCGGCGCCGGTCAGCGCGGCGGTCAGGCTGATCCAGTCGTTCTCACCGGCGATGACGGAGCAGACGCAGACCGCGTAGAGCGCCGTGAAAAGCCATGCCGCGTCCCATACCCGCCAGCCGGTGATCTCGCGATTCATCACCTTTTTGAATGCGGACATCGTTTACTTCTCCTTCAGCCATTTTTTCCAGTCCGTTTTTCTGGAGCTCGTCTTTGCACAGCTTTCTTTTCTTTCCCCCGAACCGGAGCCGCCGCCGCTGTCCCGGATGAGTCGCTGAATGTTTTCCTCCAACCCGAGGACGCCCCCGTTGTCTTCGATGAACCGCTGAATGTTTTCGTCGTCCATCATAAAGAAGACCTTCTTCACCGCCTCGCGGTTGAGCGCGAGCAGTCCCCGGAGGCCGATGACCGTATATTCCGCCTTCGGCATCCGAAAGAGTCCCAGGATGATTTCCTCGAGAAGACCCTTCTGCTCCCCGTTCGGCTCGTCCCCCGCGTTCCGCAGAAATCCCGCCTTGTCCACGAGGGAGGAAACAAGGATCGACAGCTCCTCCGGTGCGGAGGGCGCGGGCAGTTTTTTCGAGAGAAAATCGTCCGCCGTGACGAAACGGGCGTGCTTTTTGCAGTATTCGACGAACTGATTGCCTTCTCTTTCGCCGATGTTGCCGATGATTTTGTTCCGGATCACGGGCTTTGTCACGTCCGAATCGAAATGCAGAATGTCGCTTACGCGAACCCAGGAGCGCGGCGTGGAGAAGACCATGCTGCCCTCCGACGTCTTTTGGTTGTGGAGCGCCGCGGGCTTGAAGCTCAGGTAATTCACCACGAGGGGATGCACGTTGTTCGGGATCGCGAAATCGTTTTTCCAGTCCTCGAAATTCGGCTCGATGTAGTGGATCTCGAAGCGGTCGGCAAGCGGGCCCGCCAGCCGAATGTACACGCCGTCGTCGTCCTCGCGGTTTCCGAGCGCCACGACGAAGGTCCCTTCCGGAAGCCGGTACTGTCCGATCCGGCGATCCAGAATGAGCTGGTAGGCCGCGACCTGCACGCGCTTGGTGCAGGAGGTCAGCTCGTCGAGCAGCAGGATCGTGTTTTTACCGTCCCGCTCCTCGTCCGGCAAAATCTCCGGCGCGAGCCAGACGGTCTTCGTGCGGCTCTCGTTCGGATAGATTAGACCGCCGATCTCGACCTCGGACATCTGCGCCAGCCGGATGTCGATCACCTTGTAGCCGTATTTTTTTCCGATCTGGCGGATGATCTGGGATTTGCCCACGCCCGGCGCGCCCAGCCCGAGAATGGCGTGCTTGATGTTGTGCTCGATATTGTATTCGACGCATTCACCGAATTCCCTGATTGTCATGATTTCTGTTTCTCCAGTCGTGTGATTTTTCCGATCCGCTTCATATCGTCGTCTATGGCGATCTCCCCGTTCAGAACGAGGATGGTTTTCTTTGCGAGAGAGGGTTTAAAGACCTGCGGGTTCAGTCTGCCGAAATATCCGTCGGTCAGAATCAGCATCACGTCCGGGTCCGCCCTGTTTTCACGGATCCAGCGGTAGACGCAGTTGATGTCCGTTCCGCCCGAGTGGAGCGGAATGCTGTCGAACACGTCCGCCTCCTTCGTGAGGTTTTTGTAAACGTCCGTCACGCTCGTGTCCCAGTAACAGATATTGAGCCTGCATTTGAATTCCCGCACGAGGCGATACAGCTCGGACAAGAATTCTTCCATCTGGGTTTTGGAGATCGACCCGGAGGAATCCACGAACGCCCAGATTTCCTCAAGCCTCTCCTCGGTCATGCCGTATCCCGGCAGGATCAGGTCCATGTGGATGTATTTCCGCTCCGGAGTCGTATAAGAGGACTCGTCGCTCCGCTCCGCTTCGCAGAATTCCCTGAGCAGGGTCTTCCAGTTGACCGTTTTTCTCTCCGTCAGCCGGTAGATTTCCCGCGGCACCATGCAGCTTGCCGTGTCGGACCGGTTTCTCGACGCCGATTCCCGGATGAGCTCGAGGAGCGCTTCCGGGCTCAGCGCCGGCGGAGAGGAACTGCCGTCATCACTCTCCTCCCCCGGCGCGGCGACGAGAATGAGGTCGGACGGCGCAGGCCAGATCTCTTCGTTCAGCGTGCCGCGCCATGTTTTCACGCAGCGCCGGACCGTGTCCGGACCCGACTGCGGGGTGCTGTTGTCGAGAAGCAGCTTGTTGTAAAGGTTTTCGGTGGTGTCCCACGCGCCGACGGACGTGAAAATGCCGCTGTCCGGCTTTTCGAACGCGATCCTGTTTTCGTTCATGAAGGACAGGCGCTCAAGAAGCATCGCGTTGACGATCATGTCCGCGGCGGCGTTCCAGATCCGCGGGTGTCTTTCGTTCTTGCGGCTGCAGTGGAACAGCAGGACGTGGAAGACCTCGTGCATCAGGATGAAATTCCGCTTTCCCGCGCTCATGGAACCGAGGAAATCCGGATTGTATTCGATCATCCCGCCGTTTGTTCGGGCGGTCGGGATTTTTTTGTTCGGCACGAAGGGCAGGTTCATGACGATGTCGCCGTAAAACGGCATCTTCCGGAGAAGATCCATTTTGAATTTCGTGATTTCTTTCTCGACGTCCATGCTCCCGCCTCCTTCCTTCGCATGATGTTCAGAGAATGATCTCCCCGCCGAATCCGTCCCGCAGATGATCGTCCGCGTCGTAAACCAGTCCCCGCGAATACCCGCACCCGCCGGTACAGGTGTCCCGGGTGTAAAACTCGACGAGTTCTCCCTCCGCCGAGACATACACGCCGTCCCGGCAGCGGCAGACGTCGTAATCATAAAAGCCGCGCGTGAAGAGGAGGGCGGGGTCGTCGTCCCGGATGACCGTTTTGTCCGAAATGTGCTGTGCCTTCGCGAACGCGTTGATCGGCGAGCAGGTGACAAATCCCACCTTCGGGATGCCGACGTCGATCGCGAAATCGAGAAAGCGGTGCGCCTCCTCGGGCGAGCAGATATAATCCCGGAGCAGAAGGCAGTTGAGCACGAAAATGTCCTTGAACGATACGGAGCCGACGATCTCTTTCAGCTCGTCCCGGGACGGCACGTCCGCGCCGCCGAAGAGCTGTTTGTTCACCCCGTCGTCGTAATGGTGGCGGCTGAGATGGATCGATTCGATGTACTTCAGATCCCGGACCTTATGCAGATCTCTCAGCCCGAGCCCGTTCGTGCTGACCGAGATCTCGATCTCATAGCCGAACACTTCGTAAAGAAGGTGCACGATCTCGTCGAAGAATACGACGTCGAGCATGGGCTCGCCGCCCGTGAGCTTGATCCCGCGGACCCGGTCCTCAGCCTTCAGCAGTCTCATCGTTCGCTCGAGCGCGGCAAGATCCAGCCTGCGCCGCGATTGCGTTCCCCCAGCGATGCAGAACGGGCAGTTCGCCGGGCAAAAGGAGGTCGGGCATACGGAGAGCTGCAGGCGGATCGGTTCGGATTTGTCCTTATAGTGAACGCCGTCCGGCGAGCAGACGTAGCTTTTGACCCGAACGGGCTTGCCGAGGATCTCGACGACGCGTGTTTTTCCGTTGTTTTTACAGGATCGACATGAGTCGGTATTTTGCATAGATTTCCCTCACAAGATTCGTGTTCGTGACGAGCGCGTCGCCGAGCGGCCGGGAAAGGGAAGTATCTCCCGAAAACACGGCGAATTCGCGCCGGGTGTACAGAAAATCCGGCTCTGCGGCAAGGTCGTGCCGGCGGCATATGTAATACGTTTTTTCATGGAACCGGATCGGGACGGCGCTCAGCCAGTAATGACAGCCGATGCTGATCCGGACGGAAAGACGATACCCGCCGCTCTCCCTCCGGGTCTTTGCGTCGTCGAATGAGAAGACTGCCGTCTTCACTGGCAATGGTCGTTTTTCCGTCCTCTCGAAAACGTCGTTTTTTCGTTCCGTTTCCCGGTCCGAGCCGATTGACGCGCCGCCGCGCACGAGGGCGGCAAGTTCATCCGCTGCGCTTGCGTGATCGGCGTCGCCGAAGGCAAAGAGGTCGTTCGCCGACTCCGGCTCCGAAGCGTTCGACGGCTCGTCCGGATCCCAATGAACGAACAAGCGGCGCAGCCCGTCCGGGACGAGCGTCGCAGGCGGGATCCCGGTCGAGGAAAGCGCGGCTCTCAGCCGTTTGTCGTCCGGAAAAGTTCGCGCGAGATACTGCGTACCGTTGACGCGCTGCGAGGCGGTTTTCAGCGTCGCGTAGATGCTCGCGCTCACGGGAAAATCGGAAAAACTCAGCGCGCCGAGCTTCGGGCACGCCGTAAAAGCGCGTTCCCCGAAGGAGGTGTCCGAGCCGGAAATGCTGACCTCCCTGAGTTCGCGGCAGGATCGGAATGCCTGAGATCCGATCTCGCGGATCCCGTCCGGGAGAAACACCCTGCGGAGCTTTGCCGACTCCATGAAAGCGCCGTCCCCGATCCGGACGATCGGCATGTCGGCGAGCGTCTGCGGGACGGAGAGGGAGACGTCCGATCCGGTGTAGGAAAGGATAATCCCGTCCGCCGCCGCGTAGGTGCTTCCGAAATACTCGCTCATCAGCACCGTCCCCTGTCTGCCATTTCCGCTTCCCGCTGTTTCCGTCTCTGCGCTCTTTCGAGGGCGGTTCTCAGAGTCGCTTCCGAAAACGTCGTCTGTATGACCTCATGTTTCGCTTCCGATATATTCGCAAGGGTCGCCTCGACGAGCCGGATCATGTCCGCATCGGCGTTCTGGGCCTTCAGGATGTCGCGAAGCTGACCGAGGGACGCGGCGGATTTTTCCGCCGACCCGTTTCCCAGTATTCTTTTCAAAAATTGCATCAGCGAAGCTTTGTCCATGATTCGTTCCCTTTTCATTTTTTGGTCGCTTCCCCCGCGCCCGCTGACGTCCGCCGCGCGGGGGGCTGTTCCGTCGCTCGGAGAGATTTCTGACGGCTTACGATTTCAGTTCCCGATCTCGCAGAAGACTCCCTCGCCGCAGGCAAGCTCCACGGAGACGTACCCGTCGGCGTCCGGCTCGAGGAGGGAGGACGCCCCGTTCTGCCAGAGCGTGACGGGAGCGTTCGTTTTGATCCGCGCGGACGCGGTGCGGCTTGCCTTGAGCAGCTCCTCGCAGTTCACGACGGTGAAGGCGTATTTCCCCTCCGTGTTCGTGAAGCAGCCGAACAGCAGGAGGTTGTCGCTCGAGATTTCCGGGATCACGGCGCTGAAATCATATTGGCCGTCGAACCGCATGAAATCCAACCGGCTGCTGCTCTTCTGGTCTGCGCCCAGCGTAAACGCGCCGAGCCATGAGGGATAGCGGGCGAACGCGCCGTCCAGAGCGGCGAACTCGCCGTTGACGAGCTGCGCGGCGTACCAGCGGTCCGTTCTCTCGCGGTTGTGGTCGATCAGGGCGTCCTTGAAGTCCTCCGCGGTGCTGTACGGCGTCATATAGGTGAAATAGATCGCCTCCGCCGCGCCGAACGAGCGGATGCACCAGAGCTGCCACTCGAGATCGCGCTCGCTCGGCGTCCGCTTCCAGGAGACAAAGGACACGCTCTGCAGGTAGACGCTGAACGGGACGCGGTACTTTTGGCACGCCGCCGCAACGATCTCGAGGTTCGTCATGTAGTCGCCGTTGAGGCCGCTCGAATTCAGCGGGTAGTGGTCGACCGACGCCCATGTGACGGGCACGGTCCTGAAAAACTCGTCCACATGCGCCTGATAGGTCGGATTCCCGAGCTGCTTCGCGGACGCGTAGGTCGGGAAGAGATTGATGAACGCCACCTTGTCGGTGTACTCTCCGAATTTCTCGACCGACTCGGCAAGCGATTCGAACTGCGAGGAACTCGGCTCGTCGCAGAGATAGATGCCCCAGACGTGGGGCGCGGTCAGGATGTACTTCTGCTCCTCCCACGATTGGCGCGTCATGTTCGAGGCGGACACGCCCGCACCCGACCAGAGGATCTCGAGATCGTAGATCGCGCACCATTTCATGAGGTCGCGGCAGAGCTTCACGTCCGACGCGCCGCTGATGTTGACCTTCGAGAAGCCCGCCTCCGCGGCCTGCCGGACGAGCTCCTCCGTGTCAAAGGCGTCGCCGGAGGTGCACCACGCCGAGATCGAATACGCGCGGCTGTGGGACGGGTCGGAGACGTCCCGGTCGGCGAGGGTCACGTCCTCGGGAGGGTTCTCCGGGGGATTTAAGGCGTAGTCCGCGCCGAGCGCGCCGTAGATCAGCTCGTTGTAGAGAGCGCGGCAGTCCGCCCAAAAGCTGTTTCCGCCGATGTGCAGGTTTTCCCCGTCCCAGCGGACAATATAGCTGAGATCGTCGGTGCGCGGCGTGAGCGGGGACGAGCGTCCGAGCAGGATGCAGTGCCCCGTCTGTGGCTGCTTGTCCGCGGCGGAAACGGTCTGTCCGCTGAGCTGTGAGAGCAGCTTCGCGAACGCGCGGATGTCCAGTATGTCCTTATAGGCGTAGTTCTCGGAGTAGACGAGCGTCCACTGCCCGAGCGGGATGCCGAAGAGGGTCATCCGGCATTCCTCCTGTTCCGTGTTTTCCGGCTCTGCGGCGGCGGTCGGTTCGGATGCTTCTGCGGCTGTCTGTTCGGCTTCGGCGGAGGTCGGTTCGGTCTCCGCAGCGATGATCGCTTCCGTTTCGGTCATGGCGATTTCCTCCTTTTCGGCTGCGGGCGTTTTTTTCGTCTCCGCGGCTGCGGTTTCGGGTTGGCTGTGATTCGGTGCGGGCGCGGAGCAGGAGCCGAGCGCTCCCGCGCAGACCGCGCAGATCAGAAGACGCGTTAAATAGATTTTCACCCTTGTTTTTATCATAGCTTCTCTCCGTTTTCCACACGAAGAACCCGCGCACGGGTTCGGGGCGGCTCCGAGAGCGCGCCGTTTGTTATCATAAACCATTATACAGGATTGCGGCGCGGATTGCAATGGGAAGGGGGAAATTCGCGGCGGGAAAACGCCCCATAATATTTTGCGCTTTCTTTGCCGCCTGCACTTGACTGAGCGGGAATAATCCTGTATAATGGGACGAATAAAGCGCCCACGGGCGCGAAATCGGGAGGACGGGCATGACGACCTATTGCGGAGCGGACTGCACGGTCTGCTCCTTTCGAAAAACCTGCCGCGGATGCCGGGCAACCTGCGGCTCACCGTTCGGCGGACGCTGTGTCGCCGCGGAGTACATCAAGACCGGCGGCATTGAAGCGTACCGGAGCTTCAAAGAACGGCTGACCGAGGAGATCAACGTTCTGCTCGGCATGCTTTCTCTTCCCGCGGCACAGGGGCTCGTCGAGCTGGTCGGCGCGGCGGTCAATCTCGAATACCCCCTGCCGGGTGGGGAAAGGGTAAAGCTGCTCGACGACAAAGACATCTATCTCGGCACGCAGATCGCCTGCGCGGACACCGGGGAGATGATCGGCGTGATCGCCGACACGACCTTCATCCTCATCAGCCGCTTCGGCGCGGACGGAAGCGACCCGGAGATCCTCCTGCTGAAGAAACGCTGAGTTTGCCGGAGCGCTCATCATACCCGATCCGATCTCAGCCCCCGCGCACAGCGCGCGAGAGGAAGAGGTCGGGTTTTGTTTTTTGCGCGTCCGCGGCGTCTTGACTTCGCCGTGGTTTGTGTGTATAATGAAATCAGCAATTTGAGCGAAGGGGTTTTGATATGGCATTCTATCGTTTCAGACGCATGATCCGCAAGCTTCCCGGCAAGGTCATCCACGCGGTCCCGATCCCCGATCCGGTCGTGACGGAAGGGTTCGGCGCGCGGGAGAAGATCGGCTCGATCTGTAAGGAAATGGGGTGCCGCTCCGTGCTCCTCGTGACCGACAAAACCGTCTTCGGCCTCGGTTTTCATGAGAAGATCACGGCGTCCCTCGAGAAAAGCGGGATCGCGTACACGATTTTCAGCGACATCGCGTCGGAGCCCACCGTGGACATCATCCGCGCGGGGAAAAAGGCGGCGGTCGCGTGCGGCGCGGACTGCGTCGTCGCGCTCGGGGGCGGTTCCGTGCTCGACAGCAGCAAGATCATCGCCGCGGGCGCGAGGACGCCGAAGCGGAGCGTGACACGGTATCTGCACAAATTCGCTCTCGTCCCGGGCAAGACCCTCCCCCTCGTCACCGTGCCGAGCACGGCGGGGACGGGCGCGGAATTCACGGTCGGAGCGGTCGTGAAAAACGACCGCGGCGTGAAAGCCTGCACGGTGGTGGTCGGGCTGGACGTGGAGCACGTGGTGCTCGACAGCGAGCTCACGGTGAACGCGCCGCTCGACGTCACGGTCTGGTGCGGGATCGACGCCCTGAGCCATGGGCTCGAAGGACTCATGGCGGACACGGAATCGGGCGAAGAGAACGTGCGGGAAAGCCGCGAATGCGTGAAGCTCGCGCTCGAAAACCTGCCCGTGCTTCTCGAGGATCCGCACAACGTCGGCGCGCGGCAGGCCATGAGCCGGGCGGCGCATTTCGGCGGGAACGCCATCAACAGGCAGCTCGCCGGGTACGTTCACGCCTTCGCCCATTCCATCGGCGCGCTGTACCACATTCCGCACGGCAAGGCCATCGCGTGGTGCCTCATTCCCGTTACGCGCTTCCAGAAAAAGCTCTGCCTCCCCGCGCTCGCCGGGCTTGCCGCATACTGCGGTCTCGCGGCGGAGACGGACGGAGAGGACGATGCCGCGGACAAGCTCATCGCGGCGCTCGGAAAGCTGCTTGAGGAATGCGGGCTCGAGAAGGGCTGCGCCGCGCTGAAGGAAGAGGATTACGACAAGCTCGTGGGGATGATCGACGCGGATTCCATCAACTACTCGCCGCCGAAGACCCTGACGGACGAAGAGATCCGCGCGCTGCTCGATGCAATCAAAAAGGGGGACTGACATGCCGTACACCAAAGAAAAAATCAGCGCCGTCGTCGCGGAGCAGCGGGAGTTTTTCCGCTCGGGCGCGACGCTTGACGTAAAATGGAGGATGGAGCAGCTCAAAAAGCTGAAACAGGCGGTGATCGAGCATGAGGAAGAGCTCGAGACCGCGCTGTACGAAGACCTCGGCAAGAGCAAAACCGAGGCATATCTGTGCGATATCGGTCCCGTGATCGTGGAGGTCAACGAGATCCTCAAAGGACTGAAAAAATGGGCGAGACCGGAGCGGCATTTCAGCGGGCTGATGTGCTTCCCGAGCACGTCCACCAGGGTTTATAAAATGCCCTACGGCGTCACCCTCATCATCAGTCCGTTCAATTTCCCCATTCTTTTAACACTCGGGGTTCTCGCGGCGAGCATCTGCGGGGGGAATACCGCCGTCGTCAAGGCGAGCTCCAAATCCGCCGCCAGCACGCGCGCGCTTCAGAAGCTCATCGCCGAGATCTTCCCCGAAAACTACGTGACCCTGATCGACGGCGGACACGACGTGGCGGACATGTGCCTTGCCGAGCGGTTCGACAAGATTTTCTACACGGGCTCCCCGGCGGTCGGGAAGCACGTTCTCGCCGAAGCGGCGAAAAACCTGACTCCCGTCGCGCTCGAGCTGGGCGGGGAGACCGGGAATTGGTGCGTCGTGCGGGCGGACGCGGACCTGCGTGACGCGGCGCGCAAGATCGCTTTTTTCAAGCTCGTCAACGCCGGGCAGATCTGCATCAACATCAACCAGATCGCCGTCGCCGAGGAAGTCGCCGACGAGTTTCTCACGGCGCTCAAAGCGGAGTTCACCCGGCAGATCGGGGAGAGGGCAGAGGAAAATCCCGACTACCCCAAGCTCATCACCGACGCTGTGTACGACAAATGCGTGCGGCTGATGGAGGAATACAGGGACCGGGTCGTCTTCGGCGGCACGGGGGACCGCGCGTCCCGCCGCTTCGCCCCGACCGTGATCTACCCGGTGGACGCGGACGAGGAGATCGTGAAGCACGAACTGTTCTGCCCCCTGCTCCCCGTCGTTCCGTTCAAGGACGCCGAGGTCGACCGGCTGATGGACGTGATCGCCGGGCGGGAACACCCGCTTTCGCTGTACGTCTTCACCGCGGACAAAAAGTGGGCGAAGGCCGTTATGTCGACCGAACAGTACGGCGGCGGATGCGTCAACGAGGTCTGCATCCACATGATGGTCAAGGGCGTTCCGTTCAACGGGACGGGGCACTCCGGCATGGGCGCGTACCACGGCGAATGGGGCTTCCGGGAATTTACTCACCCCACGACCGTGCTCACGGGCAAAACGCGTTTCAACCTGCCCCTCAGAGAACACCCCTATTCCGGCAAGGCGGGGGAGAAGAAGAGGAAGCTTCTTAAGATGTTTGAGAAATAAGCGGGGGCGCCCCGCACGGCAAACAGAAGAATACTGTTCACACAGATCGGAGGACTGTACATGAATCACCGCCAGATCGTCAACATAGTCAATTTCATCCGCGACGTGGAGCCGCGGAGCCCGCGCGATCTCGTCGAGCCGGTGCGGGAGCAGATCGCGCTGATGAAAAAACACGGACTGCGGGGGACCTTCCTTCTCCAGTACGACGCGCTGATCGACCCGGTCTACACGGAACTGCTGAAAGCGCTCGATCCCGCGCAGTTTGAGTTCGGCGTGTGGCTCGAGGTCGTCGAGCCGCAGTGCAAGGCCTGCGGCATTCCGTGGACGGGGCGCTTCCCGTGGGACTGGCACGCCCACTGCGGCTTCTCCGTCGGCTACACGAAGCCTCAGCGGGAAGCCCTCGCGGACGCGCTGTTTGAGAAATTCAAGGAAATCTTCGGCGTGTACCCCCGCGTCTTCGGCTCGTGGTTCTTCGATTCCCACACCGCGCGGTATATAACGGACAAGTACGGGCTTGACGCCATGTGCAACTGTAAGGAGCAGTACGGCACGGACGGGTACACGCTCTGGGGCGGGTATTACGGACAGGCGTATTATCCCAGCCGGACGAACGTCTTCATGCCCGCGCAGACGAAGGCGGAGCAGCTTTCCGCTCCCCTCTTCCGCATGCTCGGCTCCGACCCGGTGTATCAGTACGACAGCGGCATGAGCACGGAAAACGGCGCGGCAGGCGCGCAGGGCGTCGTCACGCTCGAGCCGGTCTACACCGGACGCGGCGGGGGCGGCGGCGTTCCCTTCTGGGTGGACTGGTACATGAAGGAGAATTATAACGGTGACTGCCTCACCTTCGGCTATGCGCAGGCGGGGCAGGAAAACAGCTTCGGCTGGAGTTCCATGAAGAACGGACTGGAATATCAGTTCGCCCTGTTCGAGCGGCTGCAGGCGGAAGGAAAAATCACCGTCGAGCCCCTCGGGGAGACCGGACGGTGGTTCAAGAGCACATGGAACGAGACCCCGCCTTCTGCTATCACGGCGCATACGGCTTACGACGACGAAGAGCGGAATTCCGTCTGGTACTCCACGAAGCGCTATCGGATCAATCTCTTCTCCGATCACGGGGATTTCCGCGTCCGCGACCTGCACGTTTTCAGCGAAAACCTGCCCGATCCCTTTGAGGAAAAGGTCTGCGAGGCGAACGACGCAGCGTACGAGACCCTGCCCGTTATCGAGGGGAACCGGCACAGCGGCGCGGGCGTGCTCGCCGGGCTCCGCATCCTCAGGGACGGGGAGCCGCTCAAAGCGGGGAAAATGACGTTCCGGGACAACGGGGACGGCACGGCGACGGTCGGGTACGGCAGCTTTTCCTTCCTGCTGAGGGAGGACGGCTTTGACGTGGGATCGGACGGGGACTTCACGCTCGAATACCGCTTCTGCGCGGAAAGCGCGGGAATGCCCGCGGTCACCCGGTGTGACGAACGGGAGCTTGCGCTGCGGTACGCGGGCGTCGGCTACGGACTGCGCCTGACGAACGGACAGTTTCTCTCCCCCACCGCCGCGCGGTCGGAAAACGGGAAGCTCTCGGCCGAAGTTTTCCGGATCTGAGCCGGAAAACGCAAACGGACGGGGGCACGGAGGAAAGAGAAAAAACGGCGGCGAACCGCTGGAGGCAGAAATGAACAGCACGGAAAGAGTACGGAATACCATTCTCGGCAAGCCGACCGACCGCCAGCCGATCTACGGCTGGGTCTCGGCGAATCTCTCGAACGAGCTGACGGAGGCGTACGGCTCGGTCGCGGCGTTCGAGGACAAATACGAGTTCGACATGAGCCACGTCTTCGGCGGTCCCGGCTCGTTCCGCGGCGAGGTCTTTGACCGGCTGCGCGCCGAAAACGAGGAAATGACCCCCGATCTGCTCGTAGACGAGGATTTCTTCACCGACCCGGACATCCTCGGGCAGTATCAGAACATCAAGGACGCCATGGCGTTCCACAAGGCGGAGGGGCGAGAGCGCTTCTGCTATATCCAGACGCCGGGCTTCTTCGAGCAGTTCAACGGCGTGTTCGGGATCGAAAACCAGCTTCTCTATCTCGCCATGTACCCGGACGAGCTGGACGAGCTCTACCGCCGCCAGGCGGAGTGGACGGTGAAGTTCGCAGGACACTGCATCGACCTCGGGATCGACATGGTGCACATCTCCGACGACTGGGGCGCGCAGAACGACCTCATGTTTAACCCGAAGCTCTGGTGGGAGATCATTTACCCCCACATGAAGCGCGTGGTGGATTACGTCCACTCCCGCGGATGCCTCTGCTCCCTGCATTCGGACGGATGCGTCGCGAAGGTCACGGACGGGATCGAAAAGCTGGGGCTGGACTGCGTGCACCCGTGGCAGGAAAGCGCGGGGATGAGCTATGATCTGTATCTCGACAAGTATCATGACAAATTCGCCATCCTCGGCGGCATCTGCATCCAGACCAAGCTCGGGCTCGTCGGCAGGGACGAGCTCGAAGAAGACATCCGCCGGGTGTTCGGACTCCTCCGAGGCAGGCGGTGGATCTGCTGCACGACGCATTTCGTGCAGAACCACTGCTCGATCGATGACCTCGCCTTCGCGTACGATCTGATTTATAAACTCGCGCGGGAGTGAGAAACCGGACAGGGACAAGACGCGAAAAGAACAACCCGCCCATTCAAACCCGGGCGGGCTTTTTTCTGCTCATACCATAAACAGCATTCCGTGAGATCCGATCTGCTCAAAAAAGTCTTTGCCGGGCTTTCTTCAGAAAGCCGCGTACCCCTTCACACCATTCCCCGCAGTCTCTGTGCCGCCTCGCGCGTGTCGTCCGGGGAGCCGAACATCGAAAACCGGATGAACCCCTCCCCGCTTTCGCCGAATCCCGCGCCCGGGGTGGCGATGATCTGCGCCTCCTTGAGCAGCTTGTCGAAAAACTCCCAGCTTCCCATGCCGCGGGGGCACTTCATCCAGACGTACGGCGCGTTTTTGCCGCCGTAATAGCACACGCCGAGCTCGTCGAGAACGGCGGTCAGGATTTGAGCGTTGTGCCGGTAGACGCTCAGATTGTCCTCGATCTGCCGCTGACCCGCAGGCGTGAAGACCGCCGCGCCCGCCTTCTGGATGATGTAGGACACGCCGTTGGTCTTCGTCGTGCGGTTGCGCACCCACATCGCGTTCAGATTCATGCCGCCGCGCTCGAGCGCCTTCAGGATCACCGTGTACCCGAGCCGCGTTCCCGTGAAGCCCGCCGTCTTCGAGAGCGAGCAGATCTCCACGGAGCAGGTCCGCGCTCCTTCGATCTCGAAAATCGAATGGGGCAGGGCGGGATCGGTGATGAACGCCTCGTATGCCGCGTCAAAGAGGATCACCGCGCCGCGTTCGTTCGCCCAGTCCACCCATTCTTTGAGTTGGGACTTTGAAAAGACCGCGCCGGTCGGGTTGTTCGGCGAGCAGAGATAGACGAGATCGGCGGCGCAGTTCCCGTCCTTCGGAGGAGCGGGCAGAAAACCGTTCTCCTCGTTCGCAGAAAGCCGCAGGATCGTCCTGCCCGCCATGATATTCGCGTCCACGTAGGCGGGATAGGCGGGCTCGATCACAAGGGCGGCGCAGGAGCGGTCGAAGAGATCGAGGATGTCGCCGAGCTCGTCGCTCGCGCCGCTCGATACGAAGACCTCGTCCTCGCCGAGGGCGATCCCCCGCGCGGCGTAATGATCCCGGATCGCCCGGCGCAGAAACGGCGCGCCGCATTCGGGCATGTAGCCGCGGAAGGTCTCTTTTTTCGACTGATCGTCCGCCGCGGCATGCAGGGCTTCGATCACCGCGGGGCAGAGGGGCAGGCTCACGTCCCCGATCCCGAGCCGGAGCAGGCGCGCGCCGGGATTTTGCGCGCGGAAGGCGTCGGTCTTTTCGGCAATGCGCCGGAACAGATAGGATTCCTTCAGCTCCGCGTAATGTGCGTTAAATCTCATCATCGATCCATTCCCCCTCATAGACAAATTCCGCGGGTCCCGTCATCGCGGCAAACCCGTTTTCGTCGACCGTGATCTCGAGCACCCCGCCGTCGAGCGCGACCGAGATGGGGGAGTCCGGGGAGCAGTACCCTTTTTTGACCGCCGCCGCCGCGGATGCGCAGGCTCCTGTGCCGCACGCCATTGTGACGCCGCTGCCCCGTTCCCAGACCCGCATCCGAAGCGCGTTTTGGGAGAAGAGGGTGACGAATTCGACGTTGACGCCGCCCGGGAACGCCGGGTGATGCTCGAGCGCGGGACCGAGCGTCGTCAGGGGCGTGTTTTCCGCGTCTTCCGTGAAGACCACCGCGTGGTGATTGCCGACGTTTACGGGGGTGCAGACGACGTCTCCCCCCTCCGCCGTCAGGGCGAGGTCGTCCGAGACGAGGATGCGTCCCATGTCGACCGTCACACGGTCGACCTTTCCGCCCGCGGTGTGAAGCTCGAGCGTGCGGATGCCGGAGGCGGTCTCGATCCTGAGGCGGGTCTTGTCGGTATAGCCCTTGTCGTAGACGTATTTGCCGACGCAGCGGATGCCGTTGCCGCACATCTTCGCCTCGCTGCCGTCCGCGTTGAAGATGCGCATGCCGAAATCGGCGTCGGCGGACTTTGTGATGTAGATCATGCCGTCCGAGCCCGCGCCGAAATGGCGGTCGGAGAGTCTCACGGAAAGCTCCGGGGCGTTTTCCGGAACCTCTCCGAAGATATAGAGGTAATCGTTTCCGAGCCCCTGCATTTTGATGAATTTCATGCCGCGCTCCTGTTCTTTGAGTTTTTTTATGAATGCTCCCTGCGGGGCTTTCTTTGAGAAGAAAGCCGCTCTCTGACGCTTCTCATTCCGCGTCGATCGTCGAGATGCTCATCGTCATTTCCTCGAGCACGTCGAGCAGCATCCGCACCGTGTCGAGCGAGGTGAGGATCGTGACGCCGTTCTGGGCGGCGCAGCGGCGGATCTTCGCGCCGTCGCCGTAGTGGATGCCGGAGAGGATCGCGCGGGTGTTCACCACATAGCTCACATATCCCGCGCGGATCGCGTCGAGAAGCTCCTCAGAGCCCTCGCTCGGCTTGCGCAGAAGACGCGTCCGGATGCCGTTTTTCTGAAAGACCTCGGCGGTGAGGGACGACGCTTCGATGTTGAAGCCCATCGCCGCGAATCGGCGCGCGAGGGGAAGGGCCTCCGCTTTGTCCTCGTCGGCGAGCGCGAAGAGCACCGTGCCGTAATTCGAAACCCGCATCCCGGAGGCGACGAGGGCCTTGTACATCGCGCGGTGCAGCTTGTCGTCGTATCCGATCGCCTCGCCCGTGGATTTCATTTCCGGGGAGAGGTAGGCGTCCATGCCCGTGAGCTTCGAGAAGGAGAACACCGGGACCTTCACATAATGCCGTTTTTTCTCCTCCGGATACTCCGAAAAGATGCCCTGTTCCTTCAGCGAGACGCCGAGCATGACCCGTGTCCCGATGTCCGCGAGCTGCTGCCCCGTCGCCTTCGACAGGAAGGGGACCGTCCGGGACGAGCGGGGGTTCACCTCGATGACGTAGACCTCATCCCGCGGGGTCACGATGAACTGAATGTTGTAAAGCCCCACGATCCCGATGCCCACCCCGAGCTTTTTCGCGTAATCGAGCAGAACGCCCTTGACCCTGTCCGAGAGGGAGAAGGCAGGATAGACGGAGATCGAATCGCCGGAATGCACGCCCGTGCGCTCCACCAGCTCCATGATGCCGGGGACAAACACGTCCCGCCCGTCGCACACCGCGTCCACCTCGACCTCCTTGCCGCGGATGTAGCGGTCGACGAGCACGGGCTTTTCCGCGTCGATCTCGACGGCCTCTCTCAGATAGCGGGACATTTCCTCTTCCTTCGCCACGATCTGCATGGCGCGCCCGCCGAGCACGAAGGACGGCCGCACGAGAACGGGATAGCCGATCTCCCGCGCCGCCGCGAGCCCTTCCTCCACCGAAGTCACCGCCCTGCCCGCGGGCTGGGGGATGCCGAGCCCGAGCAGCAGCCGCTCGAATTCGTCCCGGTCCTCCGCCCGGTCGATGGCGGCGCGGCTCGTGCCGATGATCGGGACGCCCATTTCCGCGAGCGGGTCGGCGAGGTTGACCGCGGTCTGCCCGCCGAGGGTGGCGATCACGCCGAAGGGCTTTTCGAGCTGTACGACGTTCATGACGTCCTCCGGGGTCAGCGGCTCGAAATAGAGCTTGTCGGAGCAGGTGTAGTCCGTGGAGACGGTTTCCGGATTGTTGTTGATGATGATCGCCTCGCAGCCCGCCGCGCGGATGGTCTTCACGGCGCGGACGGTGGAATAGTCGAACTCCACGCCCTGCCCGATGCGGATGGGACCGGAGCCGAGCACGAGGATCTTCTTTTTATCCGATACGACGGATTCGTTTTCTTCCTCGTAGGTCGAATAGAAGTAGGGCACATAGCTTTCAAACTCCGAGGCGCAGGTGTCGATCATCTTGTAGACCGGCACGATCCCGTGCTCAAGACGCGCGGCGCGGACCGACTTCTCGTCCGTTCCCCAAAGCCGCGCGACCGCGCGGTCCGAAAAGCCGCGGCGCTTCGCCGCGCGCAGACTCGCAGGGTCAAAGGGGGCTTTCCCGAGAATGCGTTCCGTTTCCGTGATCTCTTTGATCTTTTCGAGAAAGAAGCGGTCGATCCCGGTGCGGCGGTGCAGCTCTTCCGTGTCCATATCCCGGCGGCAGAGCTCCGCAAGCAGGAAGAGGCGGTCCTCCGTGCCGTCCGCGATCTGCGCGAGCAGGTCTTCCGTCGGCACGGCGTCGAATTTCTCCGCCCACAGGTGGTCGTGCCCCGTCTCAAGGGATCGCACCGCCTTGAGCAGGCTTTCCTCGAAGGTGCGCCCGACGCTCATGACCTCGCCCGTCGCCTTCATCTGCGTGCCGAGCCGGTGGTCCGCGTCGGAGAATTTGTCGAAGGGGAAGCGCGGCAGCTTCGTCACCACATAGTCGAGCGAGGGCTCGAAGCACGCCGGGGTGTTCGCGAGGGGGATCTCGTCGAGCGTCATCCCCACGCCGATCTTCGCCGAGACCCGCGCGATGGGATAACCCGACGCCTTCGACGCGAGCGCGGAGGAACGGGATACGCGCGGATTGACCTCGATCACATAGTACCGGAACGAATCCGGGTCCAGCGCGAACTGCACGTTGCAGCCGCCCTCCACGCCGAGCGCGCGGATGATCCTCAGCGCCGCCGAGCGCAGAAGCTGAAGCTCCCGGTTCGCGAGGGTCTGGCAGGGCGCGACGACCGCGGAATCCCCGGTGTGGATGCCCACGGGGTCGATGTTCTCCATGTGGCAGACGGCGACGGCGGTGTCGTTTTTGTCCCGCACGACCTCGAATTCGATTTCTTTATACCCCTTGACGCTCCGCTCAACAAGAACCTCGGTCACGGGCGAGAGCTCCAGCCCGCGCTCGAGCAGGGGAATAAGCTCCGCTTCGTTTTCCGCGAATCCCCCGCCTGTGCCGCCGAGCGTGAACGCCGGACGGAGCACGACGGGATATCCGATCTCCCGCGCGATCCCGATACCTTCGCCGACGGTATGTGCCACCGCCGAGGGCAGAACCGGCTCGCCGAGCCGCACGCACAGAGCCTTGAAGCGCTCGCGGTCCTCCGCCTCCTCGATCGCCTCTCTCCTCGTGCCGAGCAGTTCGACCCTGCATTCGGCGAGGATCCCTTTTTTGTCCAGCTGGACAGCGAGGTTCAGCCCCGTCTGCCCGCCGATGCCGGGCAGAATGGCGTCCGGGCGCTCGGTGCGCAGGACGCGCGCAGCGAATTCGAGGGTCAGCGGCTCCATATAGACCCGGTCGGCGATCTCCGTGTCCGTCATGATCGTCGCGGGATTGGAATTGACGAGGACGACCTCGTATCCCTCCTCACGGAGGGCGAGACAGGCCTGCGTTCCGGCGTAGTCGAATTCCGCCGCCTGTCCGATGACGATGGGACCGGATCCGATCACCATGATTTTGTGAATGTCATCTCTTTTCGGCATACAACGCCTCCATCGCTCGGATGAAATCCTTGAATAGGTATTCGCTGTCCACCGGACCCGGCGCGCTTTCGGGGTGGTACTGCACGGAAAAGAGCCGGTCCTCCGCCGCGGCGACCCCTTCCACCGTGCCGTCGAGCAGATTCACGTGCGTGACGGAGAGCCCCGTCCCCGCAACGCTTTGCGCGTCCACGGCGTAGGAATGGTTCTGCGAGGTGATTTCGATTTTCCCGTTCAGAAGGTTCTTCACCGGGTGGTTGCCGCCGCGGTGCCCGAATTTCAGCTTGTAGGTCCGCGCCCCGCAGGCGAGGGCGAGGATCTGATGCCCGAGGCAGATCCCGAAGATCGGAACGCGCCCGCGCAGAGCCCGCGCAGTCCGCGCGGTCTGCGGCACGTCCTCCGGGTCCCCGGGACCGTTTGAGAAGAATACCCCGTCGGGACGAAATTCCATGATCTTCTCCGCCGGCGTGTCCCACGGAACGCGGATCACGCGGCACCCGAGGGCGGCGAGCGAGCGGACGATGTTTTCCTTCATCCCGCAGTCCACCGCGGCTACCGTAAAGCGCTCTTCTCCCCGCGCGGGCACGGACGTGATCCCCTTCGGGCTGACGCGGGATACGGCGTCGCGCGGGACCGGGGTCTCGCGGATGACGCGCAGGCAGTCCTCCGCCGGAGTGTCCGCGTCCGCAAGCACGGCGCGCCGGCTGCCTCCGTCCCGGATCGAGCGCACGAGGCATCGGGTGTCGATCCCTTCGAGACCCGGGACGCCGGACGCCTCAAGCGCGTCCGAAAAACTTTCGAGGCAGCGGAAGTTTGACGGCGCGGTACACGCCTCCCGCACGAGCACGGCGGAGAGATAACGGGCGGCGGATTCGTCGTCGTCACGGTTCAGCCCGTAATTGCCGATCAGCGGATAGGAAAAAACCACGCCCTGATCGGTATAGGACGGGTCCGATACGATTTCCTGATACCCCGCCATGGAGGTGTTGAATACAAGCTCGAAAGGCGCGGAAACGCCGTTCTGCAGCGCCGCGCCGAAGCCTGTGCCTGTATAGATCTGCCCGTCCTCGGTGACGAGCTTTCTTGTGTTCGGATTCATGACGGACCTCCCGCCGCGCTGATTTTCTGTTCAAACCGGTCTTTGCGCGTGTCGGCCGGGATTTTCGTGGGGTAACGCTCGTCGAAGCAGGCGGAGCAGATCCCGTGCCCGTCCGCCATCTCCGCGAGGGCTTCGGGCGGCAGGTAGCCGAGTGAATCCGCGCCGATCTGACGCGCGATCTCGGAAACCGAACAGCGGCAGGCGATCAGGTGTTCCTTCGAGTCGACGTCCGTCCCGTAATAGCAGGGGGCGATGAAGGGCGGCGAGGAGATGCGCATGTGGACCTGGGCCGCGCCCGCCTCGCGGAGAAGACCGACGATCCTGCCGCTCGTCGTGCCGCGGACGATCGAGTCGTCGATCAACACCACGCGTTGGCCCCGCACGCTTTCCTCTACTGCGGAGAGCTTGATTTTCACCTGATCGAAGCGTTCCTCCTCTCCGGGAGAGATGAACGTGCGCCCGATGTACTTGTTTTTGATGAGTCCGATCCCGTAGGGGATGCCGGAGCGCTGCGCGAAACCGAGCGCGGCGTCCAGCCCGGAGTCCGGAACGCCGATGACGATATCCGCGTCCGCCGGACAGCTTTCGGCGAGGAGCATCCCGGCCTTTTTCCGCGCCCGCTGAACGGATATCCCGTCGATCACGGAGTCCGGACGCGCGAAATAAATATACTCGAAGACGCAGAAACGCCGCGGCGCCGTGCCGCAGTGTTCCCGCCGCGACTCCACGGTGACCGCTCCGTTCTCCCGCCGGAAAACGAGGATCTCGCCGGGCTCGACGTCCCGCACGAAATCCGCGCCGACGGCTCTCAAGGCGCAGGACTCCGACGCGGCGACATAAATCCCGTCCTTTGTTCTCCCATAACAGAGGGGACGGAAGCCGTGGGGATCCCGGCAGCAGAGGAGCTTCTGCGGCGACATGAGCACGAGGGAATACGCCCCGTCGAGCGTCGGTACTGCGGCGGAAAGCGCGTCCTCGATGGAGGGCGTGACGAGCCGCTTGCGGATGATGACGGACGCGATGGTCTCCGTGTCGGAGGTGGTGTGAAAAATCGCCCCGGAGAGCTCGAGCTCCCGCCTCAGCTCCGCGGCGTTCGCCAGATTTCCGTTGTGGGCGAGCGCCATCCGGCCCTTGATGTGGTTGACCTCGATGGGCTGGCAGTTCGCCCGGCTCCCCGCCCCCGTCGTGGCGTAGCGCACATGTCCGACCGCCATCGTTCCGCGCGGAAAGGTCCCGAGGGAGGAGGGCGGGAAGACCTCGCTCAACAGCCCGATGTCCTTTTTTGAAACAAAGACCCCGTCGTCCCCGACCACGATCCCGCAGGATTCCTGTCCCCGGTGCTGGAGCGCGTACAGCCCGTAATACGAAAGGGCCGCGGCGTTCGTCGGCTCAGGGGAGATCACGCCGAACACGCCGCATTCTTCATGGATGCTCAAGACTCAGCCGCCTCCGAGACCCCGATTCCGGGATCAAACGCGGGCATGGGACGGAGCTTGAAGAGATTCCTCCGGTGCAGCCGGTCGATCCTCTCCTTCTTTTCCGCGTCGTCCATGACCCCATCCCGGATATAGGAGTCGAGCTCCTCGTAGGTAAAGCCGAGATTGTCCTCATCCGTTTTTCCGGTCAGTCCGTCGGACGGGGGCTTCTCCACCAGTTCCTCCGGCAGACCGAGCAAGCGCCCGATCGCCTTGACCTCGCGCACCGTCAGTCGGGACAGGGGGCTGAAATCCCCCGCGCCGTCGCCGTACCGGGTGGCGTAGCCGACCCAGTCCTCCGACAGGTTGCAGGTGTTCGCCACGCGCCCGCCGAAGCACTGGGAGACAGCATAGAGAGTCGCCATGCGGATGCGGGCCGGTAGGTTGATTTCGCTCTGCCGGGAGAGGGGAAAGGGGATGCTGTCCCGCACGCCCTCCACCGCGGAGCGGATGTTGACGGTATAGCTTTGGATGCCGAGATGCCTCACGAGCAGCTCGGCGAAGGCGATGTCGGACTGTTCGCCGTTCGGCATCAGCACGCCGATCACGCGGTCCTTGCCGAGCGCCTCGGCGCAGAGGGCGGCGGTGACGGAGCTGTCCTTGCCCCCGGAGATGCCGACGACGGCGGGACAGCCTTCCCCGTTTTCGTGAAAGAAGTCCCGTATCCACCGGACACATTCATTTTTTGTCTTGAGAGCGTCAAACATATCCGATCCTCTCGTTGATCTTATTATTCTTTTCCGTGCCGCGGCCGTATTTCCGGGGGGAAGGCAAGTCCGTCCCCGGCTGCCCGGCGCCTCCGGCAGGTCGTGTCACGCCCTCCCCGCGGTTCGCGCCCGCGGCGTTCTGCGGTCATGTCCCGCCGGCTCCGCAGTTGGGCGCGGAACGCGGCGTTCTGCGGTTATGTTCCGCCGGCTCCGCAGTTGGGCGCGGAACGCGGCGTCCTGCGGTCAGGTTCCGCTGGCTCCATAATTGGACAGAACGCGGGCAGACGGGTCGTTCACGTCGCAGCCCCGCCACGTCTTGTTCGGCATCCAGTAGTCCGGGATCATGCCCGCCTGGCCGGGGTAGTGCTTCTCGAAAAGCTCGCGGTAGAGCAGGGATTCCTTCGTGAACGGCGGGCAGTATTCGTATGCCTGCCGCTTTTCTTCGAATTCCGCGTCCGTGTAGAGGGACTCGGCGTATTCCTTCAGGTCGTCCACCATGGAGTGCCCCACCGCGTCCGAGAACGCGGCTTTTTCGCGCCACAGGATCCCGTCCGGCAGCCAGTTCCCCTCGGCGAACGCCCGGCGCAGCAGGTATTTCCCCTTGCCGTATTTGTTCATCTTGAGCGCGGGATCGACCGACATGACGTACTCGACGAAATCGAGATCGCCGAACGGGACGCGCGCCTCGAGGGAGTTGACCGAAATGCACCGGTCCGCGCGGAGCACGTCGTAGGCGTGCAGCTCACGGATCCGCTTTTCCGCTTCCTTCTGAAACGCCTCGGGGGACGGCGCGAAGTCGGTGTATTTGTAGCCGAAGAGCTCGTCGGAGATCTCGCCCGTGAGCAGTACGCGGATATCGGTCGTCTCGTGGATCGCTTTGCACACGAGGTACATGCCCATACTCGCGCGGATCGTGGTGATGTCCCACGTTCCGAGCAGGGCGACGACGTCCTCGAGGGAGGCGAGCACCTCCTCCCGCGTCATGGTGACCTCGGTGTGCTCGCTGCCGAGGAAGTCCGCGGCCTGACGCGCGTATTTCAGATCGATCGCGTCGCCCTCCATGCCGATGGCGAAGGTGCGGATCGGCTTGTGACCGTGCTCGTCCGACGCGCGGGCGGCAATGGCGCAGACCAGCGAGGAATCGAGTCCGCCGGAGAGCAGGAACCCGACCTTCGCGTCCGACACGAGGCGCTTCTCCACGCCCGCGACGAGCTTTTCGCGGATAGCGGTGCAGATCTCGTCAAGGGAGCCGTGGTGCACGGATTTCACCGCGGTCATGTCGCGGTAGCGCACGAACGAGCCGTCCTTGTAATAGTGTCCCGGCGGGAAGGGGCGTATCTCCTCCGTCAGCCCGACGAGGTTTTTCGCCTCGCTCGCGAAGAGGATCTTTCCGTCCCGCCCGTACCCGTAGTACAGGGGGCGGATCCCGATGGGATCCCGCGCCGCGACGAGCGAGTTTGTCCGTCCGTCGTAAAGGATCAGCGCGAATTCCGCGTCGAGCAGGGGGAACATGCCGACCCCGTGCTCGAACCACAGGGGGAGCAGGATCTCGCAGTCCGAATCGCTCTCGAACGAATAGCCCTTTTCGGCGAGCTCCTTTTTCAGAGCGCGGAAGCCGTAGATCTCCCCGTTGCAGACGAGCGCGCATCCGCCGCGCACGAAGGGCTGCATCCCCGCGGGGGTCAGCCCCATGATCGCGAGACGGTGGAACGCCATGACGACGTCTCCGATCTCGATCACGCGGGAATCGTCCGGCCCGCGGGATTTCGTTTGTTCAAAGCCTTTCAGAAATTCGTCTTCGCTGACGGAGGAGCGGCAGGCGGTCATAATGGAACACATAGCTTACTCCACATCCTGCAGGGCGTCGTAGCCTTCCTCGCCCGTGCGCACCTTCACGACGTTCTCCACGTCATAGACGAAGATCTTGCCGTCGCCGATGTGCCCGGTGTAAAGCGTCTTTTTCGCGGTCTCGATCACGGCGCGCACCGGGATCTTCGAGACGACGATGTCCACCTGAACCTTCGGCAGCAGCGTCGCCTCCACCGCGACGCCGCGGTAGTATTCCGTCCGTCCCTTCTGCTGTCCGCAGCCGAGGACGTGGGAAACGGTCATGCCGGTGATGCCGAGATCGGTCATGGCGTTCTTGAGCGATTCAAAACGGCTTTCCTTGCAGATGATTTCGATTTTCGTGAATTTCGGGCGTCCGTCGTCGAAGGAGGGAACGCGCTTCACCTCCACCGCCTCGGCGGGCGGGGTGTCCCCCGTCACCAGAACGGGCGCGGGGGAGGATTCCGGATCGAGGCTGGCGGTATCGGGCGCCATGGCGAATCCCGCGTAGGCGGTGAGAAGCCCGTGCTCCGAAACATCAAGCCCCTGGATCTCGTCGACCGGATCGGCTCTCAGCCCGACGGTCTTTTTGAGGATGAAGAAGACGACGGTGATCATGGCAGCCACATAGGCCGCAACGGAGACGACGCCGAGGGTCTGCACGCCGAGGAAATGCGCTCCCCCGCCGTAGAACAGCCCCTTTTCGGTCGAGACGCCTGTCGCGAAGAGACCGGTGAGGATCGTGCCGAGCGCGCCGCAGATCCCGTGCACGGAGATCGCGCCGACCGGGTCGTCGATCTTCGCGATCTTGTCGAAGAACTCCACGGAGAAGACGATCACCGCGCCGAAGCAGAGACCCATGACTGCCGCGCCGACGGGAGAGACCGCGTCGCATCCCGCCGTGATGCCGACCAGGCCTGCGAGCGCCGCGTTGTAGGTCATCGAAACGTCCGGCTTTTTGTAGCGGATCCATGTGATGACGAGCGTCGTGCAGCAGGCGACGGCTGCGCAGAGGTTGGTGTTGAAGAAGACGAGGGACGCGCTTTCGACGAGCTCGTCCGAATCCATGCCGACGGTGGACGCCCCGTTGAAGCCGAACCAGCAGAACCAGAGGATGAACACGCCGAGCGCGGCGACGGTCAGATTGTGGCCGAGGATCGCCTTCGGCTTGCCGTCCCGTCCGTACTTGCCGATGCGCGGACCGAGGATCGCTGCGCCGATGCACGCGCACACGCCGCCGACCATGTGGACGCAGGTAGAACCAGCGAAATCGTGGAATCCGAGTTCCGCGAGCCACCCGCCGCCCCAGATCCAGTGCCCGGAGACGGGATAGATGAAGAGGGAGATGCAGAGGGAATAGATGCAGTATGCCGAGAACTTCGTCCGCTCCGCCATCGCGCCGGAGACGATGGTCGCCGAGGTGGCGCAGAAGACGGTCTGGAAGATCGCGAACGCCCAGAGCGGAACGCCCGCGGGGAGGATTTCGGCGTAGTCCCCCATGATGAGGGGATCGAGCCGTCCGAAGAGGGCCGTGCCGGAGCCGAACATGAGCCCGAAGCCCACGAGCCAGAAGGCGGGGGTTCCGATGCAGAAATCCATGAGGTTTTTCATGAGGATGTTGCCGGTGTTTTTCGCGCGGGTGAAGCCTGCCTCGCACATGGAGAAGCCGGCCTGCATGAAGAAGACGAGCGCCGCGCCGAGCAGCACCCAGATGGTGTTGACGGATGAGTATGTCATGATTCTTATTCCTTAAGTTTATTTGAAGTTTATTTGCCGGATCGGGCGGGGCCGAAGCGCCTCCGTTCGGTTCACGCAGAACAGTCGCGATTCAGTTCACGCTGAACAGTCGCTGTTCAGCTCACGCCGAACCGCCGCTGTTCAGTTCACGCCGAACAGTCGCGATTCAGTTCACGCCGAACAGTCGCTGTTCAGTTAACACCGAACAGCAGATCGCCGTAGGTCGGGAAGGGCCAGTATTCGGAGGCGGTGATGACCTCGGCCTCGTCGCAGAGGGAGCGGAGGGCGGTCATCTTCCCGATCACCTCGTCGCGGATGGCGAAGGACTGCGGGCCGATTTCGGAAATCTCTCTCGCCTTGGCTTCGGCGGTCTCCAGCTCGTCCACGCGCTCGGCGATGCCGTCGGTCAGCGCGGAAAGCGCGGCGGCGGTCTTTTCCTCATATCCGCAGGAGAGGGCGGGAGACACGGACTTCTTCAGCGCGAGGTTTGCCGCGAGAACGGAGGCGTATTTCTCCGTCGCGGGCAGGATCTCATGCCGCGCCATGTCGATCATGGTGTTCGCCTCGATCAAGACGGTCTTGCAGTAGTTCTCGAGCATGATCTCGTATCTCGATCTCAGCTCCTCGACGGTGAAGACCCCCTCGCCGGTCAGCATCGAAACGTTTTTCTCCGAAAGCAGCTCGGGGAAGCAGTCCGGCGTGGTGCGGTAGTTCGGAAGCCCGCGGACCTCGGTCGCCTCCTTGATCCACTTCTCGTCGTAGCCGTTGCCGTTAAAGATCACCCGGCGGTGATCGCGCACGGTCCCGCGGATGAGGTCGTGCAGCGCGCTCTCGAAATCGTCCGCTCCTTCGAGCCGATCCGCGTATTTGCCGAGTACGGAGGCGACGGCGGCGTTGAGCATGATGTTCGCGCAGGCGATGGAGTTGGAGGAGCCGAGCATGCGGAATTCGAATTTATTGCCCGTGAACGCGAATGGGGAGGTGCGGTTGCGGTCCGTGTTGTCGCGGTTGAATTTCGGCAGCACGTCCGAGCCGAGCTTCATGACGGTCTTCTCCGCCGCGCTGTACGGCTTGTCCGCCTCGATGGCGTCGAGCACCGCGGTCAGCTCGTCCCCGAGGAAGATCGAAACCACGGCGGGCGGCGCTTCGTTCGCGCCGAGCCGGTGGTCGTTCCCCGCGGTTGCCACGGAAATGCGGAGCAGATCGGCGTATTCGTCCACCGCCTCGATCACGGCGCAGAGGAAGGTCAAAAACTGCGCGTTCTCGTACGGCGTCTCGCCGGGGGAGAGCAGGTTCACGCCCGTGTCCGTCGCGATGGACCAGTTGTTGTGCTTGCCCGAGCCGTTCACGCCCGCGAAGGGCTTTTCGTGCAGCAGGCAGACGAGCCCGTGCTTCGCCGCCACCTTCTGCATGATCTCCATCGTGAGCTGGTTGTGGTCGGTCGCGACGTTGGTGGTGCGGTAGATGGGGGCGAGCTCGTGCTGGGCGGGAGCGACTTCGTTGTGCTCCGTCTTCGCGAGAATGCCGAGCTTCCACAGCTCCTCGTTCAGCTCTTCCATGTAGGCGGCGACGCGGGGCTTAATCACGCCGAAGTAATGGTCGTCCATTTCCTGCCCCTTCGGAGGCTTCGCGCCGAAAAGGGTGCGCCCCGTGAAGCGCAGGTCGCGCCGCGCTTCATACATCTTCCGGTCGACGAGGAAGTATTCCTGTTCCGGTCCGACCGAGGTGGTGACGCGCTTGACGTCCGCGTTTCCGAACAGTCTGAGAACGCGCAGTGCCGCGCGGTTCAGAGCGTCCATCGAGCGCAGCAGGGGTGTCTTCTTGTCCAGCGCGTGCCCGCCGTAGGAGCAGAACGCCGTAGGGATGCAGAGGGTCTTTCCCTTGATGAACGCGTAGGACGTCGGGTCCCAGGCGGTGTAGCCCCTCGCCTCGAACGTGGCGCGCAGGCCGCCGGACGGGAAGGAGGAGGCGTCCGGCTCGCCCTTGATCAGTTCCTTGCCGGAGAACTCCATGATCACGCCGCCGTCCGGCGCGGGGGAGATGAAGCTGTCGTGCTTTTCCGCTGTGATGCCGGTCAGAGGCTGGAACCAGTGCGTGAAATGCGTCGCTCCCTTCGCGACCGCCCAATCGCGCATCGCCTCCGCCACCGCGTTCGCCACGCCGATGTTCAGCTCCGCGCCCTCGTCGATGGTCTTGCGGAGGGAATCATACACCTCCTTCGAAAGCGCCGCCCGCATCACGCGGTCGTCAAATACCATACTGCCGAAGCTTTCCGATACCGTACTCATGGTTGTTCTCCTTTCGGGAAATCACAAAGGCAAGGACTCCGTCTCCCCCGCGCTGTTTGCGCGAACGGGGAAACAAAGACGCCCTTGCCTTTTTGTGTATAAATATTATGTAGGCGTGAAACGAAAAGCGCCTCCGCCGGGAATGCTCCCGCGAAGACGCCTTTGCCTTACGGGGTGCATTATACACCCATCCGGGCCGTCTGTCAAGGGGGTGCGCGAAAGATTCTCGAAAAATTCTGCATAAAAATTCTCTGAAAATTCATTCGTTTTTTTCGGAAAAATGCGTCTCCCCCTCTTGACAATGGCTCCGCGGCGCGTTATAATACGGGCAAATGAGCAAAGGCGTTCATTCCGGCGTGTGTCGGGATGGGCGCGTTTTCTGTTTTCGGAGACTTTTAAGATGGAAAGAGAAGGTCAGGTTCGCATCCCCTCCGGATGCGCCATTGCCGCCGTGATCGACCGGGACGGCGGGAAAATCCCGGGCTCGCTCGCCGCCGACGCGATGCGCCCCATGCGCGAGCGCTCGAACGGGCTGGGGGGCGGCTTCGCCGGATACGGCATCTATCCCGAGCTGAAGGATTATTACGCCTTGCATTTCTTCTTCGATGACCGCGCGTCGCGCAAGGAATGCGAGAGCTTTCTGAAGGACCGCTTCGAGATTGTGAAGAGCGAGATCATCCCGACCAAGAAAACTCCGGCCATTACGGACGAGCCGGTCATCTGGCGGTATTTCGTCGATCCGCTCAAATCCGCGCTCGCCGCCGCCCAGCTCGACGAGCGGGAATTCGTCGCCCGCACGGTCACGAAAATCAATACGGAAAACCGGGGCGGGTACGTCTTCTCCTCCGGGAAGAACATGGGTGCATTCAAGGCGGTCGGCTATCCGGAGGACGTGGCGGAGTTTTATCGCCTCGATGAATATGAAGGGTATTCGTGGACCGCGCACGGCCGCTATCCCACGAACACGCCCGGCTGGTGGGGGGGCGCGCATCCCTTCACCCTGCTCGACTGGTCGGTGGTGCACAACGGCGAGATCTCGTCCTACGACGCGAACCGCCGCTGGATCGAAATGTTCGGCTACAAGTGCACGCTTCAGACTGATACCGAGGTCATCACCTATATTATGGATTACCTGCTCCGCCGTCAGGGACTGACGCTCGAGGAAGCGGCGTCCGTGGTCGCGGCTCCGTTCTGGTCCGCGATCGACGAGGAAGGGGACGCGGAGAAAGCGGCGGAGCAGAGACTGCTTCGGACGGCGTTCGCGAGCCTGCTCGTCACGGGACCGTTTTCGATCATCCTCGGCTTCGACGGCGGGCTCATGGCGCTGAACGACCGGCTCAAGCTGCGCTCGATGGTGGTCGGGGAGCACGGCTCCCGGGTCTACATCGCGAGCGAGGAAGCGGCGATCCGCGCCATGGATCCCTTGGCGGAGAACGTCTTCTCCCCGTCCGGCGGCGAGCCCGTGATCGTGCGGCTGAAAGGAGGTGCGGCGTAATGGGAATCGCATATATCCAGCCGGAATTCGACGTCGTGCGGAATGAAAACCGCTGCATCGCCTGCCGCGTGTGCGAGCGGCAGTGCGCGAACGAGGTGCACCGGTACGACGCGGAGAGAGGCATCATGCTGTCCGACGAGGCAAAATGCGTGGACTGCCAGCGGTGCGTGTCCCTCTGCCCGACGCACGCCCTCAAAATCGTGAAGAATCAGAACGCCCTGCGCGAGAACGCGAACTGGGGGTCTGACGCGATCCGCGAGGTGTACAAGCAGGCGGCGTCCGGGGGCGTTCTGCTCTCGTCCATGGGAAATCCGAAGCCCCTGCCAGTGTACTGGGACAAGATGCTCATCAACGCGTCCCAGGTGACCAATCCCCCCATCGATCCCCTGCGCGAGCCGATGGAGACGAAGGTCTTCCTCGGCAAAAAGCCGGATCGGATCAAAAGAAAAGCGGACGGGACGCTCGATACGGACCTGCCTCCGCAGATCGAGCTTTCCATGCCCGTGATGTTCTCCGCCATGAGCTACGGATCGATCAGCTACAACGCGCACGAATCGCTCGCGCGGGCGGCCGAGGAGCTCGGCATCCTTTACAACACCGGAGAGGGCGGGCTCCACGAGGATTTCTACAAGTACGGCGCGCATACCGTCGTGCAGGTCGCGTCCGGGCGGTTCGGCGTGCATGAGGATTACCTGAGCGCGGGCGCGGCGATCGAGATCAAAATGGGGCAGGGCGCGAAGCCCGGCATCGGCGGACACCTGCCCGGCGCGAAGATCGTCGGGGACGTGAGCCGCACGCGGATGATCCCGGAGGGCTCGGACGCGATCTCTCCCGCCCCCCACCACGACATTTACTCCATCGAGGACCTGCGCCAGCTCGTCTATTCGCTGAAGGAAGCGACGGAATACAAAAAGCCGGTGATCGTCAAGGTCGCCGCCGTCCACAACATCGCCGCCATCGCCTCGGGCATCGCCCGTTCGGGCGCGGACATCATCGCCATCGACGGCTTCCGCGGCGGCACGGGCGCGGCTCCCACACGGATCCGCGACAACGTGGGCATCCCCATCGAGCTCGCGCTCGCCTCGGTCGACCGGCGGCTTCGCGACGAAGGCATCCGCGGCGACGTCTCCCTTGTCGCGGGCGGGAGCATCCGCTCGGCGGCGGACGTCGTGAAGGCGGTCGCGCTCGGCGCGGACGCGTGCTACATCGCCACGGCTGCGCTGCTCGCCCTCGGCTGTCACCTCTGCCGCACCTGCCAGACGGGACGGTGCAACTGGGGCATCGCGACCCAGCGCCCGGAGCTCGTCAAGCGGCTCAACCCGGACGTCGGCTCGGAGCGCCTCGTCAACCTCATGACGGCTTGGCGGCACGAGATCATGGAAATGATGGGCGGGATGGGGATCAACTCCATCGAAGCCCTGAGAGGGAACCGCCTGATGCTGCGCGGCGTCGGGATGACGGAAAAGGAGCTCGGCATCCTTGGGATCGCGCACGCGGGGGAATGATATGAAACGGATTTACGTGAACGAGAAATGGTGCCTCGGCTGCCATCTCTGCGAATATAACTGCGCCTTCGCCAACTCCGGCAGGACGGATATGGCGTCCGCGCTCAAAGGAAAGCCGATCTATCCGCGCATCCGGATCGAGGAGGCGGAAAAGACGGCACAGACGGGCAAATCCGCACAAACGGAGAAAATCTGCTACGCCGTCTCCTGCCGGCACTGCGCCGACCCGCTCTGCGTCAAGGCCTGCATTTCGGGCGCGCTGACGCAGGAGGACGGGGTGATCCGCATCGACCGAAGCCGCTGCGTGGGGTGCTTCACCTGCGTGCTCGTCTGTCCCTACGGCGCGCTCTCGCCGGATGGGGACGGAGTCATGCAGAAATGCGAGCTCTGCCTGAGAAACGCCGTCGGGGAGCCCGCCTGCGTCGCGGGCTGTCCGAACCGTGCGATCGTTTATGAGGAGAGGTGAGAACATGGCGGATTATATCATCGTCGGAAACGGGGCCGCCGCGCTCGCTTGCATCGACGGGATACGGCACGTCGACCGGGAGGCGCCGATCACCGTGATCTCGGCGGAAAAGCATCCCGCCTACTGCCGCCCGCTCATCTCCTATGCCCTCGAAGGGCGGGCAAAGCCCGAGAACATGGGCGCGCGGGCGGACGACTATTACGAGAAAAACGGGTGTACCGTTCTGTACGGGGAAAAGGCCGTGAAGCTCGATCCCGCGGCGCATACGGTGACGCTGGACAGCGGACGGGTCCTGCCCTACGGGAAGCTGTGCGCCGCGACGGGCTCGTCCCCGTTCGTGCCCCCCATCGAAGGGCTCGACACGGTGGAGGAGAAATTCACCTTCATGACGATGGACGACATGCTCGCTCTGGACGCCGCGGTAAAGCCGGACAGCACGGTGATGATCGTCGGCGCGGGGCTCATCGGGCTGAAATGCGCGGAGGGCCTTGCCGGACGGGTGAAGAGCATGACCGTGTGCGATCTCGCGCCCCGCGTGCTCTCGAGCGTCCTCGACGAGGAGGGCGCGGCGCTCATGCAGGCGAAGCTCGAGGAGCGGGGGATTACCTTTCTGCTCGGCGACACGGCGGCGAAATTCGAGGGCTGCCGCGCCGTCATGAAGAGCGGGAAAACGGTCGATTTCGACGTGCTCGTGCTCGCGGTCGGCGTCCGCGCGAACACCGCTCTGATCCGGGAAGCCGGAGGAGCGGTGAACCGCGGCATCCTCACGGACACGCGCATGAGAACGAGTCTCCCCGACGTGTACGCCGCCGGGGACTGCGCCGAGGGGTACGACGCCTCCATCGGCGCGAACCGTGTGCTCGCCATCCTCCCGAACGCCCGGCTGCAGGGCGAGTGCGCGGGGGAGAACATGGCGGGCGGGGATCGGGTGTTCGACAACGCCGTCCCCATGAACGCCATCGGCTTTTTCGGTCTGCACGCCCTGACCGCGGGACGCTCCCTCGCGCCGGACGAGGGCGGGGAGATTTACGAGGAAAGAACGAACGGCGGGCTGAAAAAGCTCTATGTGAAGGACGGGCTGCTCATCGGATTCGAGCTCGTCGGCGTCATGGAGCGGGCGGGGATCTGCACCTCGCTGATCCGGGAGAAAATCCCGCTCTCCACGCTCGATTTCGATCTCATGAGGCGGGGCGCGACCACGGCGGCTTTTTCGCCGGAGGTCAGACGGCAGAAGTTCGGAGGTGCGGTATGAAGACGATTTGCGCGAAAGGAATGGAAAGCCGCGCCCTGAACGACGCGATCCGCGCGGAGGATGGGGATTGCCGCCTCACGGACTGCCTCGGACAGCGCTTCCTCGGCGCGGGGATGCGGAACAGGAGCATTGAAATCGACGGCGTGCCCGGGAACGCGCTCGGCGCGTATCTCAACGGCGCCGAGATCACGGTGAACGGCAGCACGCAGGACGCGGTCGGCGATACCATGAACGACGGGCTCATCGCGGTGCGCGGGAGCATCGGGGACGCGGCGGGCTACGCCATGCGCGGCGGGGCGATCTATGTCCGCGACAACGCCGGGTACCGCGCGGGCATCCACATGAAGGAATACAAAGAAAAAATCCCGGTCATGGTGATCGGCGGGCGCGCCGGGAGCTTTCTCGGCGAATATCAGGCGGGCGGCGTCATCATCGTGCTCGGACTTGAAGCGGGCAAGGACCGCGGGGACCGGATCGTCGGCGACTTCCCCTGCGCCGGCATGCACGGGGGCAGGGTCTACCTCAGAGGGACCTGCGAGGGGATCGCCTTCCCGCCCCAGGTCACGGCGAGGGGGGCGGACGAGCGGGACATGGCGGCGCTGAGGCCGTATGTCGAGCGGTACGCGGCCCTCTTCGGCGCGGACGCTGAGGCGATCCTCGCTTCCCCGTTCACGCTCGTCACGCCCGACAGCTCGAACCCCTACCGCAGAATGTACGTGGAAAACTGAAGAGAACGGCGTCAGCCGCGGCGAGCCTCCGGAGTCGGACGGGAGGTGCGCCGCGGCTTTTTCGCGCCTCTCCCGTCCGTGGCTTTTTTACGCAAAGAACGGCAAACCCGGATTTTCGGGAATTCCGCCGTGCCGCGGGCGTCGGACCGCTTCGAGACGTCCGCACGGCGTCCCGGCGGCGCTTTTCTGCGATTTCCCTTGCAAAACGACGGAAAATGTGCTATAATGACAATAGGCGATTCCCGGCTTCGCCCCTCGCTCCGCATTCCACGTTTCCCGCAAGGAGGAAGTATGAAAAAGCTCTTCATCGGTCTTTTGTTTTCCGTTCTGCTGATCGGGGCAACTCTGCCCGCCGCGGTTTTCGGGGACGGGACGATCACTTCGATCTCGGTCTCCGATCTCGATTCCCCCCTTGAAGGGAAGGCGCTCGACACGGAAATCACCCTGCCGGAGCCGGACGAAAACGTCCGTTATCTGAGCGATCCCGAAACCGCTCCGGTGGTTTGGTACGATCTCGGCTATGAGGTTCCCTCGTCCATGAGCAATCTGCTCTCAAAGGGCACGAAGCTCGAGGCGGGAGAGGCGGCACAGCGGGGACACTGCTATTTTGCCCGTCTCTGCTTCGTCACGGCGGATGAAAACACCCCGTTTGACGGCTCGAGCTTTTCTTTGAACGTTTCCTCCGAGCTGCGCTCCCGTCTGAAGGGGATCGCGCGCGAGACGACGCACCGCACGGACGGCAGGATCTACGGCATCGCGCTCTATCTTGTCTTTGAGACGGATACCGTGTTCGACGCCTCCTGGCCCATCCGCCTCGACGCCCCCCGCTCGGCCGCCCCCGGCATCGTCGACGGGGAAACGCCGTGGAGAGCGGAGGAGTTCGATACGGCCGCGTATCCCTTTGACATTGAGGCGCAGTGGTACCGCGGCGGCTCTCCCATGGAAGAGAACGGCGTTTTTCAAGTCGGCGAGGATTACGAGCTTGTCCTGACCCTGTTCATGAAAGTCAGCGAACCGAACGCCCGCTTTGACGAAAGCGCGGTTTTGACCGTCGGCGGCATCCCCGGCGAGGTTTTCGACGTGAGTGAGCACTATCTCTGCGCGCGCTGGCGCTTTTCGGCGACCTCGGACATCGGGGCTCTTGAAATTTCTGGCATCCGGGTCCCCGCGGCAGGTCAGCCCGCGTCGGTTGCCGGACTGAAGATCAGCGACGGCGCGGAAATCGTCTCCGCCGAATGGCAGAAGATCACAGGCACGACGACCGCCGTGCCCGTCGGAACCCTGTACGAGGCGAATACCGAATACCGCCTCCTTTTGAAGATTCAGCCGAAGAAGGGCTTTGATCTTTCCTTCTCGACCGCCGACATCGCCGTGAACGCGGGCGAGGTGCGCTATTACCGCAATTACGGCTCCTATGCCGAGGTCGGCGTCGTCTTCCGGACGGGCTCGGCCGCCGCAGGCCGCACGATCTCGGAGATCGTGATCGAAATGAACGAGCCGCGGGTCGGCGATCCGCTTCCCTATACGGCGCAGATCAGCTACGGCTGCCGTCTGGACGATATGAGGCGCTATCCCTACGCGGGCGGCATCCTCTGGTCGGACGGCTCCGCAACGCTCAGTCCTTTTTCTGTCTTTGAGGGTGGGAAGAGCTATACCGTCACTCTGGCCGTCGTTCCGGAGGAGGGATTTCAGTTCTCCACCGACTCGCTCGGAAAAGTCAGCGTCCGCGCGACGGTGAACGGATGGGCCGCCGACTGCTATTACGAATTCGCGTCCGGGACGCTCCTGCTCGTCTGCGCCTTTGACGCTCTGCCGATGGATCTGAAGACCGTCACCGCAGCGGATATCGTTCTGACCGCCCCGGCGCTCTCGCAGAATCCCTCCTTTATCGCGAAGGTGAACGGGGAGGGCTGCGCGGTCGCGCGAAACACCGCGGCGCCCGAGATCGATGGCGTCCGCTGGTCCGAACCGAACGCGACGGGGACCGGGGAAGAGTACCTTGCCTCCTCCGACGTCTATGTGTCCGGCACGGCCTATTCCGTGACGGTGCGCCTGAGAGCCGTCGACGGCTGGCAGTTCACGGAAGAAAGCAAGAGCGGCGTGACCGTCAACGGCAGAATCCCGAACGAAGTGCGGATCGAGGGCGGCGAGCTTTTCGCGGCCATGGTCTTTGATCCCCTGACCGCCTCCGCGCTCATCCGCGTCGAGATCGTTTCCGCGCCGACAAAGACCGTCTATACCGAGGGCGAGGTCTTCGATCCGGCGGGCATGACGGTCCGGGCGGTATTCTCGAACGGAACGACGAAGAACGTGAACGGCTACGCGTTCTCTCCCGCGGGCAGGCTCGCGGCGGCTGACAAGACCGTGACGGTCACCTATTCCGAGGGCCGCATCACGAAGAGCGCCTCCGTGAAAATCAAGGTGAACCCCGCGCCCGTCTCTCCCGCGCTGACGAATCCCTTCGTCGACGTGACTCAGCGCGATTCCTTCTACGACGCCGTCCTGTGGGCGTATTACGCCGATCCCCAGGTGACGAACGGCATGGACGAGACGCATTTCGGACCCGGGAAAACCGTGACCCGCGCGCAGGCGGTGACCTTCCTCTGGCGTGCGTACGGATGCCCGGAGACGACCGGCGACAATCCCTTCGCGGATGTTCCGGGCGACTCGTGGTACGCGAAGGCGGTGCTCTGGGCGGTCGAGCGGGGCATCACGAACGGTACCTCCGAAACGACCTTCGACCCGGAGGATACCTGCACCCGCGCGCACATCGTGACCTTCCTCTGGCGGGCGGCGGGCAAACCCGATGAAACTGCGGATCCCGAAACCTGGTATTCCGACGCGATGGCGTGGGCAGGCAGGGAAGGGCTCTTCCGGGGCAGCTCCATCGATCTGCCCCCGGCCGGGGAACCGTGCCCGCGCAGTGAGATCGTGAACTGCATTTACAATCAGATGAAATAACGCGAAAAACCGAATACGAACGATCATCCCGCCGCGCGCCGCAAGGCGCGCGGCTTTATGATTCTGCTTTGCGGATATTGTCAAGTCTTTACCGAATCCGATTTTATCCGTCCTGTTTTAACGGAAATTTCTCATTTCTACTTGCTTTTTTGTGCAGTTTACAATATAATGAAAGCAGAACTGCCGGAAAACAGGAACGGCGGTATTCCACGGAAGAGGAGAACCATGTCATGAAAAAGCACAACCTGAAGCGTGCGCTTGCTCTGTTTCTTGCCCTCGTCCTGTTGACCGGGATCTTTGCGGCGTGCGGTGAAAGCAAAAACGCCGATTCAGACACCCCGAAGGAAGAGGGAGCCGCGGCGACGCCGAGCGCGGAAGGCGGCGAGGCACCGGAGGAGGAAACAACCTACTGGGAAGCCGTCGCGAAGCCCGACCTCGGCGGCATCGAGATGAACGCGGGTACCGATTATTTCGATTCCAACTTCTACAACGTGCTTGACTGGGAAGAGACCTCGGGCGACGGTCTGAAGGACGCGATGTACACCCGCAACCGCGGTGTGGAGGATGCCCTCAACTGCAAATTCGTCGTCACCTACGGCAACCCGTCCGGTCAGCTCGAACAGTCCGTGTATTCCGGCATGGGCGACGTGGACTTTGTCTACTCCCTGATCAGCGGCGGCGGCAATCTGGTTCAGAAGGGCTACCTCACGCCGTTCAACGAGCTTGACAACATTGACATGACCCAGCCCTACTGGGATCAGGGCGCGCAGCGGTACCTGAAGATCCTCGGGCAGATGTACTTCGGCTTCGTGGATTTCGGCTTCGACCATTACGACTCTCTCGCCGTGCTGTTCTACAACGGCGCGCTGCTGAACAACTACCACATCGAGGACCCGCAGGAGCTCGTTCTCGAAGGGAAATGGACGATCGACAAATTCTCCGAGCAGCTTGACGCCGTGCTCACCGACGTCAACGGCGACGGCAAGTATACGATGAAGGACGACGTGCTCGGGCTGACGGGGCGCGAGTATTGGTTCCAGCCCTTCCAGTACGGCTCCGGCGTCCAGCTCGTGACATGGGACAACGCGGAAGAGAAATTCATGCTCCACATGATGGACGACAACTTCCTCGCCGTATCCGAAGCCATCGGCAAGATCTACAACAAGAACAACCCCGCCGTGGATTATTCGGACTATGACGCCGGGCGCATCGCGTTCTCCGACGGGCGTTCGCTCTATTACTCCCGCCTGCTCGGCGACTTCCGCCAGCTCCGCGAGGTCGAGGACGATTACGGCGTCGTGTGCTTCCCGCGCTATGCGGAAGAGAACGAGGACTGTGCTTACTTTGTGAAGAACCCGACGACGCTTTTCCTGCCCCTCGTGGTCGGCGACGACAACGGCGACGGCGTACAGGACTTCGCCGAGATCGGCTCCTTCCTCGAGGCGATGGGCGCGTACACGCTGAGTGACACGCTGAACGTCTATCTTGAAACCACCGTCATCGGCAAGGGCATGCGCGACCAGAAGTCCGCCGAAATGGTCCGCCTGATGATGAAGAACCGCTGCTTCGACCTCTGCGAGGCGTTCTCCCTGCACAGCGTGCTCGACGCGTATCTGAGCGCCGTCATCAACGAAGGGACTTATGCCTCCTCGGCGAAAAAGGTTGAAAAGCTGTTCTCGAAGATGACCGAAAAGATCACGAAAGAGATCGAAGAACATATCGCGCAGGGCTGACGCCCGGCACGCTGTCTGAAAGGAGCCTGACAATGAAGAAGTATGACGTCGCCGCCTATATCTGGCCGTCCTATACGGGCAGGGAGCCGCGAACCTATCAGTTCTGGGAAAAGGGAATAGGAGAATGGCAGTCCGTTCTCAGCGCACAAAGCCGCATCGAGGGACAGATCCTCCCCCGCACGCCCCTTTGGGGAACGGTCGACGAGGCGGACCCCGCCGTGATGGAGTTCCAGATCAAGGAGGCGTTGCGCCACGGCGTAAACGTCTTCATTTACGACTGGTACTGGTATGACCGCAGACCTTTTCTCGAACAGTGCCTCGACGAGGGATTCCTCGGTGCGCCGAACAACGGGGACATGAGCTTCTACCTCATGTGGGCGAACCACGACGCGGGCTATACCTGGGACAAACGGCAGTCCGGCAGGGACGGGACGATTTGGCTCGGCTCGCAGCCGCGGGAGGAATTCGACCGCGTGTGCCGCCGCGTGATCGACCTCTATTTCAAACGGCCGAATTACTATAAGATCGACGGCTGCCCGGTGTTCATGATCTACGAGATGTCAAATCTCGTGCGCGGGCTGGGCGGCATCGAAAAAACGAGAGAAGCGCTGGAGGCGTTCCGCTCCCTCGTGAAGGAAGCGGGCTTCCCCGGACTGCATCTGCAGGCGACGATCTACGGCGAGGGTGCCGTGGACGTCAGCGGCGTGGACGGCGGGCATTCGGGCTCTACAAAGGATCTTGTGGATCTGCTCGGCTTCGATTCCGTCACCCATTATCAGTTCGTCCACTTCACGGACTGCAACCGGGATTACCTCGAGATCCTGCCCGACGTGGAAAAGGAATGGGACCGCATCCGCCGGGATTACAAGGTTCCCTATTACCCCCACGTCACCGTCGGTTGGGACAACAACCCCCGGCATCACTTCCTCACCCTGCCGATCATGAAGAACAATACCCCGGAAAACTTCGAAAAGGGTCTGAGGATGGCGAAGGACTTTGTCGACCGGTACTGCGCCGTGCCGCTTGTCACGATCAACTCGTGGAACGAATGGACCGAAATGAGCTATCTCGAACCGGACGACGTGTACGGCTACGGCTATCTCGAAGCGGTGCGGAGAGTGTTTCTCGAAGAATAAAACGTTCGAAGAATAAAAGAAATTGAGGAGGACTGCCATGAAAAGAATTCTCTGTCTGTTTCTTGCCCTTCTGCTGTTCGTCCTGCCTTTCGCGGCGTGCAGCGAATCCGGCGAAAACAGCGACGTCCAGGACGACGGGACGGGGAACGCGCCGCAGCCCGGCGCGGCGGAGCCGGAGGAGACCGAGCCGGAGGAAACCGAGCTTTCCGACAATCTTCCCGACGTCAAGTATGAGGGATATACCTTCACAGCCGTGACCTTCAGCGAGGGCATCGCGGTGGAGGAGATCACGGGCGAGGCGCTGAACGACGCGCTGTTTGAGCGCGACAAGGCCGTCGAGGAGCGCTTTGACATCGCGCTCGCGGCGGCGCAGTTCGACGATTACGGGCAGGCGACCGAAGCGGTCAAGCGCGCCGTCAACGCCGGGCTGGACGATTACGATTGCGGAATGCTCCACATGGTGTCCGCGGCGGGGGCGGCGCAGGGAGGCTTCTTCTACTCCCTTGACCTGCTTGACGCGGTCGACCCGACGAAGCCGTGGTGGGACACCGACTGCGTGGACGCGTTCACCGTCGCGGGTCACATGAAGCTGCTCTGCGGCATGATGCTCCCGAAGGCGATGCTGCGCTCGTCCTGCATGCTGTTCAACAAGAACCGCTTTACGGAAAGCGGCATGGAATATCCCTACGGCATGGTGGACGAGGGAACCTGGACGCTGGACGCCCTGTACGAGCTCACGAAGGACACGACGCGCGATCTCAACGGAGACGGCGTGATCAAGGAAATGGACGACTTCTGGGGCCTCACCCAGTGGTACCTCGACAGCCCGTATTCCTTCTATTACGGAGCGGGCGGCAGAATCGTCACGAAGGACGCCGACGGCGTCCCGATCCTGAACGACAATCTTGAGCTCAACTCCGCGATCTACGACAAGATCTACAAGATCGTCATCGACAACAATTCCAACTATCACACGGATATCGGCACCTATACGAACTCCTATGAGGTCTTCACGCAGGGACGCGCGTTCTTCGTCGAAGCGTCGCTGCTCCATCTGAGAGACGACCGCTTCCGCGACATGGAGGACGACTACGGCGTGCTCCCGATGCCGAAATACAACGAGCTTCAGGAGCGCTACATGAGCTTCGTCAACGGCGCGGTGGCAATGCTCGTCGTCCCCTCGGTCTGCCCGAACCCCGAGCGAACGGGCATTCTGCTCGAGGGCATCGCGGCGGAATCCTACCGCCATGTTTACGACGCGCTCTTTGAGGTCACGGCGAAGGCGAAATCCTCACGCGACCCGGAATCTACCCGCATGATGGACCTCGTGATGGCGTGCCGCGTCTTCGACCTCGGCTATTCCCACATGTACGATCAGGCAGGCGTGCAGTTTGTGCGCGATCTTCTGGTACAGAAATCCACGGACATCGCGTCCTACACCACCCGCGCATTCAAGCCCATGGCGAAGATGCTGCAAAAAATCGTCGAAGCGTACGAAAAGAGCAACGAAGCTCAGCAATAACGAAAAGACCCGGGAACGGGGCGCGGACCGCACCTGTCCCGGGTTTTCCGCAGAACGAAATCGGCGCCCGGCTTGCCCGCAGCCCCGCAGGAAAGGACAACTATGAAACGACGCATTGTAACGACAACAGCCGTATTTGACCCGGGCTATCCCGCCGAAAAAGCCGCTAAGCGGCTGGCGACGCTCGGATATGAGGCGCTGGACATGGCGCTCGATTACTGGACGGGGGACGGCTCGCCCTTCCTGTCCGACACCTATCTCGCATGGGCCGAGAGCCTGCGGAAGCTGGCGGAGGGACTCGGCATCCCCTATACGCATTCCCATGCCCCCGGAGAAACCGACGGGAGACTGACCGCGCGTTCGATCGAGACGGCGGGGGCGCTGGGGGCGGGCTTTATGGTGCTGCACCCGATCTGGCGGGAAAACGGCGAGATCATCGAGGACCGTGACCGCTTCATCCGCGTCAACGCCGACGCCGTGAAGCCTTGGCTCGCGACGGCAAAGGACGCGGGAGTCGTGATCCTTTCGGAAAACCTGCTCTGGGGCGCGTCAAAGGACCCGCGCATCATTGCGGAGCTTGCCGCAGCGGTCGGCTCGGAGCAGTTCGGGTGGTGCTTTGACACGGGACACGCGAACTCTTCGCCTATCGGCCGGACGTTCTGCGCTCCTGCGCCGTGCCGCCCTCGTCCCTGCACCTGCAGGACAATCACGGCGGCGGGGACGAGCACCTCATCCCCGGAGAAGGAACGGTGGATTTTGACGAAGTGGTCGGAGCGCTCGCCGCGGTCGGCTACGCGGGCGACTGCGTGCTCGAGGCGCATCACCAGAGCCTCGACGCGCCGGACGACGAGCGGGACGCCATTCTCACAAGACTGCTCGGGGCGGCGAAAAAGCTCCGGGCGGACATGACCACGCTTGACGGAAAAGTAAACGACATTTGAGGGAGGACAAACATGCACGTCGCAAAACCGACCGCCGAACAGCTTGTGTGGCAGGACATGGAGCTCGGCGTCCTGATCCACTATTGCCTTGAGATCTACCGCCCGGAGCTGACGGGGACATGGTATAAAACGAAGCGCGTCCGGGAAGAGATCCCGCCGCAGAGCATTCATCCGAAGAAGCTCGAGCCGGCGCAGTGGGTGAGAAGCGCCGCACAGCTCGGGGCAAAGTACGCCGTGCTCGTCGCGAATCACTGCACGGGCTTTTCCCTTTGGAACACGAAGGTCAACGATTTTTCCATCGCGTCGACGGACTGGCGCGGGGGCGGCGGGGACATCTGCCGGGAATTCATCGAGGCTTGCCGCGCGTACGGGCTGAAGCCGGGCTTTTACTACTCCACTGGCTGCAACGGGTATTACGGCATCGACGACGGCCTGAGGTGGGATTACCGTTCGCCGTACTATCAGGAATACGTCAAAAACGTGGAGGCGCAGGTGACGGAGCTCTGGACCGAATACGGCGAGCTCTTTGAGATCTGGTTCGACGGCGGCATCGTTCCGCCGGAGATGGGCGGACCCGACCTTACGCCCATCCTGAGAAAATATCAGCCCCGCGCGATCTGCTTCCAGGGACCGCGGGACTACGAGCACAACATCCGCTGGGTGGGCAACGAGGACGGGCTCGCGCCGGAAAACTGCTGGGCGACGACGAACGCCGGGGAGGCCCGGTACGACGGCACCGCTCCGGAAGAGAAAGCGGGCGTCGGCGACCCGGACGGGAAATACTACTGGCCCGCGGAAACCGATATGCCGAACCGCACCCACGCGGCGTTCGGCGGCGGCTGGGCGTGGAGAGCGGGCGAAGAGCACCTGTGCTTCACCCCCGAACAGCTCCTTGACTGCTACATCCGCTCGGTGGGGCGCAACTCCAATCTGCTGCTCGGCATGGCGATCAGCGCGGACGGAGATTTTCAGGACGAGGAACAGTTCCGCGCCTTCGGAAAGCTCATCCGCGAGACCTTCTCAACTCCCGTCGCCTATGCCGAAGGCCCCGCGCTGACCGACGGACGAACCTCGCTCGCGCTTCCGGAAGGCGCGGCGGGAAAGTACGTTGTGATCCGGGAGGACATTTCGGACGGGCAGAAGATCCGCGGCTTCCGCATCACGGCGGACGGCAGGTCGATCTATGAAAGCGAGTGCGTGGGTCACAAGCGCATCGTCCCGCTCGATCTGAACGGAGTACGGGAGCTCTCGCTCGAGATCACGAAGGACGCGGGCGGCGCGGCGATCCGCGACCTCGCGGTTTACGGCTGAACGGCCTGAAGGGGGAAGGGGAACACATGACAATGGAAAACGGAGGACATCGGATGAAATCCTTGTACAGCGAACATCCCATGAAAGAGGTCGGCATGAACGCCGTGTATGGCGCGGACAGGCTCGGACGGGTCATCCCGTCGGGCGAAGGGGAGGGCAGGCGTGACCGCCTTGTCGGGATCTTCTATTTTCTCTGGCTCGAGCAGAACGGCACGGACGGTCCGTGGGACGTGAGCCGGGTCCTCGCGGAGGACCCCACGGCGGCGACGGACATGAACCACCCCGCGTGGGGCAGCCTGAACGGCACGATGCACCACTGGGGCGAGCCGCTTTACGGATATTATTTCACGCGCGACGAATGGGTCATCCGCCGCCACATCGAGCTGCTCGCGTTCGCGGACGTGGATTTCCTCGTCTTCGACACGACCAACCGCGTCATCTATTTCGAGAACGCGACGAAGATCATGGGGATCATCGCGGAATACGCGAAGGCGGGGTATCGCGTCCCGAAGGTCGCGTTCTATACCAACACCGACTCCGGCGCGACGGTGAACGAGCTGTACGACCGCATTTATTCGAAAAACCTCTATCCCGAATCGTGGTTCCTGCTCGACGGAAAGCCCCTTGTCATCGACAAGCCGGACGAATGCCGCCCCGAGGTGCGGGACTTTTTCACCCACCGCGTCTCGCAGTGGCCGTTTGATCCCGTGCACCCGGGCGGCTTCCCGTGGATGGAATTCATCCGTCCCCAGCGCGTGTACCGCGAAGCGGACGGGCAGCCCGAGATCATGAACGTCTCCGTCGCCCAGCACCCCAACTGCGCCCACAGCGACTCCGCCTTCTACGGCGAGTACGGCGCGTGGGGCAGGAGCTGGCACAACGGCGGGAAGGATATCCGCGAAAACGCGTGGGAATACGGCTTCAATTTCGCCGAGCAGTGGGAATACGCCTTGAAGATCGACCCGAAAATGGTCTTCGTCACCGGATGGAACGAGTGGATCGCGGGGCGCTGGACCTTTGACCGCACCTCGCCGTCGACCACCGTGCTGACGAACGAGGAAGGCACGAGCACTTATACGCGGGCGGCGATCCCGGAGAAAAGAGGGGTCATGTGCGACTGCTGCTCCCTCGAGTACAGCCGGGACATCGAGCCAATGAAGGGCGGGTATTCCGACAATTACTACATGCAGCTCGTCGAATACGTCCGCCGCTACAAGGGCGCCGAGCCGGACCCGTCCGACGACGGGGAAGGGCTCTTTTACCGGGATTTCCCCTTTGGGAACCTGCCGCGCGACTGCCGCGGATACGGAACGGCGGTCTACCGGGAAAAGGGAAGCGCGAACGACATTTTGACGATGACCGTGCGCAGACAGGGGGAGGATTTCGTCTTGTCCGCGGCGGCAAGGGAGGCAATCAAACCGGAGGGGAACTGGATGCGTCTCTACATCGTCCCGACCGGGCAGAAGCAGTACGGAAGCGTCCTCGCGCCCTGGCGCACCGAAACCTACATCCTCACACCGGACGGCGCGGTGACGAAATACCTCAACAAACAAAAAACCATCGTGGGACGGGCAGAGGTCGCAGTCCGGGGAGCCATGATCTTCTATACGGTCAGCAGGGAAGCGCTCGGGCTGAGACCCGGAGCCGTTTCGTTCGATTTCAAGTGGGCGGACGGCGTCGAGGACGACGGCACGGCGGAGGACTTCTATCTCCACGGCAACTGCGCGCCCGCCGGAAGACTGTGTTATCGCTACACCTCTGCGGAATGAGCTTTAACACTTCCGAAACACAAAACGGGTGAAAATCCGCCCGGACTATCGTATCATATCGCAGAAATACGATTTTTGCCGACGGGACCGGCTGCGCGGCCGCGTCCTGCCGGCGCGGAACGGATGAAAATGAAGTTTGAAGAAATTCTCGATCGCGACGGCATCCTCGTCTACCGGACCCGCGGCACAAGCATGGAGCCGATGCTGAGGCAGAACCGGGATCTGGTCGTGATCCGCCCCTCTGCCGCGCGCCTGAGACGGTTCGACGCGGCGCTGTACCGGCGCGGAGAGATATACGTTCTGCACCGGGTGATCAAGGTGAAGGACGGGTATTATCTCATCCGCGGGGACAACACCTTCGCCCTTGAGACCGTGCCGGACGACGCGGTGCTCGGCGCGCTGACCGAGTTTCAGCGGAAGGGAAAGACGATCTCCGCGCAAAGCAGAGGATACCGGTTTTACGTCCGCTTCTGGAACGCGATCTACCCGCTGCGGTATCTGTACCACGGGTGCCGCCGCCTGGCGGTGAAGGCCGCGCGCAGGCTGGGGATTTTGCCCCTCTGCAAAAAGATACTCAGAAGAGGGAAGTGAACCTGCTCCCGCGCGTAAGCCGCCGCGGCCGCCCGTATCAGCAAACCCATAAAACGACAAAACAGCCCGTACCGGACGGATCGGATCGGACCGATCACGCCCCCGCGGGCTGTTTTTTGCGTCTTCACTCAACATGAAGAATCCGAAAACGGTCCGTCGTGCGCTTCACATTACTCCGAGCTGCGCTTTGAGCGGTTCACTGTTGAAGGTTTTTTGCCCACGAGGCGGAGCAGCGTCAGCTTTCATTTCGGGGAAAGCCGCGTTCCCCCTGTCAGATCAAGATTATTTTTCCGGATCCGTCAGCGTGCCGATGAAGAACGGCACGTTCGTTTCGCGGTCGATGAGCATATAGACGAACGGGCGGTCGAGCGTGACGTATTTCGGTTCTTCGAATTCCGGCGCGCACCCGTCGTTCATTTCCACCACCGTCGCGGCGCCCGCCCGGGTGCCCTGTTCGGCGACCGAAATGAAGGTCTTGTGCAGCACACGGGTGATCGAGATATTCCCCCCGGTCGACGTGCCGAGCCCCGAAAAGTCCGCCTGAGGTCCGAACGCGGCGGACATTCCCATGTCTCCGAGCGCCTCGGCGAGGTCGTCGCTGAATTCGACCTCAAACTTCGGCAGGGCTGCGTTCACCGTGCAGATCTCTGAAGAGGACAGAATGTCGATGAGCTTCTCTCCGTCAAGGGAGGCGACGTAGTCGGAAAGACTTCTCCCCGCCTTCGGGAGCAGGGCGGCAAAGGCGTATTTCCCGCCCTTGTAATTCTTGACGAACCCGACCGCGGCGTCCCCGTCCTCGAGATAACGGCTTTCCTCGGAGTGCATGAAGTCGACTTTACGCTTCGTGCCGTCCTCAAGCGTGAAATCACCGGGATAAACCTGATATTCGTCATACGGCTCAGGCCATTCTGCTTCGAACGCGAGCGCGTTGACGAGGTACATCAGCGCGTCGGCGGGGATCCGGTCGAGGATCGAGGGGATCATGCCGTCCGTGTTCTCGTTCACCCAGCCGTTGATCGCCGCAAGCGTCGTGTCGTCGAACGGCGCGCGGTAAACGTCCGCACCGTAGTAATCGGCGTTGGTCTGCAGAAAATCCCGGTTCACCGTGAAGCGCTCGTCGGAGGTGAACCAGACGGAATTCGCGAGATGGAAGCGGAAGGTGTCCCCTTCTTCGGCACGGATCCGCTCGAGCATCGATTTGAAATACGCGTTCAGCTCGTTCGTGCTCATGCCGAGGGTCTTCTCCATTTCAGCAAGCGTCTCCCCTTTCGCGCCGTTTGCCGTCATGGCAAGCGCGGAAAGCACGGACAACGGGGAGACAAGCGTGTTCTTCTCCGCGTCAAAGCATCTCCGGAACAGCCGGACGGCGAAATCCGCTTCCTTCGCCGCGCCCGAACGGAGTTCTTCCTCCGTCGCGCCCGCCGCCGCGGAGGGCTCGATCCCCTCCATCAGATCCGACGAGCCGCTCGAGCCGCTTGAGCCGCCCGTTCCGGACGATCCGGGTGTCGGGGGAGAATCGGCGGGTGAGGCAGGTTCAGCACAGCCCGCGAGGCCGAACAAAAACGAAAACAGGAGCAGAGCGGCAGTCAAACGCAAAAGCTTCAATTCATTCACCCCTTATGGAAGAAATCTGTCTGTTAGACGCCGCGGACCAGGCAAAAGTTCCCTCCTCGGGCGCATTCGCCGCGTTTTTCGGAGATTTGCGCTTTCCGGGATCGGCTCGTGCCCGGGGCGTCTTCTCTTATCCCCGCTTTTCGCGCGCCCCTTTCCCCTTGCTTTTTCCGGCAGGGCAGGTTATAATAGAGCGAACAGATCGCTTGAACCCGAAAGAGAGAACGAACCATGAACGAGCACACCCTGCGCGAACTGATCGAAAGCGCCTCCCCCGGCGCGGTTCTCCGTATCCCGGCGGGAATTCACCGGCTCACATCCCCCATCCGGATCGCGGGAAAGAAGGATCTCCGTCTGATCGGAGAGGACGGCGCGGTTTTCAGGGGGACGGTCCCCCTCCGCCGCGCGGATTTTCAGGAGATCGCGGACGGCGTTTTCTCCGCGCCCGTGCCGCGGAGAGCGGACGGCTTCTTCGTCGGGGACCGCCGCTATACGATGGCACGATATCCGAAGGCGTCCGATCCGGACGCGCCCTTCGGCGGATATGCCGCGGACTCTGTTCTGCCGGAGAAGACGAAAGAGTGGGCGGACCCGGCGGGCGGGTATGTCCACGCTATGCACCGGCATCTCTGGGGCGGCTTTTCCTACCGCATCGAGGGCAAAAACCCGGACGGCACGCTGATTCTCAAGGGCGGGTGGCAGAACAACCGGCAGATGGGGATGCACGAAGAATACCGGTTTGCCGAAAACATCCGGGAGGAGCTCACGGAGCCGGGCGAGTGGTATTTCGACGAAAAAGCCATGCGCATTCTGGTGCGTCCCTTCCCCGGGGACGACCTCGACGCGGCGGAGGCGGCGGTCTCGGAGGGCTTTTTCGTGCTCGAGGACTGCGAAAACGTGGCTCTCGAGAACCTGATCTTTGAGAGAACGGTCCGCACGTTCATGAAAACAAAGGAGCCGCTTCTCAGAAGCGACTGGACGATTTACCGGGGCGGCGCGGTAACGGTTCGGGACTCGAAGGACTGCTCGCTCGACCGCTGCGTTTTTTGCGACATCGGCTCGAACGGGGTCTTCGTCGACGGGAACTGCTCCGGGATCACCGTCGCCCGCTCGCATTTCAGCGGGATCGGCGCGTCTGGCGTCTGCTTCGTCGGAAGGCCGGACGCCGTGCGCTCGCCCCTCTTTGAATACGGCGAGGTGAATTCGCTCGAATCGGTCGATCTCACGCTCGGTCCCCGCTCGGACAGTTACCCGAAGAACTGTACGGTCGAGGACTGTCTCATCGAGCACGTGGGAACGGTCGAAAAACAGGCGACGGGCGTGGAGATCTCCATGTCGTACGGGATCACGGTGAAAAACTGCACGGTCTGCCACACCTCCCGCGCCGGGATCAATATCTCCGAAGGGACCTTCGGCGGGCACCGGATCGAGGGCTGCGACGTGTTCGACACCGTGCGCGAGACCGGGGACCACGGCAGCTTCAATTCCTGGGGCCGCGACCGGTACTGGCATCTTCGCGGACTGGACGACCGGGACGCGGGACAGTACGCGCGGCTCGACATGCTCGCACCGAACGTCATCGCCAAAAACCGCTTCCGCTGTGACCGGGGCTGGGACATCGATCTCGACGACGGCTCCTCGTGGACCCTCATCGAAGAAAACCTCTGCCTCTGCGGCGGGATCAAGCTGCGGGAGGGCTTTTTCCGCACGGTGCGGCGCAACATCTGCGTGAACAACTCCCTGCATTTCCACGTCTGGTACCCCGAAAGCGGCGACCGGGCGGAGGAAAACCTCGTCTTCTCCCCCTATGCCCCGATCGGAATGCCCGAGCGGTGGGGGGACTCCGTGGATCGAAACATCCTGTACGCGCCCGACGGACCCGTTGACCCTGCTCATGCTCACGCGGACGAGCTTTCCGCGCTCTCCGGTCAGGATGAGCATTCGGTGAAGCAGACCGTCCGCTTCCGCGCGCCGGAGGACGGGGACTTCACCCCGGTCGATCTGCCCGGATTTGAGAGCTTTCCCTCGGAATTCGGCGTCCGGTACGAGCCCCTCAGACGCCTCGCCGACACGCCCGAGCTGCCCCGCATCCGCCTCGCGGAGAGCCGCGGCGAAGGCGCGCGCGTTTTTTGCCCGGACCTCGGACTTGAGGCAAAGAATATCGAGGACGACGGCGAAATGTCGGTCTACGGGACGGCGGGGCACCGGGGCGCGCTCGTCACGGCGGTGGAACCCGGTTCCCCGGCGGAGAAAACCGGGCTGCTCCCCGGCGACGTGATCACCGGCTGGGGTGGGCGAGAGATCGTCTCGGCGGCGGACCTCGAAGGCTGCTCCCTCGCGCCGGAGGCACCTCACGCGATCCGCGTGCTGAGAAAACAGAAGGAGAAGGTGCTGTAACGCTCCTTGCGTCCGCGGACGGCGGCCGCGCGGTCGTTCGCTCCCGGGCGGCGGGTGAGAGCCCGCGGATAGAACCACGCAAAAATCGAACAGGCGGCAAGGTCCCGTTTTCAGAGACCCTGCCGCCCGTTGTTTTCTCTTTCTGCCGTCCGGCTCCCGCGGAATGCGGAAAGCGCGGGCTTTTTTCTGTGAATCTGCCGCCGTTTACTCCCAGTCTTCTCCCGACGGCGGCACAAGCTCCTTTTCATATCCCGCGGGCTCTCCCATGACCGGGAAGCCGCTCTCGTCGAAATCCACCTTCTGGATGTGGAAGAACCGCGGCGCGTAGGTGACGGTCTTGTTCGGCTCCTTCATGCCGTGGTACGCGCACCAGAGCTCCGTTTTATCCGGGGAGCGGAAGAACGAGGCGTGGCCGGGACCGTAGACGCCGTTTGCCATCTCGAGGATGGGCTTTTCGTGCTTGAACCAGTTCGCGGGGTCGCACATCTTTGCGGGGTCACCCCGGTCGTCCCCCCTGTATTCGAGCACGCCGAGCGAATAGTGATCCGACCAGCAGCCGTTGCCGGAATAGATGATGAAGAGCCGCCCCCGCTCCTCCACGAAGAAGGGTCCCTCGTTGATGGTGGAATCTCCCGTATAGGGCGGGACGGTCTCCCACGGGTATTTCGCGCGGGAGATGACGACATAGGGCCCGAAGGTCCACGGATCGAGAAGGGGGCAGATCGCGAGGGCGAGCCCGTTTCCTTCCTTCGCACAGCAGAGGAACTGCTGCCCGTTCTCCGCCGTATAGACCGTCGGATCGATGGAGGCGGCGTCGGGGGTCGGAATGCCTTTGAAGCGCCATTCGCCGAAGGGATCGGGCGAGAGGGCTTCCATGACGAAAATGCGCTTTGACGCGCCCCTCTGCTCCGCGATCCGGCCGCTCGTGTAGATGTACCACGTTCCGTCGGGCGCGCGGTGCATTTCGGGCGCCCAGATATCGCCCCAGATCCCGTCGCGCGGACCGTCGGCGCGGTAGATCACCTTCGAGTCCCCACCTGTGCAGATCTCGGCGGCATGCTTCGCGCGGAAGAGCTCGAGCACTCGTCCGCGGGTGAAGAGGGCGTAATAATACCCGGTCCCGGAATCGTACGTCATGAAGGGGTCCGGCGCGTCAAAGGGGGATACGGGATTTTTGAAGGTTTTCACGGCAAATTCCTTTCCGCTTTCGCTCATTGTTTTTTCGGGGTCCGCGTCATGTTCTCAGCCCTCAGCCCTCGAAGCGGCGGTACCCCGCCACGCAGTCCACGACGTTTCTGAGGGGCCGCCCGCTCACAAAGCGGCCGAGATTGTCCGCGGCGATGCCGATGATCCGGTTTTTCGTCTCCCTGAGATGATCCCCGCCGGAGATGTGCGGGGTGACGAGGATGTTCTTCGCGCTCCACAGCGGGTGCTCGGGCGGCAGGGGCTCCGGGTCCGTCACGTCGACCGACGCCCCCGCGAGATGCCCGCTGTTCAAAGCGTCCGCCAGCGCGAGGGAATCCACGGACGAGCCCCGTCCGACGTTGAGAAAATACGCGCCCTCCTTCATCGCGGCAAACGCCTTCGCGTCATACAGGCGGTACGTCTCCCTCGTGCCCGGCAGGCAGGACGCGACGATGTCCGCTTCCCCGAGGCAGTCGAAGAAGCGATCCATGCGGCACAGCGCTTCGAGATAATCGGGCTTTGGGGCGTCGTGCCGCCGGATGCCCGTCACCCGGCTCCCGAGCGCGTGCATCCGGCGGGCGAATTCCCCGCCGATGTCGCCGAGCCCGACGACCATCGTCCGCGAATTCCAGATCGACGAAACGGGTCCGCGGTCCTGCCAAGTGTGGGTTGCCTGATCCGCGGCGTAGCGGTCGAGCTTTTTCATGAGGAAGAGGAGGCAGGCGACCATGTGCTCCGATATGGCGAGCCCGTACGCGCCGGAGGCGTTCGTGAGGACCGCGCCCTCTGGAAGCGCGCCCTTTTCCGTGTACCCGTCCGCTCCGGCGGAGCCGAGCTGGATCCATCTGAGTCTTCGGGCGTTTTTCAGCTGCGCCGGATTCAGATTGCCGATCACGGCGTCAACCGTGCCGAGCAGCTCGTCCGTCACCTCGCGGTCGGGCAGCCAGATGAGCTCTGCGCCGTTTGCCGCAGCCTCAAGCTGTGCTTTCTGTTCTTCGTCCGTTCTCATCAAAACAAGGATGATCGGTTTGTCCATCATGTTCTCCCCTCGTGCGTTTTCGAGCCGGTCCTGCGGGCGGCGTGAGTTCTTTCGGGATTGCCCGCGCTGCTCAGCGGATTTCGATCAGATACTCAGCTTCCCGCTCGAGACAAAACGCCGCGGAGGCGACCGTATCGCGGAAGCGGATCCCGACCGAATTGATTTTTTCCTGATCCATCGCGAGACTGCAGGGCGTATCGTATTCCGCGGGCAGGACAAGTCCCGCGACCGGCAGACCGAGCGCCTCCCCGACGAGCTCGTACGCGCTGAGGGCGGTTTCGTAGGAGTTCCCGTACGCGGGTCCGCCGAAATTGTACGCCCCGCCCGGCGCGTCGGAGAAGAGCAGGGCTTTCATATTGACCGCCACCTCCCGCGCGTAGGTCTCGGCGCGCAGCTCGTTGACGGCGCAGCGGACGGGATTTTGTCCCCGGATGGAGCGGATGATGTTCTTGAGAAAGTTCGACTTCCCGGGTTTGAGATCGAACATCCAGTCGAGCCGCAGGGCGCACGCGGATGGCAGGATCGCCGCGACGCCTTCCTCCGCCGCGAGCTTTTCCCGCGCGTAGAGGTTTTCCGGCGCGAGGCTATCCGTTTCGCGGTTGAGCCTCAGCTCGTGCGTGCCCGTATAGACTTGATCGGAGCTCGCGAAGAGGAATCTCCCCGTCATGCCGTACTCCTTTGCGCAGGAAGCGAGACGGATGGGACCGCCTGTGTTGACGTCGCGGGAAAGCTCCTCGTTCCGCGCGCATTCCCCGATGTCGGAGATCGCGGCAAGATGGATGACCGCGTCCGGGTGGTGCGTCTCGAAATAGACCTTGCAGCTGTCGGACGAAGTGACGTCAAGCTCCGCGTGGGACGGGGACAGCACCTCGAGCCCGCCGTCCTCCAAGAGATAATCGCGCACGCGCGCGGCGAGAAAGCCGGATGTTCCGGTGACAAGAATTTTCATCGTTTTCCTCCTTGATATATCGGGGATCGGGTTTGACCGCATCCCTCAGACGGGGCACGCGGCGAAGCTCAGTCGATACAGGTGATTTCGTTTCCCTTCTGGACCATGAGACTGCGGTTCGGCAGACCGCTCTCCGTTGCCGGATAGCCGAGGATCACCGCCGCGTAAACCCGCTCGTTTTCCTTCATGCCGAGGGAGCGAAGGTACGCGGTGAGAGACGGATTTTCGTTCAGCCAGCGGAGCTGATTGATGTAGCAGCTCCCGAGGTCGAGCGCGTTCGCCGCGACCATCATGTTTTCGACCGCGCACGCGCAGTCCGCCATATTGTTGCCGTAATCGATCCGATTGGCGACGGCGATCAGCACGGGCGCGTTGTAGCAGAACACATACCCGCCCTTTTTCGACGCCGTGATCGCGTGCCGCAGGCTCGGGTAGGTGTTTTCGTCAAAGTCCATCCGCGCGAAAGCCTCTTCCGTCATCCGGATCAGCGTATCGATGACCTCCCTGTTCCGGATCACAAGGAAGTGGTTCGTCTGGCTGTTGCCCCCGCTCGGCGCCTGCCGCGCCGCAGAGAGGATTTTTTCGAGCTTTTCCGGCTCGACAGGGTCGGGCTTATAGTTCCGCGTGCTTCGCCTCGTTAAAATCGCTTCAAGCGCTTCCATATTTCCTCCCAAAGAGTAATAGAGTTTTTGACTGCCGAATGCCGGGAACGGATTCCGGCTTCACCGCGGGTCTGCGCGTCCGCCGTTTCCCGGATCGGGATCTCATCGGGCTTTTTTCGAAACAGCTGCCCCCTCGGGGCGTTTTTGCTCTCCCAGGCACTCGCTCACAACCGCCGCGCCGATGATGAGCGCCGCGCCGATCCATCCGGCGAGGTCCATTGCCTCATGCAGGAAGAACGCCGAGCACAGCACCGCCACAACGGGCTCAAGGTAGCCGAGGATCGCCACCGCCTGCACCGGAAGACTGCCCATCCCGCTGAAATAGAGGCAGTAGGCGATCCCCGTGTGGACGACGCCGAGCATGAGTATGATCAGGACCGAGCGGACGTCCAGCGCAAGCAGTTTCCCGACGTTTTGCACGAGCACGTAGGGAAGGATCGTCGCGGCGGAGACCGCGAGCTGAACGACGGAGCGGTCGTAGGCGGAGATGTCCTTCAGCTTGCGGTTCGAGATCACGATGACGACGAAGCTTGCCGCCGCGAGAAGTCCCATGACGAGACCGGTGACGGAACCGACCGAACCCTTCCAGACCCCGGAAACCAGCACGATCCCGACAAACGCCGCCGCGGCGCAGAGCAGTTTTCTCCCGTCCGTCCGCTCGCCGAGGACCGCGGGCGCGATCAGCACGACGATGAGCGGCGCCATATAGTTGCACAGGCTGGCGACCGCGACCGTCGTTTTGATATAGGCGGCGAAGAGGAAGATCCAGTTCAGCCCGAGCGCAGCCCCTCCGATGAGGAGCCATTTGCGGTTCGCCCGGATCGCTCCGCGGTCGGGACGCCTGCCCCGGATCCGCAGAAACAAATAGATGAACAGCGAGCCGAGGATGCCGCGGAACAGCGCCGCGATCTCGCTCGGAAGCCCGACAAAGCGCAGGAAAAGCCCGATCGTTCCGTACAGAACGACGGCAAGAATGTATTTGATCCTCTCAAGCGCAGGGTTCACGTTTCAGTCCTCTTGATCAGTAGTACATGTTGAAGCCGTTCTCGAGCCGATCCGCGTAGGTCCTTCCCGCTTCGCACAGGGCGGGGAGCATGTAGTCGCGGTTGTAGCGCACCACGGGGATCCGGTCGTATGCCCGCATTCCCATGTGGGTCAGTCCCCTCCGGGCTGAGCGAAGCGTTCGAGCATCCCCCGTCCCGGAGACCGCCCGCGAACGCACACTTTGCCGTGCAGTCGGCCCGTCCGCGTTGGGACCGGAGCACAAAACCGCGGCCTTTTTCATGGATGCACCCTCCGGAAGCGAATTTCTTCAGATCCCATTGTACGCCCCTTGCGGGAAAGAAAAAAGCGCAATTTGTAAATTTCTGCCCGGATTGTGTAAAAATACATCCGACGACCCCATCCATTCGACCTGCGGCGGCTATCGGGGCTTATACCCGAGGCAGGAACGGCACAAAACAATTCGGAACGGGGCGCGGGTCTGTCGGAATCGGACAGACACCAAAAAGGGGCTGTTCGTTTTCGCTCGGAAAACGAGGCCCCTTCTTCGCTATTTGACGGTATGCACAGTTTTGATTCTCGTTTTCCCCGATTCAGACGCCCGCGTTCACGATGGCGGCGTACTGTTCCTCCGGGATCATGGGCGAGGCGATCTTTTTGAGCAGCGCTTCGTCGACCGAACCTGCCGAGGCAAACCGACGCCCGGCTTCCCGTACCAGCGCGAGCCGCGGTCCCGTCACAGCCTCCGCCTCCGGCGCGCCGAACATCGGGCATTCTGGAACGGTCAGGATCAGAGGATCGCCGGGGAAGCACAGCCGGAACTGTGCCGCGGCGGGCTCGAAATTGTGCTTCGCGTTCGGAAAGCCGCAGCCGCAGATCATCGCGCAGCGCAGATGGGAGACGTCCGCCTGCCCGACGTGCTCATAGCGTTCCCCGACCTTCTTCATCGCCATGGAAGAGAGGGGAAGCGTCCGGTCGAGCAGGGCCTTGAGCGGCGCGGGCATGCCGTAACAGTAGAGCGGGAAGCTCCAGAGCAGAAGATCGCTTCTCAGGATTTCTTCAAGGATTCCGCCCATGTCGTCTCCGAGCATGCAGGTTCCGCCGTTTCGCATGCAGGAAAAACAGCCGGTGCAGTATTCAATGTGCCGGTCGACGACGTGGATCAGCTCGATGTCCTGCCGCGCCGCCTCGTTCATCCCTTCAAGGAACGCCCGGGTGACGAGCAGGGTATCGCTTTTTTCTTTTTTGGGACTGCCGTTCAGAACAAGGATCCGCATGCGTTCCTCCTCACACCGCGCCGCTTCCGGTCGGGCGCACGGGGTGCCGGATCACGGTTTTCAGCTTGTCGGGGGCGGTTTTGCGCGGGTCGCTCAGATAGATCTCGTGGTGAAGCCGCTCGTCGGTGAAGTCCTGCTCGTATCCGTGTTCCGCGGCAAAGAGGTGCATGAGGTCCACCGTCGCGGGCTCGCCGTCATAGGGACCGAGGTGCAGGCACTGGACGCACAGCCCCTCCTCGACGGTGAGAAATTCCGCCGCGGAGCAGGGGATTTTCTTTTTCCGCTCCGCTTCCCCGACCGCCCATTCGAAATCCGCCTTCGTTACGAAATCCGGCAGGCGGATGACGGAGATCCATTCGAACTTCTCCTTGTGCGCGTAATCGATGCCGGCTGCGCCCGCCTGCCGCCAGAAGCCCTCGAGCGGCGGGACGACGTAATCGAAATATCCCTCGATTCGGTGATCGCCTATTTTGCTCATTTTGAGGGTATAGGAGACGGCGTAGAGCACCCCGACGGCGGCGGAATAGCCGCTTTCCTCCCGGTTCGGGTCGCCCTTGCCGCGGACGGCGGCATAGTTCATGCGCGGCACCGTCACGATGGCGGGTCCGGCTTTCGGCAGGTAAAACTCTTTGTACTCTTTTTTGAAATCAAACGCCATGTTTCACACCTTTCCGCGCCGCCCGGCCCGCGGTCCTGGGCGTACTCCGGCGCTTTTATTCGCGGTATGCCGTCGGCAGGGCGTTCTCCGCCCCTGCCTCGGTCAGCTCCGCGCCGTGGCGGCAGATCAGCGCGGTCACGATCATCATCACGCCGAGCCCGACGGACGCGCCGCTGCCGTAATCCAGTTCTTTGAGTTCGGGGTAGAAATGCGCCGCGATCGCCCCGCCGATCGAGCAGACGACGGTCGCGCAGAGCGGGATGACGATCGTCAGAACGCCGAGCCTTGTCAGCTCCTTCGAGCCGCGCAGGGTAAAGGGCACACCGTCGGCGAGCTCGTTTTTGAAATATCGCTCGGCAAAGGCGCACAGCACGGCTTCCGCCGCGCAGAAAACGGCTCCGGTCGCCATCGCCGCGTAGACGGTCGGCACGGTAATGTCGGCTTCCTTCTCGACGAGGCCGCGCACGGTGACGCCGCCCACCTGGATGCCGTCCCCCACGAACGCAAAACTCGCGATCCCGACGACGCAGAGGCAGAAGCCTACAATACAAAGAATGCGGATGACCTTGGAGATGATTTTGCCGATTTTCGACAGGGTTTGAATGGTATTCAAAGTTTTCATGATGCTCCTCCGATGAAGTTTTGTGTGAATGTCCGTATTTGCGGCGGTTTTCTAAGGGTCGCGCCGTATTCCCTCACCCCGCCGCGCGTTGTCTCCCGCACGGGTTTTACCGGGCCGTCTGTTTCTTCTCCCACCAGGCGGTGAAGGCTTCGGCGTAGTTGGTCTTGAAGCCGACCGCGCCCGTCGAGCACATTTCCTCCCACCAGAGCGGATAATCGCCGAGATTGGAGAACACGGCGATCCCCCGCTCCCCGAGATATTCCACGTCTTCCCGGGTGTACTGCCGGTCGTTCAGTCCGACCTCCCAGAGATCGAGATTGCGGATATACGCCTTGTTTTCCGGCGTGAGCCGGCGGATGTTCGCGCCGAGCCGCACGTCCTTCGGCTTGCCGAGCGCGCGGCAGGCGTTCTGCATTTCATTGAGGATGTCCTTGTGCCCGGAAAAGAGGATGTAGCGCTCCCGGTTCGGGGAGACGTCGAGCAGCTCGAGCATCCGCGGCATCATGCCGGGCGCGCAGAACTCCACCTCGACCGTGATCCCGCCTGTCTGTTCCGAGAGCCAGCGGTCGAAATCGGAAAAACGCATCAGGCGCGCCATGCGGGGCTCCTCCGCATATGCCTTTTCGTAGTCTCCGAGCATCTTCCACGGGAGGGTGGCGAGCGTTTCGTTCTCCGTATAGGGCGACAGTTCACGGGGCAGAAGATGGAGCGCGTAGGGCAGCTCGATTTCGCTGAGCTCTTCCCAGGTCATGTCCGCGAGATGGCGGATCGTGTACTTCGTAGGGTGCCCGCAGGTCAGGCGGGAGAAATGGCTGTCGTGGCAGACGACGATCTCCCCGTCCTTTGAGAGGCGGATGTCCAGCTCGATCCCCTCATATCCCGCGTCGACCGCCGCCTGAAACGCGCCGACGGTGTTTTCGGGCGCCGCCTGCGCGACACCCCTGTGCGCAAAGCGCATCGGTCCCGTATAAGTCATAAAAATGTCACGTCCTTTCGCTGTGCGGCTCTCAGCACCGCTTGACCGAAACGATTCTACCACATCGGCGGCGGGCTGTCAAGACGTGCCGGAGAAAAAGCGGCGGCCCGGGCCGCCCCGGGCGCGGAACACGGGAATCCCCGGAGAGCCCTTTTCGGCGTGCGGTTTCCCTCCGAAAAAGATCCCCGGAGAACGGACTTGTCTCCGGGGATCGCGCGTATTGCTGATGTCCGCACCGCGCCGCTCATGATTTCTGCGGCAGCGGCGGGTCCTTCGGGATCTCGATGGGCGCGGGCGCCGCGGGGAGACCCTTGAAGAAGAGATCGTAAAACCACGAGAAGAATTGGCTCGACGTGTTCACGAGGCCCTTTGAGAGATTGATGTCGCACGCGGTCGTCACGGCGGCGGGACTCTCCTCGGCCTCTGCCGCGAGCTGGATCCCGAAGGTAAACATGAACTCTCCGGCGGGGTTGCGCCAGAAGATGCGCTTCTGGGCCTTTTCGGGGTTGTCGTAGCAGTAGCTCACGCCTTCGCCGAGAAGTCCGGTCAGATACGATTCCACGATGCCCGCGCGCGTGACCTCCACGTCGACGTCGAGGATGCTGTCCTTCAGGGTGAATATACCGTAGGTCTGCTGGTTCGCGTTGTATTCCGCCTCGAGATTGAATTTCTGATCCGTCAGATTGTCGCCGAAATGCTTCTGCATCCACTTCTGGATCGCCGGACCGGTTTTTTCCTTGAAGGTCTCGCTGTCCAGCCACTTCTTGAAGAGCATGCTCGCAGCGACTTTGAGCGCGAGACCGGTCAGGTCGGAGAACGCCGACATGATCGCGCCCCAGAAGTCGTTCTTGCCCTCCTCCAGCTGCTGAAGGTAATTGTTAAAGACCGCGAAGACGAAATATCCCCCGATGATGTAGCAGGCGTACTTGATCTGCTGGGGATTCGACATGCCGGAGGACGCGAGCCAGGTGATGCCTTCGGCTGCGCCGCCCGAGACGAAGTTGTCGCCCGCGCTCTTGATGGCCTTGGCGATCTCGAGATTTTCAACGTTGAATTTCGTGCCCCAGACGATGTTGACCCCGACCTCGCCGATGGCGCTCACAAGCACGTCCTTCGCAGGGGAAATGATCGCTTCCAGCGGACCCGTGTAAGCGCTGACGACGATGGAGAAGGCGCAGTCGCCGATCCACTTGACCCATTCGAGTCCCCATACTGCCCAGTCGAGCGCTTTCGCGTTCCACTCGTCCTTCGAATGCTGCTCCGTCCAGTACTCCATGTACCCCCGGACGATGTCCTTGCTCATCAGGCGGAGCTCGGTCACGGAGATCTTGAGCTGATCGTGGACGGCGATTTCCTCGAGCTTCATGAGCTGAACGGCTTTCTCGCCGGGCAGGCTGAACCGCTCGATGCGGGAACGGGTCTTTTCGTATTCCTTGTTCCACTCCTCCATCGGGTCGGGGTCCTTGCCGCGCAGTCTCAGGGGGATATCCGCGTCATACCGCCGCCCGTCGTACTCCGCGTAAACGGGCAGAATGCTCATGAAGAACGTGCCGTTGTCCGGCTCGTAAAGGAGGGAACCGGGCTCGACCTGGAAGATGTACCGGTCGTTCAAGAAGGTGCCGCCCGCCGTGTATTTGTACTTTTCGACGATGGTATCTTCCTTGGCAGCCGTCGTGCCGAGCCCTCCCGCGCCCCGCAGCGCTTCCGCATGGACTTCCATGGATCTCGGGTTGATGATCGCCCGGTTCTCGCCCTTGACCGCGAACGTGACGGTCATCTGCGAAGCCTGCCACTTCCGGTCGAGCGCGCCCGCGTTCTCTTTTTCATAGGACTGCAGGCGGACGTATTTCACGCCCTTCTTCTCGCCCTTCATGTCCGAGTCGACCGTGATCCCTTCGGGATAGAGGTACACGGAGACGTAGCCCTTCAGCGGTTCCCTTTCGTCCTTGACGAGCACGGTGATCTCGAATTTGCGCTCCTCTCTCTGGGCGAAGACGTCGTGCTTCGGTCCGGGAGGCGTGTTGTTCTTTACGGTCAGCTGATAGCAGAACGGCGTCCCGGTCTTTGCGAAGCTGATGTCGAGCCCCTGTGCCGCAGTCGCCGAGATATCGGAGAGCTCCGGTTCGTACACCGCGTCCGCGATCACGAATTTCTCACTGTAGGTGAAGCCGTCGCCGGGGATGGCGTCGATGCCGCAGTTTTCGTGGGTCAGAGTGAGCTGTCCGGGTACCTCCTCGTAAGTGAAGCAGAGGGAGGGACCGTCCACGAGCCTGAAGATGATATTGTTGTGGAACTGCCCGCCGGGTCCGTCAAAGATGAAGGTCAAGGTCGCCTGATTTCCTTCGGCGTTCTCCGGCGCGCTCACCGTCGCTTCAACGTATCGTCCGGACAGCGCCGCGCTGTGGACGTCCAGCTCCTCGCTCATCACGCTGATCTTCGCGTTCAGATCAGGGCGGTCGCGCTGCGCGCCGGACGGATCGATCTCCACGATGCGCGCCCGCACCGTCACGGGCTTGCCGCCCCTCCGGATCGCGTCGCCGAAGTCCTTCGAGACGAGCATCCGGTATCGCTTTCTCTTCTCGTCGCCCGAACCCGAGCCGGAGCCAGTCGCCGCCGCGGCGCCCGCGGCAGCCGCCGCTGCGCCTCCGACGCCCACCGCGATCGCGGCGGGTACGCCGATGCCGCCCGTCTCATTTCTTCCCTCCACGATGGAGGTCGAGATGTCGACGCCTTCGTCCTCACCAGCTTCCGCCTCGGCCTGATGGGTGACGCTCTGCACCGGACCGCCCGCGCCCGGGAGCACGCCCATCACGCGGAAATAAAGGGTAAGGTCGCTGCTGGAGAAAGAGATCATCGGATAACCCGAAGCCTCGTCGAGGAAAAGCACGCCGGGGACCTTTCGCGCGGAGATCGTCTGCTCCTCCACGGGGATCTCCTTCGTCTGCGCGTTCTGTTTCAGAGTTTCGGATATCGCGCCCCTCGCCCACTGGGTGCCCTCCATGTCGACGTAGATGCCGTCCCGTTCGAACACGATGTTTTTGAGATCCACCTCGCACCGCATGGTGACTCTGTAATTGATGATATAGTTCCCGTAGACCGGATTGCCGTCCCGGTCGGTGGATGTGATCCCGTACGCCTCTTCCATTCTGCTGGGGCCGTAGTGACCTTCGTAATGGTAATCCTCGCCCCCGTCCTTCTTTGTTACGGTCAGGTTTGCGGGCTGGTAGACGTCGTAGGTGTACAGCCCTTCGATCCTGCACGCCTCCGTCATACTCGGCGTCCGGGTCCAGTCCACGTACGGATCCCAGTCGGACGCGCCGGTCCAGCCCGTACCGATGAAGGTATGCGAGCCGTCGTCGATGTTGGCGGCGATGAAGCGCTCGAGAAAATCGCTCCGCGCTCCCTCGAGCTGCAGGAAATACCCGTCCGCGCCCGTGAGATCCTCCTGCGTCAGCTCCTTTTCGAGATCGAAGTAAGTGGAGGGGTAATCGTATTCGAACGGCTTGGAGCCTCCGGTACCCTGCGTGATATACCCGCCGGGCAGGCTCGTGTCGGCCGCGAAGACGGGCAGACAGAGAAGGGGACAAAGGAAGAGTGCCAGCAGTACGCGCGCAAGGATGCGCCTGTTCGTCCTTTTCATGCCGCCCAACCCTCCTTTCCGCGGTTCTGAGTACCCAAAACGATCATGAGAACGATCCCGCCGACGAAGAGGACTCCGCCCGCGATCCAGTGGATCAGGGGAATGTTCAGAAGTCCGAGGAGCGCCGCCGCGGCAAAGCCCGCGGCAAGCCCGCCGATCAGGGCGGACGCCGTCGGGGAGGCAAACGCTTTGCCCTTCGAGGTCAGAGCCTCAAGGAAGCTCTTTAAAAATCCGTTTCCGATCGCGGCTCTCACCGCGAGGAAGCACGCCGCCACCCCGCACATGAACGCGAAGCGGGTGTTCACGCCCGAGAAGAAGAGATAGAGAAGCACGGCGGCCCCCATCCCTGTGAGATACGCGCCCACGGTTTGCCCGTTCACGCCGAAGAGGTCCCTCGGCGAGGATTTCGCGCCGCCGGAGCGACCGGAGCGGTCGGAGCTTTTTTTCGTGAACAGCCCGACGAGGGCGACCAGCGCGCCCGCGACGACGCCCTTGCCGGCGATGCCGCCGAGCACCCCGACGATCCCGCCGCCGAGCCCTCCCTCACCGAAGGTCAAAAACGACAGACCCTTCACGGGGAAGGCGTCGACTCCCTTGACCTTCAGAATGGCAAGCACGATCCAGACGACGGCGAGGACCGCCGCGGGGATCCATTTCGCCGGACTTTTGAAGACCGAAACGAAGGAGCTCAAAAAGCTCCCGACGCCGCTTTTGACGACCGAGCCCGCGGACGGGATCGACATCTCCGCACCCATCAGCCCGAGCGCCGCTTCTCCGCCTGTTTTCAGCGCATCGAAGCGCATGATCTGCGGCGGGACCTGCGGCAGAGGCCGAGCCGCAGGCTGAACAAACGGCTGCGGCTGAACCGGAGTCTGAACCTGTGCCGCGGGCTGAACGAACGGCTTCGGCTGAGTCATCGGCGGCTGAACCGGAGTCTGCGCCTGCGCTGCAGGCTGAACAAACGGCTGCGGCTGAACCGGAGTCTGAACCTGTGCTGCGGGCTGAACGAACGGCTTCGGCTGAGTCATCGGCGGCTGAACCGGAGTCTGAACCTGTGCCGCGGGCTGAACGAACGGCTTCGGCTGAGTCATCGGCGGCTGAACCGGAGTCTGCGCCTGCGCCGCAGGCTGTACAAACGGCTGCTGAACAGGTGTCTGAACCTGTGCCGTCGGCTGAACGAACGGCTGCGCTTGTGCCGCGGGCTGATTCAGTGGCTGTGTCTGTACGATCCTCTGCGCCTGAAGCTGTTCCTCGGGTGTGAGAGGCCGTGCCTGCGCGGCCCTCCATCCGGTCCCCGCGTTCGCCGGGGCTGCCTGAACGGTCGGAGCTGTCTGAACGGCCGGATTTGCCTGGAACACCGGAGCAGCCGCGGGAGAGGGTCCGGCGGTCGGAGAGGGTCCGGCGGTCGGAGAGGGTCCGGCGGTCGGAGAGGGTCCGGCGGCCGGGGCGGCAGAGGCGGGCGGCGTGTTCCGCGCCGGCGTTCCTGCCTGAACCGGCTTGCCGCATCCCGGGCAGAAGCGCGTGCCTTCTTCCAGCGCGCGTCCGCAATTTGGACAAAACATGGCGTACCTCCCGTGACGGATTTGATGATTTAGTTTCTATTTCAGTATATCATATCGAACAATGCCTGTCAAGAGAAATGATGGGTCGAAAAGCGCCCGCGGTGGATTTCGGCGTCGCCTCTCCCCGGTCACCCTTCACTCTTCACCCCGTCGGGATCCGCATACCGGATTTCAACGGTCGTCCCCGCCGGGCCCTCGACGACCCATCCCTCGAGCGATCCTTCGTGCACGGTGAGGACACAGGTCTTTTCGCCGAATACCGCCGTTGCCGAGCAGAAGCAGGTGACGACCGGGACGGTCAGGGGGAGGATGGCGGGGGAGAGCCGGAGGAGCTTCTTCTCCGCGTCCACGGAGAGACCGGACGCCGCGTTCATGGTGGTCCACGACGACAGCGGGCGCGTGTAGCGGAAGCCGCATTCCCAGTGATCCCACAGCGCGCCGAACCGTTTCTGATTCTCGTGGATCGTGCCGACGAGCTTGTCCGCTGTCTCTCGGTCGCCCACGGTGAGGGCGAGGGCGGCGACGGCGTAGCCGATCCCCGTCCAGTTTGCCTCCGCCTGACAGTTCTTGTAGGTCATCAGGCTGACGGGTTCAGCGGGCGTCGCGTTGACAAGCCCGCCGTCCCTTGTGTAGTTCTTTTCCATCACGGCTGAAAGCACCGAACGCACCCGCTCGTCCCGAAGATTCCCGCCGATGCCCGAGACCCGGAGGAACCATTCTCCGTCGAGCTGAGCGGTCATGAGGGAAGCGTCGTAAGCGGAGCCCTCGGAGCCTTCCTCTCCTTTGCCGTCCCTCTTCCAGAGATTGTAGTACCGCCCGTTCCAGAGCCGCTTCTCGAGGGAGGCGAGTGAGCGGACGCGCAGCTCTACCCACGCGCGCCGCCTTTCTTCGTCCCCCAGAACGGAGGCGAGCAGGGCGGCGGCCTTCAGCGCGGAGATCCAGAGAACGGAGATATACGCGGGCGTCCCCGAGAAATTCCACGCGTCGTAGGTGTTGCGCTTCGTGCCCCGGTCGGGCAGGCCGTCCCCGTCCGTATCGAGGGCGAGCATGGAGTCCATCGCCTTCTGCACCGGCACCCAGAGGCGCTCGAGATATCCCCGGTCCCCCGTGCAGAGGTAATCCCGGCAGACCATCGCGACGAACTGGTGGTTCATGTCCACGCGGTCGAAGCCGTTGTCCGTGTGGTCGAGATCGGGCGTGAAGAAGTGGTGGACGCGCCCGTCCTCCCGCTGGTGCGCCGCGCCCATTTCCATCTGCCCGAGCTGCAGATCGGGAAAGAGCGCAAGCAGCCCGAACGAGGCGTGCCAGGTGATGTCCGTCGTGTGGAAGCCGCAGAAGCCGAGCCCCTCCCAGAGCCCGAATTTCCCGTCCTTCAGATACCACGAATCCTTCACGATCGTGGAAAGATGCCCGCTCCACGAATCCGCGTAGACCTCCGGCAGGCTCGTGCGGGTGAGCAGATCGGCAAAGCGCGCCGCAGAACCCGCGATCCTCTCCCGCTCCTCGGCGAGGAAGCGGTTGACCGCGCGCGCGTCCGAGAATCGGTTCTCGTACCAGTGACCGAGGCGGGTGCCGGTCGCGCTGTAATGATTGGGGAAGAACCACGAGAGAATGAACCGGATCTTTTTCCGCTCTCCCGGCTTAAGCGTCGTTTTGCCGCACAGAGCGCAGGAGCCGAAGCGGTCCCCCATCCGTTCGAGCGCGGACCGGCACGCGTCGAGAAAGACCTCTTTTTCCTCCCGATTCGAAGGAAAGTCCGGCTTGATCGCCCGCACCCTCCGGAGGAGGGACTGCGCGAAGGGGTATGCGGCGAGCTCCCGAATACGGCGGTCGACCGCCTCGTCCGTGAGCTCGCCGAGCTTTTCGGGGATCGGCTCGGGGCGTTTCCCGACCGTCGTGTCCGGCAGCTCCCCCGTCTCCCGGAAGCCGAACAGGAAGGATTCCTGCGACACGCCGTAGGGGGCCTCCGCGACATATTCGCGCAGAAAACGGAAATTGTCCGCCGTGATATAGGAAATCTCTCCATCCTCGCACGACGCGGAGAGACAGAGCGAGCCGCGGTCCGCCTCCCGGCTCTTCTCCTCCCACGGATGGGAGGGCAGGGCGTTCAGGAAGATCCCGGTCCGCCCCCCGTCCGTGCACACCTCGTTTTCACAGCCGTCGCGGTTGCAGAAGCTCGGCTCGAGCGAGGACAGCAGGCTGACCGTCACGGGGGTTTTGTACGGATTGAACAGCGTGAAATCGAGGTAGAACCCCGGCGTCGCGCTGAGATCGGTCCGGTGCGGCACGAAGGGAGCGACGGCGCGCAGCCGCACGTCGACGGGCAGGGCGCCGTCCTGATAGGCGAGATCGCAGACGGGGAAGCGCCCGTCAAAGACAATGCGCTCGACCGGCTTGTTCCACGGGAACATGCGGTAGGTGAAGTCCTGCCATGCCGTTTTCATGCCGAGCTTGCGCACGACGGGCAGGGAACCCTCGCGCTCGGCGCGGACCCAGAACGAAAGCGCGCCCGTGGAGCCCTCCCCGTCGTCGGCAGGGCCTTCCCAGCATCGGGAAGCCCATCTCTGAGCGTTCGCGATCTGCCATGCGTGGAATTCTCCGTCGGGGAAAAGCTCGACCGAGCCCGTGCCGATCCCGCCCAGCGCGATCCCGCTTTTCTGCGGGTTTTCCGTGATGATGACTGCCATGTGATCCTCCTCTGCTCTTCGTCCGGGCGCTTTCGTCCCGTGACGCGGCTCTCTTTTGATTTTCATTATATCAGGACGGCGGTGCGGTGTCAACACGGAAGCGGCTTTCTTTCCCGCCGGGGCGGGATTTCGCAGGATACGGTCCCGTTTTTTTTGCGCTCCGCGGCGTTTCCCCCTTTTCTTTTCGGGATGCATGATGTATAATGGAAAAAACGCGCGGCGCCGCATTGCCCGCGCGCGAGAAAGGACAGAGATATGAAATCATTCAAGAATCCCGTCTCCCCCTGGGACGCGCCGGATCCCTTCATGACCTTTGATCCCGAGACCGGGTACTATTACGCCCTCTTCACCCGCGGAACCGTGCTCGAGCTGTTCCGCTCGCGGCACGCCGCCGAAATCTGCACGGGCGGGGAATCGAAGGTGATTTACACGCCGGACGGGGAGCGCGACGGCATCTGGGGCAACATCTGGGCGCCCGAGATGCACAGGGGCTCGAACGGAAAATGGTATATTTATACCTCCGGACGCGTCACGGAGGAGCCGGGCGAAAAGCGGCTTTTCATCATGGAAGCTCTTACGTCCGATCCCTTCGGCGAATGGCGCTTCAAGTGCAAGCCCTCCCCGGACGTCTTTTCCATCGACCCCACCGTGTACACGGCGCCGGACGGGGTGCAGTACCTCTGCTGTTCGCGCGTGGACCGCGGACAGGTCCTTGACATCATCGAGCTCGAAAACCCGTGGACCTTCGGCGAACATCGGGCGATGATCTCCCGTGCACGGTACGATTGGGAAACGGTGCCGCCCTACGACGGGGATCACACGATCAACGAGGGCGCGTTCTTCGTCGAAAGCGGCGAGCGGCTCTTCATCATTTATTCCGGCAACGGGTGCTGGTCGGACCGGTACGTCCTCGGCGCGCTGGAATACACGGGCGGGGACCGGTGCGATCCGGAAAAGATGTGCCGCGCCGAAAACTGGATCAAGCACGAAAAGCCGCTGTTTGAGATGGCGAACGGCGTCTACGGCCCCGGACACGCCTCGTTCTTCCGCTCCCCCGACGGCAGCGAGCTCTGGTGCGCGTACCACGGCATGAAGGAGCACAACGAAACCGTTACCGAGGCCCCGCGGTATTTTTGCATCCAGAAGATCGGCTTCGATGCAGACGGTTATCCCGTGATGGGCGAGCCCGTCGGGTATGAAAAGGAGCTTTTGCCTCCGTCGGGCGAGGAGGCGTGATCCGGCAGAGCGGGACTATCGCACGATTATATTGTGAAGAAATGAAAAAAACTCATTCTGCGTATTGACAGAAGGATGATGTTTTGTTATAATGATTTATGTGAAAAATCCCCTAAAAATTCAAGAAAGATGTATCATTATGAACGTGAAGAAAATCGTATCCCTGGCAACCGTAGTCGTCATCGGACTCGCACTGCTCTCTTTCGTTTTTCCCTTTATAAGCGCTTATGGTCAAAATCTCAGCGCCTTTGAATGTATGGATGAGGCTCCGACCGATATCTCGGTTCCCGTGCTTCTCGCGTTCCTTGCGGGAATTGCCGCGTTCATTCTGGCCTTTTTCAATCGCAAGAAGATTCCGCCCTTCGTCTGCGCGGCGCTGTGCCTGTTTGCCGTCATTATGCTGATCGTTTTCAGCAGCAAATGCTCTGATGGATTCGGCCGCGATCTGACCGGAGCCGGCTGGTGGATTTCGCTGTTCATGTTTATTTTCGGTCTGGGCGGCTCGGTCGCTTCGATCATTATGCATGGATCGAACGCGAACGCCCAGCAGGGCGGCTATCAGCAGCAGGCGACGAAGGTCTGCCCGTGGTGCCGTCAGATCATTCCGGTTACGATGAAGTTCTGCCCTTACTGCACGCAGCCGCTGAAGCGCCAGTGCCCGCGCTGCGGCACCGAAAACAACATCGAGACGAGATTCTGCGTCGGCTGCGGTCAGGCGTTCCCGCCCGTGAACGGCAATTCCGCGCGTCAGGGCTGATCGCGTCAGGGCTGATCGCATCAGGGCTGATCGCGCCTTCGCGCCGCTTCCCGCCGCCGAATGACGACGAGCGGGCAACGGGCAGACGGGTGCACGGATGCACGGGTGCACGGATGCACGGGTGCACGGATGCACGGGTGCACGGATGCATGGGTGCACGGGTGCACGGAAGCAGAGAGATTTCCGCAATCCAGCCGACTGAGAAAGCGGCGCATATCGTCGATCTATATGGAATTAGGAAAGGGGGATTCTTATGAGAGTCGTTTCACCGTTAACAAAAGTAGTAATTATCATTGCTGTTCTCGCGTTCCTGCTGCCCTTTGTCACCGTAAGTTTTTTGGGTGTAACCGAATCCCAAAGCGGCTTTGAAATTGTGAAGGAAGAATTGGAGGGGATGAAAAGGGCAAAAGAATTCGAGGACCTTATGAAAGGGTTTGTGCGTACGCATCTTTTCATACTTGTTCTGGCTGTTATCGCTTTCATCTTTACTTTTCTGGATTCCAGAAAGGTCCCTCCGATCATCGGCGCCGTTCTGTGCGTCACCGAGGCCGTCTTGCTGATCGTGGCTGCAAGCAAAACATTTGGTTACATAGATTACGCCGGAATCGGCTGGTTCATCTCGCTGTTCGGCTTTATTCTCGCCGCAGCGGGTCAGATCTTCGCGGCGTGTTACAATATCTCATATTCCGTCAGAAACCGGAACTATGTAAGACAGCAGGAATTCATGCATGCGAACAGACCGGTGATGGCGATGACTTGCCCGTGGTGTCAGACGACCATTCCGAACACGATCCGATTCTGTCACACCTGCGGACGGGAGGTCAAGCGTGACTGCCCATACTGCGGTGCGGAAAACTACATCGCCGCCAAGACCTGCACCACCTGCGGGAAGGAGTTCCCGTACGGCGGGATGACACCGCAGGAGTCTCAGCAGCAGCCGTACACGCCCGCACCTCAGCAGCAGTATGCGCCCGCACCTCAGCAGCAGTACGCGCCTGCACCTCAGCAGCAGTACGCACCTGCTCCTCAGCAGCAGTACGCACCCAACCCTCAGCAGCAATACGCTCCTGCCGGTCAGCGGCAGTATGTCCCCAATCCTCAACAGCAGTACGCGCCCAACCCTCAGCAGCAATATGCTCCTGCCGGTCAGCGGCAGTATGCACCCAACCCTCAGCAGCAGTACGCGCCTGCTCCTCAACAGCCGTCCGCTCCCGCTTCTCAAGAGCAGTCCGCGCCTGCATCCCAGCAGCCGGCTGAGCCCGCTCCTCAGCAGCAGGCGGAGAAGCCCCAGCAGCCGCCGGCACAGCAGGACTGAAAACGGTCCGGCTTTCCCTGCGTGACGGCACCGCTTCCATACGGCCGCAGACGCGGCGGCCCACAATATTGAAAGGAGATTTCTCATGAAAGCTCTTCCCATTGCCGCAAAGATCTGCATTCTTCTCGCGCTTCTCGCGTTCTTTCTTCCCTTCATCAACGTATCGTGCTCGTCGCAGGGATACGGTGAGGATATCAATGTGACCTATACGGGCTTCGATATGATGTTCGGCATCAAATCCGGAAATGAAAGCGCCGGCGAATATGAAGAAGGGGCAGGAGCGAGCGTTTCGCTGATTTTCGCGTTTATCGCGGGGATTGCGGCGATCGCATTGTCCTTTGTCCAGAAGAAGCGCATCCTGCAGTTCGTTGCCGCAGGGCTGTCCTTGTTCGGGACATTGATGCTCATTATTTTCAGAGCGACGTTTAAGAGCAAATACCTCGGGGACACGGATATACTCTCGGCTGTTACGGTAAAATCCAAGGTCGGCTGGGTGTTCGCTTTGATTTTGTTCATCGCGGCAGCCGCGCTGCTCGTTATCGCGGCGCTCGCCGATAAAAAAGTCCAATACGGCGGCTATCCGCAGGGAGGACAGGCGGATACCAAGAACTGCCCGTGGTGCGGTCAGATCATTCCGAGCGCGCTGAAGTTCTGCCCGTACTGCACGCAGCCGCTCAAGCGTCAGTGCCCGTACTGCGGCGCGGAGAACAACATCGAGACGAGATTCTGCGTTGCCTGCGGGCAGGCTGTTCAGACCCCGGGCGGAGATTCCGCTCCGCAGGGCTGACCGCGGCTCTGTTCCCGAACCCTGACCCGTTGACCGAACCCCCGTCAAGCTGCGGCTGACGGGGGTTTTATGCCGAATCGGGGAAAAAACACTTCAACGTATTGACAAAGAAACGCGGTTTTGCTATAATGTTTTTTGTAAAAATCGACAGATCCCGACCCGGCTGCCTTTCACCGCTCGCCCCGTTGTTCGACCCGCGGAAAACCGCCCGTGCCGGCGCGGAATCGCCAAACAAACGATTTTCAGGAGATGGATGGTTATGAAGAAAGCACTCAAATCATTCGCGGTGTTCGCGCTCGCTCTGCTGCTGCTCGGCGGCTGTGTCAGAAGAGCGCCCAAAGAACCGGAGGTCGGACACTGGCACGCCGAATGCAGGCTGAGCGATAACCGCTCGGGCATGTCGGATGAAGACTATTATCTGACGTCCATGCTGAGCGGGGACGTCGTCTTCGAAGTGGATCTCTATTTTGACAGCGAGGGAGAATTCAGCTATGAGGTGGATACCGAAAAGCTCAAGGAATCCATGTCGGCTTCCATGGGCGCTATTTCGGGTTTGATCCTGGGCTTCGATCTGACCCCGTTCATCGACAATCTGATGGATTCGGCTTTCCGCGAGGCCATGCCCGGCTTTATGCAGTCGATGGAAGGAACCTATACGAAGGAGGGCGACGTGATCACCGCCGTGACGGACGACGGTCAGTCGCTGATCTTCCGCTTGGAGAATAGAAAAATCGTTCAGATGAACGGCGACGAGGTGTTTCTGAAGTTCTCGAAGAAGCGCTGACGTCTCAGCGTCCCGTCGCGTGTATTACCGCCGCGTGTATTACCGCCGCGTGTATTACCGCCGCGCGTATCACCCCCCGCGGCAAAACGCGCCCGGACTCCGCCCTCCCGGCGACTGCCCGGCGACTGCCCGGCGACTGCCCGGCGATTGCCCGGCGACTGCCCGGCGCGGCTTCGGATGCCGGACGCGTCTTGATTTGCCGCGTTTCTCCGCATTGACGGGAGCGATTCATCGTGTTTTTTCCTATTGCCCGTCGAGTCGAGAACGGATCACAGGATGGAAGAGGTTTTGCCGTGAAAGCCATATCCGCGTTTACCAAAATTGCCGTTCTGATCGCGCTGATCGCGTTCTGTTTTCCTTTTGTTGTCGTATCGTGCAGCGGGAAGACGGTCGAAGTCAGCGGTCTCGACTTCCTGAAAGGAAGCAGTTCCGCCGCCGCTCAGGTCTCCGAAGACGCGGAGGACAGATCGGAGCCGAATTTCGTATTGCTCGCGGCGGTCGGCTCGGGCATCGCGGCTTTTGCGCTGTCCTTCCGGGAGTACGGGAAAATCCGGTCGTTCATCGGTGCGGCTCTGTGCTCGCTCAGCGCCGTGATGCTTCTGATCTTCAAGTCGAACCTGTACGACATGATCCTGACGGATGACCTCAAATCCGAGATCACGGAAACCATGTTCCGGCTCATGACAAGGATCGGATGGGGATGGAAGCTGTCGTTGGCCGCGTTCATCCTCGGGGCGGTCGGAATGCTCGCCGCGGTGATCCTCGTCGAAGTCACCGTCAGGCGGCCGCTGCCGTACGCGGCGTTATGCCCGTTCTGCGGCTCGTCCGTTTCCGCTCAGGCGCGGTTCTGCTCCGCCTGCGGCAGCTCACTCAGGCGCAGCTGCCCGTTCTGCGGCACAGAGAACCCGACCGCGGCGGATTTCTGTACCGCGTGCGGGAAGGAAATCCCGCATGCCGAGGATCACGGGATCGAATCCGCGGATAACATGGCCGAATCCGCAAATGATGCGGCCGAAGCCGCGGGTGAAGAGACCGAAGCCAAAGAAGAGGAGTGACCGCGGCTCTGCGTAGCTGAAAAAAACAAAACCCCCGGAGGCCCGGAGCACATCCGAAAGTGAACCGCCCCCTGTCAAGTAGACAGTGAAAAAACAAAAGAAATGTTTCATGAATTCCACCCTGCTTTCCGGTAGGGTGGAGTTTTTTACACGGCAGCACGATGAAATTCCATCGGCGTCATGCATTTGAGCCTGAGCTG
>JAFYBN010000030.1 GCA_017540175.1 Clostridia bacterium | reverse complement strand
AGTCACGACCTCCACGGACGAGATCATGCAGATCTCCGAAATCGTCCTCACCGGCGCGAAGGCCGACGTGGTTGACACCACCTCCGAAGAGCTTGAGACCAAGGCTGAAGCTCCTCAGACCTTCGACTTCGGCGTCATTGCGCTCACCGTCTCCGCGCTTACCGCGGGCGCTGCGCTCTCTCTGAAGAAGAGAAAATAAGAAACAACCGAACACCTGAGACGGGAACGCATAATGCCGAGAACGAGTACGGTGCGTTCCCGTTCTCCATCCTTGCGGAGTCAGACTTTATGAAACACGCGCTCCTCTTGCTCCTTTGTTTTCTGCTGCTCGCTTCCTGCGGCTCCGCGGCTCCACAGGCCGATACGGACGCGCGGGATGAACCCGATGAGATCGCTGATGGGATCACTTCAGAAGAAACCATGAATCCATTTACATTTCTGAGTCCGAATTACACGGTCGACGGGGACGCGCTGACCGCTGCCCCGACCGCCGTCGACCACACCGTCGAAAACCTTTCGGCGGCGTTTTACGACGAGGCGCTGACGGCGGGCGCTTACACCGCCGAGGTCGAGGTGACCCTCGGCTCGGTCTATTCGTCGGCGGGGCTTCTCTTTGCCGCGTCCGAGCGCTCGGATTACGGCGGTTTTGAGGGCTATGCCTTCTGCGTCCGGGACAAGCGCGCGTATCTTTATGAAATCTCCGGAACGAAGGCGGCCGGGATGCGCGCGAACGAGCTCGCCCACCGCTCGGTCGAGAGACCGGGAACGGGAAAGCCGTTCCGTCTGCGGGTCGAGAAAAACGGGAACACCTATCGTCTGTTCTTCCTGGACGACGCGCCCGGCGTCGAGCCGTGGCCCGAATTCGAATACACCCTGACCGATCATCGGGGAGCGGGCGTCGGCGTCGTGGACAACGGGGAAGGCGCGTCCTTCTCGTCCCTGACGGTGAAGGAGGGCGGCTTTGCCGAGACGGCTGCCGGGGTGAAAACCTACCGCAATCCCGTGTTCGGGAAGGAGCAGGCGGCGGACCCGGGCGTGCTCAAGGTCGACGGGAAGTATTACTGCTATTCGACCTCCGCGCCGATCGGCTATTATGTTTATGTTTCGGACGATCTCGTGAACTGGGAAAACGCCGGGCTCTGCATGGGCGAGGCGTGGGGCCTCTCGAAGAGCGGCTATTACTGGGCGCCCGAGGTGGTGCAGAGATCCGACGGAAAATTCGTCATGGTCGCATCCGTCGAGGAGCACCTCGGCTTCGCCGTGGCGGACTCCCCCCTCGGTCCCTTTGAGCCCGTCCCGAAGTGGACCTATGACAAATCCATCGACGGGCATATCTTTTTGGACGACGACGGGCGCGCCTATCTCTTTTACGTCAGCTGGCGCTCCGGGCATGAGTACGGCATTTGGGCGTGCGAGCTGAACGACGACCTCACGAGCGTCAAGCCGGGGACGGAAAAGCAGATCATGACCCCGACCGACCCGTGGGAAAAGACGTGGGGCTCCGTGACGGAAGGTCCCTTCGTGCTCAAGCACAACGGGCTCTACTACCTCACCTATTCCGGCAGCGGCTACGACGGCAAGGAATATGCCGTCGGGTACGCGACCTCGGATTCCCCGCTCGGACCGTACAAGCGGTACGAGGCGAATCCCGTCCTGTCCTACACTTCGAAGCTCTACGGGCCGGGGCACCACAGCTTCACCGTGTCGCCCGACGGCTCGGAGCTCATCATCGTGTACCACGTTCACAACACCACGTCGACGGTGCATCCGCGCAAGATCTGCATCGACCGCGCGCGCTTTGCGCCGACCGATGGGGGAAGGGAAGGGGAAGGCGGCGCCGACCGGCTTGAGATCTGGGGTCCGTCCCATGTCGCGGAGGCATATCCGAAATGAGAAAGACGATTTTTTATCCGCTCCCGATCCTCCTTCTTTCCCTCCTTCTTCTCTTCTTCTCCGCCTGCGGGGACAAGATGTCCGCCGAAACCGATCCGTCTGCCGGGCAGGCAGCCGGGCAGGGCGGCGCTGAGAACGTCGAAGCCGTCCCCGCAGCGATCCTCGCGAAGAAGGGGGAGACCGCGTATACGCTGGTTCGACCGGACAAAGGAGAACCGGACGAGCTGGCGGGAGCACAGGTGATTTTCGCGGCGTTTTCGGACAATTACGACGTGCGGATCCCCTTCGGAACCGATTACGTGCGGCCGGGAGACGATCCGAACGCGGTGAACGCCTATGAGATCTGCGTCGGGCGCACGAACCGCTCCGCGGACACGGAGCCCGTATACGAGCGGCTGGGAGACAACGAATTCGCGATCGCGTTCGGCGAGACCCGCGTGATCGTGATCGGCCGCACCCCCGTCCTGACGAAAATCGCGGCGGAGGTGTTTGTGAGAGATTATCTGAACGGGGACGAATGCGTCCTGAAACCGGGGGAAATCATGACTTATCAAGCTGAGCCTCAATACGAAACCATAACCTTCAAAAACCCCGTCGCGCCGAGCGGTGCGGACCCGTGGGTCATCCGCGATCCCGATACGGGGCGGTACTATTACTGCTACTCCGGCGGCAACGGTGTGTGCGTGAACGAGATCACCGACCTCGCGCACATCACCGCCGAGGGCGGCACGAAGGTCTACACCGCGCCGGAGAATACCATGTATTCCGCCGAATACTGGGCGCCCGAGCTGCACAAGATCGACGGAAAATGGTACATCTACGTCGCGGCGGACGACGGCGACAACTTCAACCACCGCATGTATGTGCTGGAATGCACGGGGGACAAGCCGACCGATAAATTCAACATGGTCGGCAAGATCACCGATCCCACCGACAAATGGGCGATCGACGGCACGGTCGCCCGGATCGACGGCGAGCTCTATTTCGTCTGGTCCGGCTGGGAAGGGAACGAAAACGTTGCGCAGAACATTTACATCGCGCACATGAAGAGCCCCACCGCCATCGATTCCGAGCGCACCGTGCTTTCGAAACCGAAGCTGCGCTGGGAAAAGCTCGGCGGCATGCCGTCCATCAACGAGGGTCCAGTTGCGCTCGCGAAGGGCGAGACGGTCCACATCATCTATTCCGCGTCGGGAAGCTGGTCCGACTTCTACAACCTCGGCAAGCTGACCTGGCGCGGCGGCGATCCCCTCGACGCCGAAAACTGGACGAAATCGGACGTGTCCGTGTTTGAGAAGACTGCGACCTGCTTCGGACCGGGGCACTGCTCCTTCACGACCGCGGCAGACGGCACGACGTGGATCGTCTATCACGGCAATCTGGTTTCCGGCTCCGGCTGGGGCGGGCGTTCCGTATGGACGCAGCCGATCTCGTGGGACGGGGACGAGCCCATCCTCGGCTCTCCGATCGGACCGCGCGTTGAAATCGAGCTTCCCGTCGCGGGTTATTCCGCGGATCACGTCACTCCGAAACCCTGAACCACAGAAAGGAGATCCCCATGAAAAAGACCATCGCTCTTCTGCTTGCCCTTCTGATGACCGTCGGGACGCTCATTTCCTGCTCCGAGACGACGAACACCGACGAGACGACTTCGTCGACGCCCTCCGGCACGACCGAAACGACGCCCTCGGGCGAGGAAGAAACCGTGGACCCGGACGCCCGCCTCGACAGCGGACTTGACGAGGCGAACTGGGGCGGCGCGACCTACAACATCTTCATCCACAACACGATCACGAACGACTGGGAAGCCGAAGAAATCACCGGCGAGCCGATCAACGACGCGGAATACGAGCGCATGATCGCGGTGCAGGACAAGGGCAACTGCGTGATCGAGCCCATCATCGTCGCCGCGGACAACCGCGCCGGGCAGAAGCCCCTGCAGACCTCCGTTCAGGCGGGCACCGGCGACTACGATCTCGTCTGCCTCTCCGCGTATTCCTCCTGCAACGCCCTCGTCGCGGCGCTTCTCATGAACCTCTACGAGATTCCGAATCTCGATCTGACGAAGCCGTGGTGGGACCAGTACTGCACGCAGGAATGCACGTTCAAGAACGCCGTGTATCAGATGACCGGCGATATTTCCATCGGCGACAACAGAGCGACCTTCTGCTATTACTTCAACAAGAACATGGCGGCGCAGTACAACATGCCGAACTTCTACGACATGGTGAACGCGAACACCTGGACGATCGACAATTTCCGCGAGTTCGCCGAGGCGGTCGACGCGAACCTTGACTTCGACCAGGACGGCAACCACCTCAACGACCCGGACGACCTCTACGGCATTTACATCTGGGACGACATCATGATGGGCATCGTGAACGCGTCCGGCATCAAGTGCTGCACCATCAACGAAAACGGCGAGCTCGAGCTCACCCTGTACGGCGAGCGCTTCATCGAAGCGTTCAACAAGTTCACGGCGTACGCGTACAATCAGGACGTGACCTGCGCGTACCAGAGAAACGGCTATGCCGCGGACTACGGTCAGATCGCCTTCCGCGAAGGGCGCGCGCTCTTCTTCCTGCAGAACATCGGCGCGGCGACGAGCTTCCGCGACATGGAAGACGACTTCGGCATCCTCCCGCTTCCGCTCTTCGACGAGAATCAGGAGCGCTACTACAACAGCGCGGCGTCCTGGTCCCTCTCCCTCTACTCCCTCGCGAAGAACCCCTACAGCGATGAGGATTGGGCGCGCGTGGGCTGGATCACCGAAATGCTCGCCTATGAATCGAAGTACAGCCTTACCCCGGCGTACTACGAGCAGACTCTGCAGAACAAGGTCTCCCGCGACGAGGACAGCGCAAGAATGCTCGATCTGATCCTCGCGTCGAGAACCTATGACTTCGGCTGGTACTTCGAGATCGGTCAGTACAACGAGGGCGTCATGAACCTCCTGCGCGCGTACAAGACCGACGTCGCCTCCATGGTCAAGATGTACGAAAAGATGGCGAACAAGGAGCTGAAGAAGTACAGCGAGAAGATCCTCGCCCAGATCGACGAATAAGAAACCCCTTCGAAAAAAAACACCCCTTCGGGGCTGACGGCGCCGCCGCATTTCTCCGGTTTTCGGAGCAAATGCGGCGGTCCGTTTCTTGCCCGGAAGGGGCGGTTTCATCGTCATGATGAATTCGAAAATGGTTCATCGCTGCGCTTCACATTATGAAAGAACTTTGCCAGGCTTTCAAGACAGCCGCGTTTCCCCTTTCAACTGAGCTTTGCATCTTCCCCGAAATACTTTTCCATGACCCGGCAGTTTTTGAGATCGACCGCGGCGCGTTCGGGGGAACCGGGGACTTCGCCCGCTTCGTAGAGAGGGATCAGCTTTTTCACCGCCGCGCACGCGGACGCGGGGGCGATGGGGCGGGGCTCCCCCATGCGGCGGATGAAATTGCCGGAATAGATGAGGCGGCGGGTTTCGTCGTCCGGGTCAAGCGGGATGAGCGGACCCCAGTCCACGTCCTCGAAGCGGAAGGGCTCCTTTGCCTCGAGCGCGTTGCGGACGAGATTGAAAATATAGGAGTAATTGTGCTCGTAGTCCTTCTCGGTCAGGGGGAAGGACCTCGCCCAGTTGTCCGCGTCCGTGCCGAAGAGGATGCGCGTCCGGTGCCGGCGGAAGAAATCGCACCATTCGTCCGGATGGCGGGAAAAGCCCGCGTACATTTCGCTCCCCGGCGTGAGGTCGAATTTCGCGTTCGGGTACCGCATGAGAAATTCGTCCGCCGCGTCGGGGTCGTCGGCGATGAAATAGAAATGGCAGAGGACAAGATCGAGCCGCGGGTGCTTCAGGAGGATCCCCTCCGTTTCGGCGCGGAGGCCGTCGAGGGTGGGGAAGCTGGCGTCGTAATTCGGCGCGTGTCCGTTGTCCCACGGCAGCCAGTACGCCGCGGGATCGCCGAGATGCAGGGTCACGGGGAACGCTTTGTCCTCACAGAAGCGGTAGAAGGGGTCGAACAGGGGATCGTCCAGCGGGACGCCGAGGCGCTTGCGGAGCTCGGGCTTGCCGAGCAGGAGCTTTACCCCGTCGTACCCGGTCTCGTACAGCTCTTCGACCTGCGCGAGAAAGCCGGACGCCGTGTCGCGGGCGTCGAAATGATGAAAGAGCCCGCCGAACGCGTAAAAGAGACAGCGGACGCTCTCCGCTTTCGCGCCGGGGCGCGGCACGCTTTCCGAATTCAGCAGGGATTTGAGATAGAGGGCTTTGAGGTTGTTCGACGGGTCCGTGTTCGCCGCGCGGGAGGAATGGGGCAGCCCGAGCAGGGCGATCCGGGAACAGCCGAAGTACCGGGCGTAGCCGTCGAGCCATGCCGCCGTTTGCTCAAGCGGCATGGCAGAGGTCAGGTGAACGTGACTGTCGCAGATCGGCTCGTCGCGATAGCCCTTCTTTTCCGTATTGACCGCCGCCATTTTTGTCTCCTTTTGAATCAGACTGTACCGTCATTATACCGCCCCGGCGCGCATTTTGCAAGCGGATTTGAGAAAGACGCTTGCGCGCGGTCGGGGTTTGTGATAGAATAAAGCGGAAACGAAACACGGGGAGCCATTTATGCAGACGATTCTGTCCGTCGCCGCCATGCGCGAAAGCGACCGATTTACCATCGAGCATTCCGTCCCCTCCCGCGAGCTGATGCGCCGCGCCGGAGAGGGCATTTTCCGAGCCGCCGGGGACGAATGGAAGCCGCCCGTCGCCGTCGTATGCGGCAGCGGGAACAACGCCGGGGACGGGTACGTTCTCGCGCTGTGCTTCGCGGGGCACGGGATCGCGTGCGATCTCATCCTGCTGACCGACCGGATGAGCGAGGACGGGGCGTACTATGCCGCGCTGTGCCGAGAAAAAGGTGTGCCGTCCCATCGATTCGCGGAGCAGCCCGACCTCTCCTCCTACGGCAGCATTGCGGACTGCATCTTCGGCACGGGCTTTTCGGGGGAGCCTCAGGGCGTGTTCCGCGCGGCGATCGAAGAGATCAACCGCTGCCGCGCGCGCGGCGCTTTCGTCGTCTCCGCGGACATCAATTCGGGACTCGGCGGGGACAACGGGATGGGAGAGGTCGCGGTCGAATCCGATCTCACCGTGTCCGTCGGAGCTTTCCAGCCGGGACATTTTCTGAACCGCGCGAAGGACGTCATGAAAAGAAAGGTCTCCGTCGACATCGGCATCGAGCCGCGTGGGCGGGCATACGGACTCTTCGAAGCCGAGGATGCGCGCGCGGCGTTTCCGGAGCGGAAGAATTTCTCGAACAAATCCACCTACGGCTATCTCGCCCTCATCGGCGGGTCAGTTCCGTACAGCGGCGCGATCCGGCTCGCGGCGATGGCGAACGCCGCCATGCGCGCGGGGGCGGGGGTCGTGAAGCTCGCCGCACCGGAAAGCCTCTCGCCCGTCCTCGCGCCGGCGATCCTTGAGGCGACGCTGTTCCCCCTTCCGGAAGAAAACTGGGCGATCCGCTTTGACGCCGGACGGATGGGGGAACTTCTCCGCGGCGTGAAGACTGCGGCATTCGGCATGGGCGCGGGCAGGGGAGAAGGAACGGAAAAGACCGTCGCGTACCTGCTCTCGCATTTTACCGGAACGCTCGTCCTCGACGCCGACGGGCTGAACGCGCTCGCGCGGATGACGGAGGAAGACAGTTCGATTTTAGACGGCGCGGCGGGGGATGTGATCCTCACGCCGCACACAATGGAGTTCGCCCGTCTGCTCCACGACAAAACGGTCGGCGACGTGCTCGCCTCGCCCATCCCGCTCGCGGAGGAATACGCGAAGCGGCACGGGGTCACGCTGCTTCTCAAGGGCCCCGCGACGGTCGTGACGGACGGCCCTCAAGGGAGAACGGTTCTTGTCGACCGGGGATGCCCCGGCATGGCGACCGCGGGCAGCGGGGATGTGCTCTCCGGTATCCTCTCGGCGACTGCGGCGGTGTGCGCCGATCCCCTGACGGCGGCGGCTTCGGCGGCATGGATCAACGGCCGCGCCGGAGAGCTGGCGCAGGCAAAGTACGGCGCGGTCAGCATGCTCGCGTCGGACACCGCCGCGGAAATCCCCGCGGCGGTGAGGGAGATTACCGGGTAAATCCGGCATAAACAAAGCGCCCCCGCCGTCTTGACTCCGAAATCGGAGAGAGCACCGGAAAGGAACAGAACAAAAACAAACCGTACCCATGCCGTTTGTCGCTTGACAGGAACAAACGCCGGGTACGGTTTTATGATTGAGTCACTCAGAACGTTTCAACCTCGCACCCCGCGAGTCCGAGACACCCCTCGATCCCGCCGAGCAGTCCGATGCCGGGGATATGGCAGTTTTCCATGTATTCCGCGTCCGAATTCAGCGCGAGCGCGGCTTTTTCGAGCTTTGCCCGGCGCACCCCTTTGAGCAGGGGCAGGGCGCAGGCGGCGGCGCGGGCGGCGCATCCCTCGGCGTAAAGGGATTTTTCATCTCCCGGCAGCAGGGACCAGAGAAGCGAGATATCCGCGGCGCGGTACGCGTCGGCGGTGTAATGGAAGGTCGTGAAATACTTTTCTCTCTGCCCGTCTCCCGCGACCCGGACCCGGGCGTCCCCGTACTCGCCGGTGAGGAAGAGGTCCCCGCTCACGACGGCGATCCCGTCCTCGAGCATGGCCTTGATTTCGGGGCTGTTCACGACGGCCTTGCCCTCCCCGCCGAGCGCAAGGCAACAGCGGCGGCCGTCCCAGAAATCGGGAGTCAGCCGGACGAAGGGGATCATCTTCCCGCCGTCGGACAGAAGGACGCTCTTTTCGCATGTGATCCCGTCCCGGTACTCCGTGAAGCCGTCGGCGGGGATCGCGCGCGCCGCGCGGATGCCGGTCATCCACGCGAGCATCCGGCGCTTTTCCTCCGCGGGGAGGGCGGCAACGCTCTTTTTCCGCTCGACCTTGAAGGTCTCGAAGAACTCTTCGTCGCCCTCGACTCCCGGAGCGTGCCCCTCGCCGCGGAACCACGTGAGGTCGGCGGAATCCGTGAAATCGACGGGAACTTCCTCCCATTCGATGTCCTTCCCCATGAGATGCCGGGCAAAGAAATTGTACACCCGCTTCCGCGTTCGCGCGTTGTACTGATGCGGCGCGACCTGATAATAATGCTCGACCTTATCCTCAGCGCAGAAGGGACGGTACGCTTCGAGAATGCCGTCGATCTCCTTGGTTTCCTGCTCGCAGGTCCAGTCCCCCGTCGAGCCGGCGAGAAAGAGCGGGCGCGGCGCGAGCATGGCGCACATTTCGCAGTTGTCCGTCCCGCGGCGAAGACCGGGCGCGTTTTCGCAGTCGCAGCCGCCCTGCATCCGCAGAGAGATCATATTGATCGGTGCGGCGGCTCTCACGCGGTCGTCGGCAAGGGCGAGGAAGAGGGTCTGCGAGCCCCCGCCAGACGCTCCGGTCACGCCGATTTTCGTTTCGTCCACCTCGGGCATGGAGCAGAGCAGATCGAGCGCGCGGATGTTGTTCCAAAGCTGCACACCGAGCCCGTTCGAGAGATAAAGCTCCTTTTCCCCGCCGCCGTAGGCGTGGGTGATCTGGCGGCTGTCCACCGTGCCGATCATGTCGGTCGCGAGGGCGATAAAGCCCATTTTCGCGAAATTTGCGAATTGCTGCGGGTAATCCGCTGCCTCGAGGCGCGTCAGCCGCTGGTCCATCCAGTGCCCGATGACGTTGAAAATCGCAGGGGCTTTTTTCGGCAGGGGATCGGGCAGATAGAGATTCCCCGTGGACCAGAAGCCCGGGCGGGTCTCGAACATGATCTTCTCGACCGAGAAGCCGTCATAGGTCCCGATCCTCTCGCGCCGGACATTCAGGGGTGTTTTCTCGGGGAAGGGCACAAGGCCCGCCGCCATCAGAAGATTGCATCGGAGCTCCTTCTGCCGCGCCTCGACCTCGGCGCGGGTGAAAAAGCGCGTGATCGGAAAGAAAGAATTCGTATGCCGATCCGCGGACAGACGGCCGTCCGGGACAACTCCGCCGCCGAAAACGCGGGTGTCGAAATCATAGCTCATGGGATCCTCCTTTTCTCGCATTCCCGCCGGGAAAGCGGGTCATGCTTTTCTCAACGAATCGGCGAGCAGCGCGTCGAACACGCCCCACGCGTCGTCGGGATAGAAGCGGTGTCCGCCCTCGCCGATCACAAGGCGGCAGGCGTCGCTCGCACCCGCGGCGGCGTAGACCGCCTGCACGGTCTCGTACCCCTTGAGCACGCCGTCGAGCGGGAAGATGCCGTCCTCCCTGCCGCACACGATCACGACCGGGGTCGGCGCGGAGAGCATGGCGAGGTCGGGCATTTCGAGAAATTCGAGAATATGCGGGATGTGGTTGCAGATGCAGTGATCCATCGCGTAGATCGATTTCGTATAGAGACAGAACGCGCAGGACGGCATGACGGCGGCAAGCCGGTGCTCGAGAGCCGCCGCGTGCCAGGTCGCCGTGCCCCCGCCGGAATTGCCCATGAGGCAGACGCGGGACGGATCGGCGTTTTCACAGAGCCCGTTTTCGATGGCATCGATGAGGCGGGTGATGTCGTAAATGCGCTCGCCGAGCAGGGTCCGCCCGATGAGGAGCGCCTGGGACGCCGGGAGCAGACAGCCGCCCCCGTGCTTCAGCTCGCCGAGTCCCCGCTGTTCCATCGCGATCGCGACGTACCCGCGGTCGACCGCCTGGAGCGCGAAATCGCGCCCGCCCGCGATGGTCTCGGCGTCGCCCGGGAATTTCTCGCGTCCGATGGAAATGTGCATCCCGGACGAATGCCCCTGCAGGCAGATCATCACGGGCAGCTTTCCGCCCTCGGCGAGCGGGGAGGGCTTCTTCGGCACGAGCAGGTGCGCGGGGACGAAGAACCCCGGCTCGGACTCAAACGAGAAGCGGGTCTCCGTAAAGCGCGGGTCGTCGTCGGAAACGAATTCGATCCTGACCGACGGGGGGGCGGTCCTCTCCGGCATTTTGTCGTAGCCGAGCAGGGAACGGAACACCCGGTCGGCGGCCTCTCTCTGCGGCGCAAGGGGCTTTGCAGGATCATAGGAAAGCGCGGGCTTCGGAATGAGCGAGATGTGAAGATCGTAAAGCGACATGACGGTTTCCTTTCTGTTTGTCATCTTGTCATCGTTTGTCGTTCGGCTTTCGGCACGGGTCGGCGAGGCTGTGCTCGGAGCGTCAGAGCAGATCGGCTGCCGCGGCGAGCCAGAGATCGGCGAGGAAGCCGTGCATCGGCTCGGTGGGGTGCACGCCGTCCCAGAGCCAGTATGCCGTGGGATCGGTTGGGCAGCCGTTTTCCTTCAGAACGGGCGCGGTTTTTTCCACGAGCGCTTCAAGGGGCTCCTGCACGGGGACGAAGACGGCTCCCGTCTCCTCAGCGAGGCTTTTCACGATCCCCTGCATCCGGCGGAACACGGGGCGGAAGCTCCCGTAGGTTTCCCCCCGCTCCCCGACGGGCAGGTAGAACGGCTCGATGAGAATGAGCTTCAAAGCGGGATTTTCCGCCCGCGCGGAGGCGAGCAGAGCGCGGTAGCCGGATTCAAAGCGGGCAACGTGTTCCTCCGCGCCTTCGGGATAGTTCCCGTCCAGCTTGCCGTTTCCGTTGATGCCGAGCAGGACGGAGAGAATGTCCGGCTTCTCGTCGAGGGTGTCCCTCTGCCAGCGGTCGGCGATGCTTTCCACGTTGTCGCCAGAGAGTCCGCGGTTGATGAAAACGTATTTCCCGGGATCCCGTCTCCCGAGCTGTGAGACGATCGAAAAGACGTAGGAGTGCCCGATCTGATGGTTGAGGTCCCAGCGCGAGGCGGGATCCTTCAGTCGCGCTCCGTCGGTGATGGAATCTCCCTGAAACAAAATCCGGATCATGTATTCTCTCCTTTCGCGCCTGCCGCTCGTTTTTTCTTATTATAACGCCCGCGGGGGAGAAAGTCAACAGCATGCGGCTCGCGCGCGTGCGGTGTGAGGCGCGAAAACGCAAAAAATCCGACCGGATTGCCGAAAACACTTGAAAAAACGCCGCAAATTCGGTATACTGTGTACAGAAACGAAAGAAACGAGGTCTCCCCATGAACGTACCGAAAACCGTGAGCTATACGGACAGAACCGCGCCGGCCGCCGCCCTCGATCCGGGCGCGCGCTGGCTCTGGCTCGATCCCGCGCGGCATCCGGGCGCCGAGGTCACGCAGACGACGGTGTTTGCCCCCGCGCCGGAGGGCTTTCGCTTCCTGTGCGCGGAATTCGAAAAGACCGTGATCCGCAAAAACGCCGCGCCTGCCGTTCTTCACGCCGTGGTCTTTGCCGATCCGCGCTTCCGGTTGTGGGTCAACGGCGTCTATGTCGGCACGGGTCCCGTCGCGGCGGGCGGGGACTACGCGAACACGAAGCCCATGCCGAAGCAGTACCCGAGCGCGTTCGATGTTCCGGTGGAAGGGGAGAAGCTCGTCATCCGCGCCGAGATCTGGAACGGATGCGCGGTCATGACGGACTATTCCGTCGGGCGGTGCGGCTTCCGGTTTTCCGCCGAGGTCGGCGGACAGCTCGTCCTCTCGGACAAATCGTGGCGCGTGCGCCTGATGCCGGGGCAGAAGGGCGTGCGCGAGACCGATCTTACCGCCGGGGCGGGAGAATGGGAAACGCCCGCCGAGCTCGAGCCCGAAAGCTGTCCTTGGAATCTTGCCGATCCGGGCCTGCCCCCGCTCGCCGAGACGCTCGTCACACCTTCGGCCCTCCGCAGGGAAACCGAAGGGGACACCGCCGTCCTGCGCGCGGAGTTCGAAAGGATCTATTCGGCGTATCTCTGTCTTTCGATCACGAACCGGAGCGAAAACGCGGCGCGCCTTCGCGTCGGCATCGGGGAGTATATGCCCGCGGCGGCGGATACGGAAACGATCGTCGTTCCCCCCACCGCGCAGACGGAATACCGCTCACTCCGGATGTACAGCGCGGGTTCGGTGGTTGTGAAGGCGCCGCCGGGCGTGGGGACGGCGATCTCGCTGTCCTACGCGCGCTATCCGGTCGATGCGGAAAACGAGGGGTATTTCCGCTGTTCGGATGAAATGCTGAACCGGATCTGCGAGGTCGGCAAATTCACGCTTGAAATGTGCCGCCAGAGCCTGCATCTCGACAGCCCCCTGCATCAGGAAACGCTCGGGTGCACGGGGGACTACGCCATCGAAGCGCTCATGACCCGCGCGGCGTTCGGGGACATGCGCCTCACAAGGCTCGATCTGCTGCGCACGGCGGATTATCTCGTGATGACGGACGGGGTGATGTTCCACACGTCCTACAGCCTCATCTGGGTGACGATGCTGCGCGACTACGTCCGCTGGACCGGCGACGGGGAGACGCTCTGCGCCTGCCTGCCCGCGCTCGGGATCCTTCTCGCGCGGTTTGAAAGCTATATCGGGGACGCAGGCGTGATCGAGAACCCGCCGAACTATATGTTCGTCGACTGGGCGAACGTCGACGGCTTCCAGCTCCATCATCCCCCCATGGCGCTCGGGCAGACGGTGCTCAACGCCTTTTATCAGGGGGCGCTTGTCGCCGCGGCGGAGCTATACGAGATGCTCTCAAAAAAAGACGACGCGGCACGGCTGAGAAAACAGGCGGAAAAGCACCGGGTCGCGTGCGTGCTCGCGTTTTACGATTTCGAAAAGAACCTGTTCTCGGACGGCTGGTCCCGCTCCCGGAAAAATCCGCAGCCGAACGAATGGCAGCCGGAGAACCCGGACAGGGTTTATTATTCCCGGCACGCGAACGCCCTCGCGGTCCTCTTCGGTCTGATCTCGGGTGGGGGCGCGAAGGAGCTTGCCGAGCGGGTGCTGACCGAGGACTCTCTTGACGAGGGAACGCGGATCGAAGTCCAGCCGTATTTCATGCACTATCTCTTCGAGATGGCGGTGAAAACCGGGCTCTTCGAGAAACACGCCGTCCGGCTCGCGCATCTCTGGGACAAGCAGATCGAGGAATCGCCGAAGGGCCTCAAGGAGGGCTGGGGAGAGTTCCGCGGGGACTGCTCCCACGCGTGGGGCGGAACCCCGGTCTATCAGCTTCCCATGCGGATCGCGGGCTTTGAGATGCTCGGGGACGGCTGGGGCGCGTTCCGGCTCCGCCCGCGGCTCTTCGGCGGGCTCGAATGGGCCGAGATCGGCATCCCGACCCCGTGGGGGCTGCTGCGCATGAAAATCGACTCCTGCGGCGCGGCGATCGATCTGCCGGACGAATTCGAGCGGGACGGGCATGCGAAGGAAACCGTATTCGTTCGGAAAGGCGCGGAGCGGCTGCTCACAAAAACGGAAAAACTCATCCGGACGCTCATGGTTCGGGAAAAAACCGAAACAGTGAAGAAAGAGGAGGAACAGGAATGAAAACCATCAACGTAGCGCTTGTCGGGCTCGGATTCGGCGGCGCGTTCGCCAGCATCTACAAGGAGCACCCGAACGTCGGGGAGCTGACCTTGTGCGACACGAATCCGGATCGGCTGAAGCAGACCGCGGATTACCTGGGAGGCGCGCGCACGGTGTCAACCCTCGACGAAGTCCTTGCCGATCCCACGATCGACGCGGTGCATCTCGTCACGCCCATCCCCCTGCACGCCGATCAGAGCGTGGCGGTGCTCGAGGCGGGCAAGCACTGCGCGTGCACTGTCCCGATGGCGACCTCGCTGGACGACATCCGCCGCATCGTGAAAGCGAAGCGCATGTCCGGGAAGAACTATATGATGATGGAGACGACGCTCTACACCTACCAGTTCTTCTACGCAAAGCACATGAAGGAGGCGGGCGAGTTCGGCAAGATCCAGTTCTTCCGCGGCTCGCATTATCAGGACATGGCGAACTGGCCGGAGTACTGGATGGGGCTGCCCCCCATGTGGTACGGCACCCACGCGATCGGTCCGATGGTCGCGCTTTCCGATTCCCGTATCTGCCGGGTCAACTGCTTCGGCTCCGGCACCATGGAGGAGTGGCTGGTGCAGAAGTACGGCAATCCCTATCCCGTGGAATCCGCACTGTTTGAGTTTGAGAACGGGCTGAAGGGCGAGGCGACCCGCTCCCTGTTCGAGTGCGCCCGGGTCTATCAGGAGGGCATGTTCGTCTACGGCTCGAAGAAATGCTTTGAATGGGGCTTCGCGGACTGGGACGATCCTATCGTCTCGACTCTGGATCCCGGCGGGAACGGACGGGCGAGATGGACGTCCTCCGAGACGACGCCCATGCCGAACGATTACAGGGATCTGCCCGAAGAGCTGTGGCATTTCACCGTCGGGGACAACTACGATCCCCAGAACCCGCAGGACTCCCTGAAAAAGGGCTCCGGCGCGGGGCACCACGGCTCGCACGCCCACCTCGTGCACGAGTTCGTCATGAGCTGCATCGAGGAGAGAAAGCCGTGGATCGACGAGCACCTCGGCGGAAACATCACCGCCGCGGGCATCTGCGCCCACGAATCCGCGATGAGAAACGGCGAGGCTGTGATCGTTCCGAAATTCTGAGAGGGAACTCAGCCTTCCCTGAAAGCCCGCGATGCTGTGTGCTGTGCATCGCCGCAAAGAACATAAAACAGAGGCGCATGGCCTTGCGGGCTGTGCGCCTCGCGTCTTTTCACCGGCTTCGTTCGACGAATTGGGGAAACAAACGCTGCGCGTTTGGGAATTACGAATTTGTATTGCCCTGCGCGGGCGGCGACCGGGGGGCACCATCTCAGGCCGAAGGTGCCCCCCGGTGGGGTCCCCTTGGCCATCCAATCTGTTGTTCTTGATCCTCTTCAGCGGCTCCGATTGCGAAGCGCACGGCGTCAGCTTAAGAATCAAGCGAGTTCATCGCGGCCTGATTTCCTGAAGTTGAAACCTTTAGTAAAGACGAGCGCGTTTGATTACACGGCGCGGGTGGTTGTCAGCTTGGGTTTGGGGTGCGTCTTCGCGGGGTGTATGTCTGCGGAAATCTGCTGAACCTGTTCGCATTTCAGCGCGACGCAAGGTGCTGTTGTCTCTTTCCGTTCAGCAAACGCGGGTTAGAAATCCTGCGGAGCCGCGTTTATGTTCAGCGAACCTTTAAGTCTGCTGTCGCGAGAATAGGATGCTGTGCTGAAAGGTGACGCATTCTGCGCGGAGTGTTACCTGAAGCTGAAACTGTTCGTAAAGACGAGCGCGTTTGATTACAGGTCGCGTTTGGCTGTCAGCGGAGGTCGACGTGCGTCTTCGCGGATGTTAGTTTGCAGAGATTTGCTGAAACGCTAAGAAGCTCAGCAGATTATAGCTGCCCCCATGTGCGCGAGGCTGTTGAGCGACACCGCTGTATCTGAACGCGCCCATGTAATGCGCGTTTATGAGCGCATGAGGAAATTCGCGCAGGCGCGAATTTCCAAGTTTCGGCTGCAGCGTATTTAGTTCGCGCTGAATCTGTTCAAGTCCAGT
>JAFYBN010000029.1 GCA_017540175.1 Clostridia bacterium | reverse complement strand
TTCCCGCCCGCTGCCTCTTCGGCTACCGCTCCGAATTCATGACCGACACCCGCGGAGAGGGCATCATGAACTCCATCTTCAACGGCTATCAGCCCTATAAGGGAGAGGTCATCACCCGGTTCACCGGTTCCCTGGTGGCATCCGAGGACGGCGAAGCGACCTCCTACGGCCTCTTCAACTCCCAGGACCGCGGCGTCATGTTCATCGGCGTCCAGACTCCCGTCTATGAGGGCATGCTGGTGGGCGAGTGCCCGAAGAAGGTGGACATCGCCGTCAACGTCTGCAAGAAGAAGCACCTGACCGCCATCCGCTCCTCCGGCGCCGACGAAGCGCTCCGCCTCGTTCCTCCGAAGATCTTCTCCCTGGAGCAGGCCATCGAATTCATCGCCGAGGACGAGCTGATCGAGGTCACGCCCAAGTCCATCCGCCTGCGCAAGAAGATCCTCAACACCGCCAACCGGCTGAAGGCCCAGGCCGCCGCCCAGAAGAAGGGCTGAGCCCGGAGCTCCAAAGGTCCCGGTCATTACAAAAGTATTGAAAAAACCGCCTGCTTCCCGTTTTCCGGGATCCGGGCGGTTTCCCGATTTCCGGGATCGTTCCCTCTCTGCGCCGGATCCTTTTCTTATCCGCCGTGCCGCTTCTTCGATCGTCAGCCGTTTTCCAAACTTTTTTGAAAGATTCGGCGGAAAAACCCTTTACTTTCGCGCGTTTTTGCGTTATAATGAGTAGGATTGAAATGCCGCGCATACGGCTCGATCTTCTTCTGTTATCATTTTATATGGAGGATACAACAAGCATGGCAAGAAACAAGCTTTCCATGGATGGCAACACCGCTGCCGCGCACGCTTCCTATGCGTTCACGGAAGTAGCCGCCATCTACCCGATCACGCCCTCTTCCGTCATGGCTGACGTGACCGATACCTGGTCCGCCGGCGGTCTGAAGAACATCATGGGCGACACCGTCAAGGTGATCGAGATGCAGTCCGAAGCGGGTGCCGCGGGCGCCGTTCACGGCTCTCTGGCCGCAGGCGCGCTGACCACCACCTACACCGCGTCCCAGGGTCTTCTCCTGATGATCCCGAACATGTACAAGATAGCGGGTGAACTCCTTCCCTGCGTCATTCATGTTTCCGCGCGCTGCGTCGCTTCCCACGCCCTGAACATCTTCGGCGATCACTCCGACGTGTACGCCTGCCGTCAGACCGGCTTCGCCATGATGGCCGAGTCCAACCCCCAGGAAGTCATGGACCTGGGCGCCGTCGCGCATCTGGCCACCATCAAGGGCAGAGTTCCGGTCCTGAACTTCTTCGACGGCTTCCGTACCTCTCATGAGATCCAGAAGATCGAAGTCTGGGATTACGATGATCTCGCTTCCATGGTCGACAAGGACGCCATTGCCGCGTTCCGTTCCCGCGCTCTCAATCCCGAACATCCCGTTCTCCGCGGTTCCGCCGAAAACGGCGACATCTTCTTCCAGCACAGAGAGGCCTGCAACAAGTATTACGACGCGTTCCCGGCCATCGTGGAAGAGTACATGGACAAGGTCAACGAAAAGATCGGCACCGATTATAAGCTCTTCAACTACTACGGCGCTCCGGACGCCGACCGCGTGATCGTGGCGATGGGCTCCATCTGCGACGTCGCGGAAGAAGTGATCGACTACATGCTCGCCGCCGGTGAGAAGGTCGGTCTCGTGAAAGTCCGTCTGTACCGTCCGTTCGTGGCGCAGAAGCTCGCGGAAGCGATCCCCGCCACCGTGAAGAAGATCGCGGTCCTCGACCGCACGAAGGAGCCCGGCTCCCTCGGCGAACCTCTCTACCTCGACGTTGTCACCTCCCTCGCTATCACCGGCAGACAGGATATCAAGGTCGTCGGCGGCCGCTACGGTCTCGGCTCGAAGGATACCCCGCCGCAGTCCGTCTTCGCCGTTTACGAAAACCTCGCGCAGGATTGCCCGAAGCCGAACTTCACCATCGGCATCGTGGACGACGTGACCGGTCATTCTCTCGAAGAGAAGCCCGCTCCCGACACCGCTGCGAAGGGCACCATCGCCTGCAAGTTCTGGGGTCTCGGCGGCGACGGCACGGTCGGCGCGAACAAGAACTCCATCAAGATCATCGGCGACCATACCGACAAGTATATTCAGGCTTACTTCCAGTACGACTCCAAGAAGACGGGCGGCATCACCATTTCCCACCTGCGCTTCGGCGACAAGCCCATCAAGAGCCCGTACTACATCAATAAGGCCGATTTCGTCGCCTGCCACAACTCCGCGTACCTCACGAAGTACGACATGGTCAGCGACATCAAGCCGGGCGGAACCTTCCTCCTCGACTGCCCCTGGACGCCCGACGAGCTTGACGAGCATCTGCCCGCCAAGGTGAAAAAGTATCTTGCCGAAAACGGCATCAAGTTCTACATCATTGACGCGACCACCCTCGCAACGAAGAAGATCGGCAACGCGAAGGTCAAGAACACCGTGCTCCAGTCCGCGTTCTTCTCCCTTGCCAACATCCTTCCGAAGGACGAGGCCATCGAATACATGAAGAAGGCCGCTTACAAGTCCTACATCAAGAAGGGTCAGGCGATGGTCGACCTCAACTACGCCGCCATCGACGCCGGTGCAGATGCGATCGTCGAAGTCACGGTTCCCGAAGCCTGGAAGAATCCCGCTCCCGACGCTCCGAAGGCCGCCTTCACCTCTCCGAGACCGGAGCTTGCGAAGTTTGTCAACTCCGTCGTGAAGCCGGTTGGCGAGATGGCGGGCGACAGCCTTCCCGTTTCCGCCTTCTCCGATTACGCGGACGGCACCTTCCCGCAGGGCTCTGCCGCTTCCGAAAAGCGCGGCGTTGCCGTTTACGTTCCCGAATGGATCCCCGAGAACTGTGTCCAGTGCAACACCTGCTCGTTCGTCTGCCCGCACGCTGCGATCCGTCCGTTCGCTCTGACGGAAGAGGAAGCCGCGAACGCGCCCGCGAGCACCAAGTTCGCCGCTCGCCCGGTTCTCAAGACCAACTACAAGTTCACGATAGCTGTCTCCCCCGCGGACTGCATGGGCTGCACGCTCTGCGTCAAGGCATGTCCCGTCACCGCTAAGGCTGAAAAGGACGGCAAGGACGACAAGAAGGCGCTCCGCATGGTTCTCAGAGAGACCCAGACCGAGCAGCAGGCTCCGTTCGATTACGCGGTCGCTTCCGTTGCCGAAAAGCCCGAGCTCGTGGGCACTACCGTCAAGGGCAGCCAGTTCAAGCAGCCTCTGCTTGAGTTCTCCGGCTCCTGCGCGGGCTGCGCGGAAACTTCCTACGCCCGCCTCATCACCCAGCTCTTCGGCGAGAGAATGTACATCTCCAACGCGACCGGATGCTCCTCCATTTGGGGCGGTTCGGCTCCCGCGACTCCTTACACGGTCAACAAGGAATCCGGCCGCGGTCCCGCGTGGGCGAACTCCCTGTTTGAAGACAACGCGGAACACGGTCTCGGCATTTACCTCGGCCAGAAGACCATCCGCAACCGTCTGATCGCGAAGATCGAAGAAATGGCTGCTTCCGACAAGGCTTCCGATGAATTCAAGGCGGCTGCCAAGGCATACCTCGATTCGAAGGAAGACGGCAAGACCAACACCGAAGCGACGAAGGCTCTCATTCCCGAGCTTGAAAAGGCTGCGGCGGACGGTTGCCCGATCGCTCCTCAGATCCTTGCCGAGAAGGATTACCTCGCGAAGAAGTCCGTCTGGATCTTCGGCGGCGACGGCTGGGCTTACGATATCGGCTTCGGCGGTCTGGACCACGTGATCGCGTCCGGCGAAGACGTCAACATCATGGTCTTCGATACCGAAGTGTACTCCAACACCGGCGGACAGGCCTCCAAGGCGTCCAACATCGGTCAGGTTGCGCAGTTCGCGGCGGCCGGCAAGGCGATCGGCAAGAAGAACCTCGCCGAGATCGCCATGTCCTACGGCTACGTTTACGTCGCGCAGGTCGCGATGGGCGCTGACATGAACCAGCTCCTGAAGGCTCTCACCGAGGCTGAGGCTTATCACGGACCTTCCATCATCATCGGTTACGCGCCCTGCGAGATGCACGGCATCAAGGGCACGATGGCGAACTGCCAGATCGAGATGAAGAAGGCGGTCGAGGCCGGTTACTGGCAGATGTTCCGCTTCAATCCCGCTCTCCGCGCGGAAGGCAAGAATCCCTTCACGCTCGACAGCAAGGAACCCACCGGCAGCTACATCGACTTCATCAAGAACGAAAACCGCTACGCGCGTCTAGCTCAGACCAATCCGGAGCGCGCCGCCAACCTGTTCGCAAAGGCAGAAGCGAACGCGAAGGCGAAGTACGACAGGCTTACCAAGTACTCCAAGCTGTACGAATAATCCTTCAAGAAAATCATCCCACAGCACGGACGGCGCAAGCCGTCCGTCCTTTTTTTCGTAAAAGAAACGACGGATTTTTCGTCCGTCGTCATTTTTATTCTTTTTCGAATCTGTCCGCGTTTTTGCGGAACAGCTCGTAATATGCCTGCATGTTCTCAAGCTCCCACCACGCTTTCGTTTCCGCGGGGGTGGAATCGAGATCGTAGATCAGAGCTCCCTTGATCGAAAGGAAGAACGGACTGTGCGTAGAGATGATGAACTGACAGCCGAAAAAGCGCGCGTATTCGAGAATCATTTCAGCGACCGCCGTCTGATACTTCGGACTGAGGCTGTTTTCCGGCTCGTCGAGGAGGAACAGGCAGTCATCGCGAAAGCGCTTGCGGAAGAAACTCAAAGCGTACTGACCGTTTGAATCCGGCGTCGAGAGTTGACCGGCGTGGGAAGTCACGTACTTCGACATGGTTTTGTGCCGGACCTCGAGACGTCGGACGAGGTTGTCATAGTCTTCGAGCGTCCGATACGCAGGACCGTCCCCTCTCTGCATCCGCGCCATTTCTTCCCGGTATTCTTCTCCCGCTTCCCTTCTGCGGTCCTCCGTTTCGAAGTTTTCCACTCTCCGGTCGATCAGACCGTAGAAAACGTCGTCGCTTGTATAGATCGCGCTGCCGGGCGCGACGCCCCGCTTCCCGAGCGTTTCCCATTTGCACATCAAACGGATGTACTCGTGAAAGAATTCGCTCGTATTGAACGGCGTGACGCGCGGAAGATTCAGCGCTTCGGCGATCAGATTGAGCAGCGTGGATTTGCCGCTCCCGTTTCCGCCGGAAAAAATCGTGATCTCGGAGAAATCAATGCGTCGCAGACCCTTGTAAGGGAAAATGCCGTAAGGGTAAGCATTGGGGTGCGGATTGCCGCCAGCTCTCCGCGACCAGTACCGCTCCTCCCAGTCTTCTTCCTCTCCCTGCGTCGGAAGAGTAAAGGATTTGAGATAAATCATGCGTCGGACTCCGCGTCGGCGCAGTTTTCGATCACAACGGGCGCGCCGGCCGTATTTGTCTTATTGCCCGAAATCCTCAGCCCTCTGACGTTTCGGCAGTAAATCGCGTGATCCGCGCTTGGCGCATCGATCTCGTTGCCCTCGATCGTGATCCCGTAAATACTCTGCCCGGAAGGTTCGTCGGCGTCCGCTTTGATGACGATTCCCGCCGCCTCTCCCCACGCCCATCCGCAGTTCTCAATTTTGTTTCCACGGATGACGATGTTCGCGGGACAGACACCCTCGTACCAGTGCGCCTCCGCTGCGGCCACGATGGCGGGACCCTGTACGCCCCGGAAGGTATTCCCTTCGATCAGGGCGTCCCGGGTCTTGATGAGCACACTTCTGGCAAAATGATTCGACGCGCGGCATCCGATCACCTCAAGCCGCGGCAGACGGGTGACGTCCGCAAGCATTTTTCCGTCCAAGTCCTTGGGCAGATCGCGGTCAAACTCAACGCGGCACATCCGCTGTGCGGGATCCGGTTCGCTTTTTACAACGGTATAGACATCCGTCACGGCGAGAGTTTTATAATCCGTCAGTTCCATTTGATCGCCGGGATCGGGATAGTCGAGGGTTTGCGCGTGCGTGCCGTCGGGCGTCTTTTCCCGAAGAAACGCGACGGTCGGACTCTCTTTCTTTACGACTGCCTGATAATAACCGTGAACATTCGTGAAATCGTCGCCCTGCCCCTCGCATTCGCAGTTCTCGAAGCGGAGCGTTCCCTTGATCGACGTGAAATGCGTAGCGTCGGTATTGGTCGACCAATGCCAGCCGGGCGCGGGCACGACGCGCAGTCCCGTGAGCGTGATGTTTTCGCTCCGGTTGCCGACGATGCCCATACCGGGCTGGGAGTGGATCGTCACGTCTCGCAGACGAATATTTTCGGCGTTTTCGATCAGGATCGCCGGGCGGGAATGGTAGGTATGAATCGTTGAGAAGATCGCGCCGTCCGTAATCTCCCCGCGCAGGATGACATTGACGGATCGCGCGTCCATCACGGAATAGTGATCGATGGAGCACGGCAGAATGCGCCCGGTTTCTTCGTCGATAAAGAGATAGCGGAGCGTCAGGGGCGTTTCGCGCTTCACGGGACAGTCCTCGTTCATGCGGATGACAGCGTTGGTCTTCCCTGCCTCTTCTCCCGCGAGGATCTTGCTGAGGATGCGTACCTTGCCCTCGCTGAAAGGCTTTCGCTTGTGGTCGATCGTCAGTCCGCGGATCTCGATATCGGAGCAGCCCCTGACAGAAACGGGCTCCATAAATCCGTCGACAAGCAAAGTGACGCCGTCCGCCGAGATCGTGATTCCGCGCTGTCCGGCGAAATCAAGTCCGCGGGTAAATTTGTAGGAGGGACTAAACATGATCCTCTGCGGGTTTCTGCCCCAGTCTCCGCTCATGACATGTTCCTGCGCCTCCCGGGCAAGGTCGCTTGTGATCTCATAGACGCCGGGCTCGATCACGAGCTCGGTTCCGGGATTCTCCCGGCAGAATGCCATGGCGCGCTGAAAGCGCTTCATCATGTCTTCGCCGGAAAAAGCGGAGAATTCGATTTTACTCATGATAAGCCTCCTCATAGTATTTCCCGTTTTTGACATAAGCATACGGTCCCGGTTCAGCGAGGGTCACCTCTTCGCCGATGCGCGCGGCGATCGCGGCGGGAGAGACGAATTTATCCGCCCGACCGATCGGTGCGAATCCGTTTTGTATGGGAACGATGACGTAGAGCCTGTAATCGTCGTTGCCGCTCAGCGAAACGTGGATTCTCCCGGTTTTCGGAACGACGGTAACCGAACGGCTGAAATGCTCGAACACAACGTATTCCTCTCCTTCGAGTCCCGGCACGTCCTCCGGTCCGACCGTCCCCGAAACGGGCGTGTTGTCCGAGCTGAGGTTGAACGCGGCAAGGATCCCGCAGCCGTTCGAAATGTTCTGGATCTTGATCGGCTTTCCCGAGGTTGTCGGATCAACGGTGAGACAGTCCGCCGTCGGCATCCCGACGCGGTCACAGCGAAGGATTCTGCCGTCCGAGAGGCAGAGCGGCGCGAGGACCTCCGCGCGGCTCCGGCCGATCTCGTCGCTCACATAAATCGGACCGCCGGAGACGGCGCGCAGGACGCTGTTCTTCTCAGCCTGCGTGTCGTCCGTCCACCACATGTCGTAATCGCTCCAGAAAAACTGCCCCTGAAGCACCGAATTGTATGCGCACTGGAGGATATGCTTCGTGAACCACGGTCGGTTTTCCGGCTGGAAATCGTCGCTGCAGCGGGAAATGGGTGAGAAGCCGCGGTTCCACATGTCCTCGGACGCCATGCCCATGCAGTTGATCATGGCGTTGTCGAAATTCAGCCCGACGGAGGCTTCCAGCCCGCGGTGCCATTCTCTCGTCACGCGTCCGACGGTTTCCATGCCCTTGTAGAACCGCCGCGTCATGCTCTGGTTGTCGACCTTGAGAAAATCCGCTCCGCACGAGCGGAAAAAACGGTGCATCGTATTGAAATAGGCAAACGCCATGTTTTCGTGCCAGTCGGAGATGATCCTGCCATCCGATAAGGCAACTGTATAATCAGAGAGCTTCCGGTATGCCTCCCCTGCCGGATCAAGCCCGAACCAGTAACCCGTGGAAGGATGCCAGATGCCGACTTTTATGCCGCAGGCGTGTATCTTTTCGATCGCGTGCTTCAGCCCGTTCGGGAAGCGTTTGTAAGACGCTTCATAATCATAAAGGGGCGAGGAATGCATCAGGCGGAACATTTCTTCGCGGCTGTTGTAGACGGCGGTATTGAACGGCGCGACCTCTGCCCACATGTCGTCGAGGATCGCCCATTTGACCGGAATTCCCTTTTCGCGAAATTCCGCGCATTTTTCGAGCACCCCCGCCTCCGACACACGGATCTGCAAAGCGTCCCACGAGCACCAGCCGAGGTATTTGAAGATCTCCGGGTATCTCCGATCCTCCCGAACGGGGGAGCCGAGAACCTTTGCCGCCGCGCGGACTGCCCGCTCCGTCGTCTCGAAGGGATCCGTCCCTTCCGCCGCGACGAACGCGGGATCGCGGCAGTCCGCACGGTTTTTGACCCATGAGAACTGCTTCGCGCAGAGCCCGCCTTCCGCGCCGAAGAAAACGCATTTGTAATCGCTGCCGACAACGGGAAGGAGCGCCAGCCAGTTCTCACCGCTTCGGCACAGCAGAAGCTGGGTTTCGTCCGGCACGAGACGAAGGTCATTTCCGAACGCGGGCGAGCACCAGAATTCGGAATGCCTTCGGATCGCAAGATAGTCCGAATCGGGCGCCTCGAGCCGCCAAATCACTCCTGCGTCCTCGTCCAGAGCGTCGCCGGGCACAAAGTCGGGATAATAAAACGTGACATCTCCGATGAGTCCTTCCCGGGTGTCGACCTGAATCTCTCTCCCGTCCGCGGTTCTCAGAAAAGCCGTTGTTTTCATTCGTGCCTCCCGCTTTTCTTTTGAATTCAGTATAACATATCCCGGACGGGATTGCAACACGGATTTTTTGAAATTTGAAAAAAACAGGGAAGCCGGTATGACTTCCCCGTCCTGTTCAGTTTCTGTCGTTGGTCACGCTGCCGCTTCCGGTCAGATCAATGGGATCGCCGAGATACTTCGGTTTCGGTTTGACGATACCCGAAAAGAAGTCCTTGGTCCGCGCGGCGATTTCGCGCGCGTCCCGTGCGCTTTGACCGACATAGGTCCTGAGATCGGCAGACACGCCGATCGCATCGATGCCGAATACGTCGGCCAGGTGGATCGCACGGTACAGGTGGTATTCCTGAGACACGATGATGATCTTCTTCGCGCCGAAAATCTCCTTCGCGCGGCAGATGGATTCGTAGGTCGAAAAGCCCGCGTGGTCCATGAAAACATCGTCCGCGTCCACGCCCCGCTGAACCGCGAAGCGCTTCATAGCGTTGACTTCGTCGTATTCCTTCGTCCCGTGGTCACCGCTCATGAGGAGCATGGGAGCAAGCCCCCGCTCATAGAGATCGATCCCGACGAGCAGACGGTCTTCAAGCATGTGGCTCGGTGTGCCGTCGCTGCGGACGCCCGCACCCAGAACGAGAATGCAGTCCGCGCCTTCTAAATCTACTTCGTCCGTGCGGAAAACCCGATCCTTCGTCCGCACGACCACGGCAATGTTGACCGCCAGGACGAACAGAACCGTCGCAAGAAATAATCCGAGAAGGATTTTAAGCACGATCGTTGTCTTCTTTTTCCCTGATTTCATTGTTTTCCGATTTGCGGTCCGACCCGTTTTCTCCGGATGTCCGATTTGCCTCATATTCCTTAGCTTTGAGATATGCTTTGAGTTGCTTTTGTTCCTTGCGCTTCCTGCGCTTTTTCAGAAGCAGGCGGATCAGAACGATGATCGCCGCGATCACGGCGCACCAGATTAGAATGGTCGGCAGCGAGGTGATGAACCAGACGGTGAAATCCGTGAAGAACTCTCCGATATCGCGAAGGTTTTCGCGCAGACCGACGCCGATCCGTTCGCCGAAGCTGAGCTTTTCTTCATTCGGAACGGTTTCGCGCCGGACTTCGCTGACATAGAGGTGAACGGTGCAGTAGGAAATCAGATCGTCGTATTTGCGGATCTGGGATTTGTAGGAATCCAGCTGATAATTGACCTCGGAAATGCGGCTCTGCAGCTGTATGACGTCGGTCAGCGATTCCGCTTTTTCGAGGATCTGAAGAAGGGTGGCGTGCTCGGTTTCCAGGGCACGGATCCGGCTTTCGATGTCGACATAGGTCATCGTCACATCGCTTTCGGATTCCGAGCGGTAGGTCATCGCGCCGATTTCGGACACCGCTTCCATAAACGCGTCGTACCGGTCGGCCGGGATACGGATGGTCATATTTGCGCTGCGCATGCCGCCGCTCGAGTAAATGCCTGCGCCATAGGATTCCGAGGATTCAAAATAGCCGCCGTGCGCCGCGACACAGGAAGAAACGGATTGGATGAACGGGTCGTATTCCTTTGTTTCAAAAGTAAGGTTTGCCGTACGGATGATTTTGCGGGCGGAGAGATCGTTTGCGGAAGAAGTCTCACCGGTCCTCGCGGCATCCGACGCGCCAAACGACGCGGGGGCGGTTTCGACGTCGCTTGCTGCTTCATCGTATTGAGCATACGAAGCTTTGGATTGTGCCGCATAAGAGTATCCGTTGTCGGAAGCAGCGCTTTTATCCGCGCTGCAAGACAGCAGGGTGAAGGTCAGCGCAAGGACCAAAAAGAAGGGCATGAAATTTCTTTTTCTCATAACGACAGCCTCCGTTTCGCTCGTTTCTTAACTGCCTTTTAGACGTTTCTCCTTCCGCGAAAGTTCCCTGTCTCGGATATATTTATAGAAAATTTCTTTTTTTATTCGTTTTTCCTCACGGTTCCTTGCATTTTTCGCGCGGCGGGTTTATAATGAAAAAAAGGAGGGTTTTCCGACATGAAAAAATACGTCACGCTCAGTTATGACGACGGGGCGAAATTCGACCGCCCCTTTGTCGAAATGCTCAATGCCTACGGCATCAAATGTACGTTCAACCTGATTTCTTCCTCCATGCCTCCCTCCGACCGGGAAGCTTGGTATGTCAGCCGGGAAGAGGCGCGAGAGCTCTACCGCGGGCACGAGATCGCGACCCATTCCCTGACCCACCCCCATCTGGAACAGCTTTCGAAGGAAGACATCGAGCATGAGATCCGTGAGGACATCAAAAATCTGACCGAAATTGCGGGTTATCCCGTCCTCGGTCACGCCTATCCCTACGGTACCTACAATGAGCTTGTGGTCGACACCCTCCGGGAAATCGGCATCCGGTACGCCCGGACCGTGAAAGCGACCTCCGCCTTCGATCCGCCGGAGGAGCCGCTTCTCTTCCATCCCACCACGCACCACAGAAACCCCGAGGTATTCCGTCTGATCGACGAGTTTCTCGCCGCGGAACCGAAGGATCACGACCTCGTTTTCTATCTCTGGGGACACAGCTTTGAGCTCGACCGCGGGGAGGAGTTCAACAGCTGGGCGCATATGGAGCGCGTGCTGAAGGCGCTCTCCGGCAAGCCTGACGTGAACTATGTCACGAATATGGAGTTTATCGAACGGCGCTGAGAACGAACGCGGATTCCACGGCAGAGTTTCCCGCTCGTGCATGAAAAACCGCATATGCCGTTTTCGCGGCGCATCAAACGCAATGAACGGTTTGCGATAAAAAAGCAGAATCGGTCAAACGCCCGGCTCTGTTTGTCGTTCTTCATAAAACAACACATCCGTTTATGGAGCATTTTCATCAAAAACCACGGGGTTCAAATCCCTTTTCTCCGTTGACAAAAATATAAAAATCCTGTATAATAAATGAAAATTTATAGCTGGTTATCGTGCGTTCCGTTTTCGACGTTTCCGGCTGTTCATACAAAGGAGTTCATGATGAATCGGGTTTATAATTTCTCCGCCGGTCCTTCGATGCTTCCCCTCCCCGTGCTGGAAAAGGCGGCCGCTGAGCTTGTGAATTACGGCGAAGCTGGCATGTCCGTGATGGAAATGAGCCACCGTTCTCCTGATTTCGAAGCGATCATTCAGAAGGCGGAAGAGAATCTCAGAAAACTCATGGCGATCCCGGACAATTACAAAGTGCTCTTCCTTCAGGGAGGCGCGTCGACGCAGTTTGCCGCCGTTCCGCTCAACCTCATGAAGACGGGCAAAGCGGACTACATCCTCTCCGGTCAGTTCTCCACGAAGGCGTATAAAGAAGGTCAGAAATACGGCGACTGCGCCGTCGCCGCTTCTTCCAAGGACGCGAACTTCGCGTTTGTTCCGGAGACGACCCGCGAATCCTTCCGCCCGGATGCCGATTACGTGCACATCTGCTTCAACAACACCATCTACGGCACGAAATACTGGTACATCCCGGACACCGGAGATATTCCGCTTGTCGCCGACCTTTCCTCCTGCATCCTCTCCGAGCCCGTCGACGTGACGAAATTCGGCGTGATTTACGCCGGCGCGCAGAAGAACATGGCTCCCGCCGGTCTGACCGTCGCGATCATCCGCGAGGATCTTCTCGGCTGGACGAATCCCGCGACGCCTTCCATGCTCGACTGGAAGCTCATGGCGGACAACGGCTCGATGTACAATACGCCGCCGTGCTACGCGATCTACATGGCGGGGCTTGTGTACGAATGGCTCCTTTCCATCGGCGGTCTTGAAGAGATGAAAAAACGCAATCAGAAGAAAGCCGCCCTGCTCTACGATTACCTCGATCATCAGGATTATTATATCGCGCCCGTTCAGCCGAAGAGCCGTTCCATGATGAACGTCACCTTCATCACCGGGATCGAAGACCTCGACAAGAAATTCGCGAAGGAAGCGGCGGCCGCCGGTATGAAGAATCTCAAGGGCCATCGCTCCGTCGGCGGCATGCGCGCGTCGATCTACAACGCGATGCCGTATGAGGGCGTCGAAAGCCTTGTCGCGTTTATGAAGGACTTCGCGGAAAAGAATCCGAAATGAGGAGTGACTGAAATGAAGAAGATCAAGCTTTACAATAAAATCTCCGCTGCCGGCACCGGCCGGTTCAATCCCGCCGCTTACGAGGTTTCCGCCGACGTCGAGAATCCCGACGCGATCATGGTCCGCTCCGCTTCCCTGCACGACACCGCGTTTCCGGAATCGCTCAAGGCCATCGCCCGCTGCGGCGCGGGTGTAAACAACATCCCCATCGAAGCCTGCGCGGACGCGGGCATCGTCGTGTTCAACACCCCCGGCGCGAACGCGAACGGCGTGAAGGAGCTCACCATCGCAGCGCTTCTCATGGCTTCCCGCAACATCACGGGCGGCGTCGAATGGGCGAAATCGCTGAAGGATCCCGAAGGCGGCGTCGCGAAAGCCGTGGAAGCCGGAAAAAGCGCGTTCGGCGGCGTAGAAATCAAGGGCAAGACCCTCGGCGTGATCGGCCTCGGCGCGATCGGCGGTCTGGTTGCGAACGCCGCGAAAGCGCTCGGCATGAACGTCATCGGATGTGACCCCTACCTCACCGTGGACGCGGCTTGGGGACTGTCCAGCTCCGTGAAAAAAGCTTCAACCTATGAAAATGTCTTCGCTCAGAGCGATTACGTCACCCTGCACGTGCCGGCGACCAAGGAAACGAAGGGCATGATCAACTCCACCTCCCTCTCGATCATGAAGGACGGCGTGCGGATCATCAACCTCTCCCGCGCCGATCTCGTGAACGCCGCCGATCTGAAGGAAGCTCTCGAATCCGGCAAGGTCGCTTCCTATGTGACGGACTTCCCGACCGAGGAAATCATCGGCGTCCCCGGCATCATCGCCATTCCCCACCTCGGGGCGTCGACAGAGGAATCCGAAGAGAACTGTGCGGCTATGGCGGCGGACGAACTGATCCAGTTCCTCGAAACCGGCAACATCCGCAACAGCGTGAACTTCCCTGCCATCGACATGCCGCGCACGGACGCGGGACGGATCGTTATTCTGCATAAGAACATCCCGAACATGATCTCCCATGTGACGTCCACGCTTGCGGACAGAAACATCAACATCGAAAACATGGTGAACCGCTCGCGCGGAGATTACGCCGTTTCCCTCATGGACACCTACGCGAAGATCACCCCCGAAATGACGCATGAGCTCGAAAGCGAGGAAGGCATCATCCGGGCAATCGTCATCGAGTAATCGTTTCCGCTTTTGCGGATTTCGGGTCCGATCGTCTTCTTTCATACAGACCAATAGAAATGGGGCTGTCGCATTAACGCCAGAAAACGGAGAAATGCAACAGCCCTCTTGCTTTTCAGAGCCGACAGCTGTCCTTTTTCTCCTTTATCGAGGAGAAAAAGGACCAAAAAGAGGAACTCTTTCCGTGTCTTGGGTGTTCCGAGGTCTGCGGACCTCGGGTCAGGGCGTTGCCCCGACACCCCACCACCTTTTGAAAAAGGTGGACGAAAACTTTTGGGACTATTTGCGACAGCCTGTTTT
>JAFYBN010000028.1 GCA_017540175.1 Clostridia bacterium | reverse complement strand
CGTCCTTTTTCTCCTTTATCAGAGGAGCCGGTTCAGCAAGCTGAACCCAAAAGGACCAAAAAGAGGAACTCTTTCAAAGTCTTGGGTGTTCCGAGGTCGGAGAGTTCGCGCTCCGCGCGAATCTCGGGACCTCGGGTCAGGACTCCGTCCCGACACCGGGGGATGCCTCGCATCCCCGGACGCCATTTTGAAAAAGGCGGGCGAAAACTTTTGGCCTATTTGCGACAGCCCCGTTTTATTCTGTTCACTGCGGATCATTCCCCCGCGAGGATCGGCAAAACCTCCTCGACCGGGTCGCGGACGAGGAAGTCCGCCCACGCGTCGTAATCGGTCGGGGTCTTGTTGAGGATTGCGAGCGGTCCCGCGTCCCGGCGGATGAAGGACTCGACGAGGGACGCCGCGGGCTGGACCGTGAGCGAGGAGCCGCCGACGAGCAGAAAGTCCGCCTCCCCGATCTCCCTCACCGCGTCCTCGAACACGTCTTCGGGAAGATATTCCCCGTACAGCACAACGTCGGGTCGGACGACGCCGCCGCAGTCCGGGCAGCGCGGGACGCTCTTTTCCTCTGCGATCACGTCACTGTCGATCTCTTTTCCGCATTTCGCGCAGTACGCCCGCGCGACCGAACCGTGCAGCTCGAGCACGCGCCGGCTTCCGCCCGCCTGATGCAGGCCGTCGATGTTCTGGGTGATGAGCGCCTTCAAAACGCCGTCCTTCTCGAGCTTCGCGAGCGCGCGGTGCGCGGCGTTGGGCGCGGCGTCATGATACAAAATGGCAGAGCGATAATAATCAAAGAAGCGCTGTGGCTCGCGGCGGAGGCAGGTCACGCTCAGAAGATATTCCGGCGAGGACTCCCGGCTCGTCGTATACAGCCCCTGCGAGCCGCGGAAATCCGGGATGCCGCTCGCGGTGGACATGCCCGCGCCGCCGAAAAACACGGCGTGTTTCGCCTCGTGAAGGCGGGTTTTCAGGTCCATCAGCAATTCGGAATTCATTCTGCCCTCCTCATTCGTGGCGGTAAAGATCGCGGTCAAGCGCGAAAATTTTCGAAGAGAACGCGCCGGGCTCGACGTTTTCGAGGTTTTCCCGCACGATCTCCATCCGGCTGTCGATCAGGTCGATGTGGTAGAGCAGCTCCGCCTCGGCAAACCGCGGGATCACGGCGGCGCCGAACTCCGGCTCCCCGTGGTGGGAAAGGATCATGTGGGTGAGAAGCATGATCTTCTCCTCCGGCAGACCGAGTCCCTCCGCGGCCTTTCTCACTTCCTCCGCGCCCATGACGAGGTGTCCGAGCAGCTTGCCCTTCGTCGTGTAGCCCGTGACGAGACCGAGCTCGGAAAACGCGAATTCCTCGCTTTTCGCGAAATCGTGCAGCAGGGTCCCCGTGAGAAGCAGACTTCGGTTCACGACCCCGGGATAGAGCTTCGCGAGAAAATCCGCCGTCAGAAGCATGTTGTATGTGTGCATCAGGAGCCCGGAAAGGAAGGCGTGGTGCATGCTTTTCGCCGCGGGAATGGACGCGAACGCCTCCCCGTGTTCCTCGAGCATGATTTCGGCGAGCGCGCGGTAATCCCCGTCCTCCATCGACGCGATCATCGCACGGACGGCGTTCATGGTCCCGTCGCGGTCGATGGGCGCGGTCGGCACGAGATCGGTCACGCGGAAGACGTCGCTCTCCGTCGCCCGGCGGATGCGTCCGAGCGTGAGCTGGAGCGCGCCGCGGTATTCCGAGACCTCGCCGCGGATTTTCACGACGTGTCCGGTATCCTCCTGCTCGATCCCGCCCTGATAGTCCCACTTTTTGACCTCGATCGATCCGGTTTTGTCTTCGATCGTCGCCGCGAGATACAGCTTTCCCGCCGTCGTGGTTTTCGCTGCCGCCTGTTTCAGGAGATAGAAGCCCTCGACCTCCATCCCGCTTTTCATATCCCGTATCGCGCAGTTGTACTCCATGCCTGCCTCCTTGTCGTCTCTCTGAAATCATTATATCAGCTTTTCCCCTCCCTGTCAAGGGCGGGGTCTTGCGGCGAATCAAGAACAAAATGCGAACGAATCGTAAATTTGACCGGCAAGGTCTTGCATTCCGGTACGAATTCCGTTAAAATATGAACAGTGTACCGATTCTTTATGGAAAAGGAGTTGCGTTATGCAGAACTTCAAGAACTACTTCGACAGATTCGGCTTTGAGCCCGAAAAGAGGAAGGACACGCTGAAGCTCATCTTCATCGCGATCGCTTTCATCTGCGCGGTCACCGCGTGCGTCATCGTCACCCTCAAGCTCATCGAAAAGAAGAAAAAGAAGCTCGACGTGCTTGACGAAGTCGATCTCGACGGCGACGGCGACATCGACGCCTATCTCGTCGACACCACCGGCGACGGTGAAGCGGACACCGTTTTCATGGACACCGACGAAAACGGCGCTGTGGACACGATCATCAGCGACACCGACGGCGACGGCGAACCCGACGCGGTTTACGAGAACTGAAAAAGCGAAGAACGTAAAAAAAGCTCCGGTCGGATGCAGCGAAAAGCATCCGACCGGATTTCTCTTTTTCGGGACGGGGAAAACGGAACCGCGGGGCGGGAGGAGCGGAGGCGGAGCTGTGCGATTTACGAGACCGCCTCGAACTGGCTGTTCCACAGCCTTGCGTAAAAGCCGTTCTTCGCGAGCAGCTCTGTATGCGTTCCCTTCTCCACGATCTTCCCAGCATTCATCACGAGAATGATGTCCGCCTCGCGGATCGTGGACAGCCGATGCGCCACGATGAAGCTCGTCCGTCCGCGCATCAGGGCGGCGAACGCATTCTGGATCTTCATTTCGGTGCGGGTGTCGATGGAGGAGGTCGCCTCGTCGAGGATGAGCATGGGCGGGATCGCGAGCATGACCCGCGCGATGCAGAGAAGCTGGCGCTGGCCGGCGGAAAGCACGCCGCCCTCGTCGCCGATCACGGTGTCATACCCCTGCGGCAGGCGGCGGATGAAGCTGTGCGCGTGCGCAGCCCGCGCCGCTGCCTCGATTTCCTCCCGGCTCGCTTCCCTGCCCATTGCGATGTTGTCGCGCACGGTGCCCCGCATGATCCAGGTATCCTGCAGGACCATGCCGTACGCTCCGCGCAGGGAATGGCGCGCCGCATTCCGGATATCGCATCCGTCGACGGAGATCGAGCCCTGGTCCACGTCGTAAAAGCGCATGAGCAGATTGATGATCGTCGTCTTGCCGCACCCCGTCGGTCCCACGATCGCCACGCGCTGACCCTGCGCGACCGCGAGGTTCAGGTCGCGGATCAGTTCCTTTTCGGGCGTGTACGAGAACGCCGCGTTCTCGATCCTCACCTCTCCGCGCACGCCGTCGAGCCGCAGCGCGTCCGGCGCGTCGGGCGTCTCCCGCTTCTCGTCGATGAGGGCGAAGATGCGCTCCGCACAGGCGAGCGCGTTCTGCAGCTCGGTGATGACGCCGGAGATCTCGTTGAAGGGCTTCGTGTACTGATTCGCGTAGGCGAGAAAGCTCGTCAGCCCGCCCACGGTCATTCCTCCGGAAATCACGGTCAGCGCCCCGGTCAGGCAGACTGCGGCATACACAAGGTTGTTGATGAAGCGTGTCGACGGGTTGGTAATGGACGAGAAGAAGATGGCGCGGAGCGAGCATTTCTCAAGCCGTGCGTTGATCCCGTCGAATTCGGCGAGCGCGTCCTCCTCCTTCGAGAAGGCGCGGACGACCGCCTGCGTCCCGATCACCTCGTTGATCTGCGCGGTGAGCTCGCCGCGCGTGTCGGACTGAGCCCGGAACATGTCATAGGTGCGCTTTGCGATGAACGACGCGACGAAAAGGGACAGGGGCGTGAGCACGACGACGGCGAGCGTGATGAGGGGGCTGATCGTCAGCATGAAGACGAAGGTGCAGACGATCGTCGCGATCCCCGTGAAGAACTGCGTAAAACCGAGCAGGAGCCCGTCGGCAAACTGGTCGACGTCCGCGATGACCCGGCTGACCGTCGCACCGTGCGGGTGGGAGTCCACATAGGAAAGCGGCAGGCGTGTCAGGGTGGCGAAGGCGTCGCGGCGCACGTCACAGATCACGCGGCAGGTCATCGCGTTGTTGAGCGAGTTCATCACCCACTGCAGGATCGAGCACAGCGCCGCCGCCGCGCCGATCTTCACGAGATTGTCCGCAATGCCCCGGAAATCGACGCCGCCCTCTTCCGCCATGCAGTCCACAGCGCGTCCGCATAAGATCGGGATCCAGAGGGAGAGAGCGACGGTCAGTACCGCGAAGAGGATCGTCAGAACAAGCGCGGGGAGCGAGCGGCGGAGATAGGACAGGAGCCTTTTCAGCGTTTCGCGGCGTGCGGACGTTTTCATATCGGCTTTTTTCATTCGCTCGCCTCCTTCACGTACTGGGACTCGTAGATCTCGCGGTAGACGGCGCAGCTTTCGAGCAGCTCGTCGTGCCGTCCCATGCCGACGAGCGCGCCGTCATCCAGAACGAGGATGCGGTCGGCGTGCCGGATGGACGAGGTGCGCTGGGATATGATGAAGACGGTCGGCGCGTAATCGAGGGAGGCGAGCGCGCGGCGCAGCGCCGTGTCGGTCGCGAAATCGAGCGCGGACGCGGAATCGTCGAAAATCAGGATTTCGGGCCTGCGCACAAGGGCGCGGGCTATGGTCAGCCTCTGCCGCTGACCGCCGGAGAAATTGCGCCCGTTCTGCTCGACGGCGGAATCGAGCCCGTCCTCCTTTGCCGCGACGACATCCGACGCCTGCGCCGAGCCGAGCGCCGCCGTCAGTTCCTCCTCCGTCGCGTCCGGCTTGCCCCAGAGCAGATTCGAGCGGATGCTGCCCCGAAAGAGCGACGCGCGCTGAAGGACATAGCCGATTTTCGAGCGCAGGGTCTTCGCCGGATAGGTCCTCACGTCCGCGCCGTTGACGAGCACCTCTCCCTCCGTCGCGTCGTAGAAGCGCGGGATGAGGGCGGCAAGTGAGCTCTTGCCCGAGCCCGTGCCGCCGATGATGCCGACGGTCTCGCCGCGCCGGACGGAAAAGCTCAGATTTGTGAGCGCGGCGTCCGCGCCGACCCCTCCGTAGGAAAGCGAAACGCCGCGGAACTCGACGGCGGGCGCGTCCGGATCCTCATCGGGATCGGACGCGGCAAAGCGCATGCCGGGCTCCGTCGCGAGGACCTCGTCCACGCGCTTCATGGAGGTGATCGACTTCGAGATCGAGATCATGAGGTTCGCGAACTTCACAAGCTCGACGAGGATCTGCGTCATGTAGTTGTAGAGCGCGACAACCTGACCGGTGGTGAGGGAGCCGTTTTCCACCCGCATGCCCGAGGTGTGAAGCAGCAGGATGATGCCCGCGTTCAGGATCACGAAGGTCATGGGATTCATGAGCGCGGAGATCCTGCCGGCGAACACCTGCTTTTTATAAAGGGCATCGTTGCGGGAGGCGAATCTCTCCCGCTCGCTCTCCTCCATGCGAAACGCCCGGATCACGCGCGCGCCGGATAGGTTTTCCCTGGTCGTTCCGGTGAGCCCGTCCAGCTCCTTCTGCACCTTTTTGTACGCGGGGACCGAGCCGAGCATCACGCCGAACACCACCGCGCCCAGCACGGCGATCACGCCGAGGAAGATCAGAGACGCGCCGCGGTCGATGGTGAACGCCATGATCATCGCGCCGAACACAACGAAGGGGGAGCGCAACAGCAGGCGCAGGGAGAGGTTCAGCCCGTTCTGCACGGTATTGACATCCCCGGTCAGCCGCGTGATGAGGGCGGGGACGCCGATGCGGTCGAGATCGGCAAACGAAAGCTCCTCGATATGCGCGTACAGCATCCGGCGCAGCTTTGCCGCCGTGCCGACGGACGCCTTCGCCGCGAAATACTGCGCGGTGATCGAGCAGACGATGCCGATCAGCCCGAGCGCGATCAGCACGAAGAACTTTTTCGTGACGACGCTGCGGTCCCCGGGTTCGATGCCGAGGTCGATGATGTCGGCGACCACGAGGGGAACGAAGAGCTCGAACAGCGCCTCGAGCAGCTTGAACAGCGGCCCGAGCGCGGATTCGAGCGCGTAGGAGCGAAGCGTTTTGAACAGCGTTTTCAAGTTTACCTGCCTTTCCGGCGTCCGTGACCGAAAAACTCCCTTGTCCGGACGCACAAAAAGAAAGAGGGCATTTTGGTGATTCTGCCCCTTGTGAGCATTTCCGAAATGCGTTATAATCACATTGTGCAAGTTCTATCTTACCACAGAAATTCTGAAAAAGCAAGGTGTGCGGCATGGTTTCTCTGAAAAAACACGGATACGCGCTCGAAATCGAAGACGGGAAAATCGGAGTCATTCTCGACGGCTGCGAGGTCGCGGGACTGGACGTGCGCTCGGCGGTGCACGTTCTCGGAGACGACGGCAAGCCCGTCCGGGACGAAGAGCCCGCGCTCCCCGTTCTCGCCGATATGAAAACGGAGGGCGCCGTCACGACCTTCGTTTGGAAGAACAAAAGCTCCCTCTGGGAGGAAAAGACCTACACCCTCGTCTGCGATCCGCTCCGCTTCCGCTACTATGTGAAGGTGCGCGGGAAGGGACGCGCGGACACGGTCGAATACTTCACCGGCAACGCGGCGGAAGCGGGTCACGGCAGCGCGTACGAGTTCGAATACGGGTTCAATCCCTGCAAATCGTGGTACAACAAGGAGGACTATTGGTTCAAGGCCTCCACGCCCTGCCACCGCTGGTCGGTGCTCATGGTGCCGCCGATGTTCTGCTATTCCTTCCGCTGCCCCGCCCTCTCCCGTCAGCTCGCGCTCGGGCTCGTCGCGGAAAAGGGGGAGCACAATTTCAATTCCTTCGACTACACGCCGACGACGAGGGCGTGGAAAAGCGCGTTCTATCTCTCGACCGATCCGTTCGGCCACGTCCGGATCGACGGCGAGTGGACGGCGCCCTCCATCGTCGGCTTCGGCGCACAGGACGAATACGACGCCATGCAACAGTACGCGCGGTTCTATTTCGTCTCCGGCATCGCGGAGACAAAGAAAAAAGCCGTGCCGCCGAAATTCTGGCACGGGCCGATGGCGTGCGGATGGATCGAACAGTTCGCGGACAACGGGCTGCCCTACCGGGGCCCGGACGCGGCGCGGGAAGTCGTGTACGAGGAATATCTGAAGCGCCTGCGCGCGGCGGGGCTGTACCCGCGGTGCCTGATCATCGACGACAAATGGCAGGGGCAGTACTGCTCCGACGTCGCGGACGAAAACAAGTGGAGCGATCTGCGCGCCTTCGTCGACAGGAGGCACGCGGAGGGCGTGCACACCATGCTCTGGTTCAAGGTCTTCGACCCGGAGGGGCTGGACGACGCGGCGACGGTCACGACGGAGGCGGGAGAGAAGCGCGTCGACCCCTCGCATCCGATCTTTCTCAAAATGCTCGACGAGGCGCTTACCCGAATCTTCTCCCCGGACAAAGGCTGCTACGACTGCGACGGGATCAAGATCGACTATGCCTTCCAGATCCCGATCGGGCGGGACTTCAAAACCTATTCGGGCAAATACGGCGTCGAGCTGCTTTACGACTTCATGAAGCATATTTACGACACCGTGAAGGCGATCAAGCCCGACGCGATCGTCAACTGCTCGCCCTGCCACCCCTATTTCGCGCATCTCTGCGATCAGGCGCGGCTACACGACTACAACCCCGACAACCGCGACTGCCGGGAGGACCTCGAAATGCGGGCGAAGATGTACCGCATCGCCATGCCGGACACCTTGATCGACACCGACAACGCGGGCTTCAACACCCGGCGCGACACCATGCGCTGGATGCTCGATCAGCCGTCCTCGGGCGTGCCGGACATCTACTGCGTCTCCCCCATCCCGGGCGGCTTCGCGTTTGAGCGGGAGGATCTGGAAGCGCTCTCCGCCGTCTGGCGGGAATATACCGAGCTGATCGACGCGGCGTACGGGGAGCGGGTATAACGAAACAACGGAGGTGAGCTTATGAAAAGACTTGACGGCTACATGGCGGGGTGCAACCTCGGTCACTGACTCTCGCAGTACGGCGCAAAGGGTGCCGAACACCATTCGACCTATATTACCGCGCCCGATTTTCACCGCATGGCGTCCTGGGGCTGCGACCACGTCCGCCTGCCCGTGGACTATTTCCTGTTTGAGTCGGACGATAAGCCCGGCGTATACCGGGAAGAGGGGCTTTCGTACATCGACGGCGCGATCCGCATGGCGAAGGACGCGGGGCTGAACCTCGTGCTCGATCTGCACCACGCGCCCGGATTCTTCTTCGGCAACGGCGCGAAGAACGATCTCTTCACGAATCCCGAAAGCCGCGCGCGGTATCAGAGCATCTGGACCTTTTTCGCGAGGCGGTACGCCTCCGAAGGGGACAATCTCCGCTTCGAGCTTCTGAACGAGCTCGTTTGGGAGGACAGCGGACCGTGGAACGCACTGTGGTCAGAGACCGCGGCGCTGATCCACGCGGTCACGCCGGAGCGGAAGATCATCGTCGGGGGAAACCGCTGGAATTCGGTCTTCGAGCTCAAAAACCTCGAGATCTCGGAGAACCCGAACATCATTTACACCTTCCACATGTACGAGCCCTTTTTGTTCACGCATCAGCGCGCTTCGTGGGTGGAGCAGAACCGGGCATATCAGAAGCCCGTGACCTATCCCTTCGCCTTCGACGAGCACCGGGCTTATTACGGGGATTCCGTGCCCTTCGGCATGAAGCGGGGCGGGATCGTGGACAAGAATTACATCGCCGCCGTCATGCAGCCCGCATTTGATTTCATCGAGACGCACGACCGCCCCCTCTATCTCGGCGAGTACGGCGTGATCGCTAACGCGGATATGGACTCCGCGGTGCGGTGGCTGAACGACGTCGCCGACCTCTGCCTCGCGCACGGGATCGGACGCGCGGTCTGGAGCTACCGCGGCTTTTCGCGGATCACGGACGAACAGAACGAGGTCACGGACGCCCGCGCCGTCGAGGCGATCGCAAGGAGGTAAGCATGGAAGACGGGATCTACCGCTACGATCTGCATGTGCACACCTACGAGGGCAGCGCCTGCGCGAGAACGCCGGGCGCGGAGCTCGCAGACTTTTACAAGAGCGAGGGCTACGCGGGGCTGGTCGTGACCGATCATTTCTATGCGGGAAACACGCGCGTGCCCCGGGATCAGCCGTGGGAGGACTGGTGCGCAGCGTTCAAAAAGGGCTTCGAGAACGTCAAGGCGCGCGGGGATGAGATCGGGCTCGACGTGTTCTACGGCTGGGAATACTCCTACTCCGGAACGGATTTTCTCACCTACGGGCTGGACAACGACTGGCTCCTTCTTCACCCGGAGGTGAGGACGATGGACGTGCGCGCCTATCTCAATCTCGTGCGGGAATCGGGCGGGTTTGTCAGCCACGCGCATCCCTTCCACGAGGCAGGCTACATCCCCTATATCCGGCTGCTGCCCCATCATGTGGACGCCGTGGAAGTCATCAACGCGACAAAGCCCCCGGTCGTAAACGAGAGAGCGGCTGCATACGCTGCGAGCTACGGCCTTCTCACCACCGCGGGCTCGGACTGCCACTCGAGCGGCGCGCGCCGCCTCGGCGGGATCGAGGTCAAACGGAGACTGACGTCGATCGGCGATTTGATCGGGGTGCTGAGGCAGGGAGATTTCAGGGTGTTTTTGAATGTGAAGGATTAACGCAAGCGAGGACCGTCGGCATGACCGACGGTCCTCGCGCTTTTTTATTTCGCCTCGTACCAGCTCTTGCCCATGCCGCAGTCCGCGGTGAGGGGGACGGAGAGCTTCACGGCGTTTTCCATCTCGCGCACGAGCAGCTCGGCGGCTTCGTCCGCGCAGTCTTCCCTTGCCTCGACGATCAGCTCGTCGTGCACCTGCATGATGAGCCGCGCGTCAAGTCCCGCTTCCCTGAGCGCCCGGTCCACGCGGATCATGGCGATCTTGATGACGTCCGCCGCCGTGCCCTGGATCGGGCTGTTCATGGCGACGCGCTCTCCGAACGAGCGGAGATTGCGGTTCTGCGCCTTGAGCTCCGGGATGTTGCGCCTCCGCCCGAACATGGTGGTCGTCCAGCCGTTTTCCTTCGCCTCTGCGACCGTGCGCTTCAGATAGGCGTCGACGCCCGGATAGGTCGCGAGATAGTTTTCGATATATTCCTTCGCCTGACGCCTTGTGATGCCGAGATCCTTTGAGAGGGAGAAATCCCCGATGCCGTAGACGATGCCGAAATTGACCGCCTTGGCGCGCCGTCTCAGCTCCGGCGTCACCTCGTCCTTTTCCAGACCGAACACCTCGGCGGCGACGGCGGTGTGGATGTCCTCGCCCTCGAGGAACGCGCGCTTCATGTTCTCGTCGTCCGCAAGCACCGAGAGAAGGCGCAGCTCGATCTGGGAATAGTCCGCATCGACGAGCAGGTATCCGTCCTCGGCGATGAAATACTTTCTGAGTTCCCTGCCCAGCTCCATCCGGACGGGGATGTTCTGCAGGTTCGGATCGCTCGACGCGAGCCGTCCGGTCGCCGTTCCGGTCTGGTTGAGGCGCGTGTGGATGCGCCCTTTTTCGTCCGCCTGCGCGATCAGCGGCTCCCCATAGGTCCCGCGGAGCTTCGCGATCTGGCGGTAGTTCAGAATGTCCCCGACGATCGTGTGATAGGGCAGAAGCTCCTCGAGCGTGTCCGCGTCGGTGCTGTACCCGGTTTTGGTCTTCTTCCCGGCAGGCAGGCCGAGCTCCTCGAACAGCACCTCCCCGAGCTGCTTCGGGGAATTGATGTTGAATTCGTGACCCGCTTCCGTCCAGATCGTCTTCTGCAAGGCGTCCTCCGCGCGTTTCAGCTCTTCGGCGTAGACGCGGATGCCCTCCGGATTGATGCGGAAGCCCGTCTCCTCCATCGAGGCGAGCACGGACGAGAGCGGGATCTCGATATCGCCGAGCAGCTTTTCCATACCGGCCTCGGCAAGCTTGTCCTTCGTCGCGGCGTGGAGCCCGCGGACGAGAGAAGCGTCCCCCGCCGTGCCTTCCATAGCCGGTGCGGTCATGCCGTATTCCGAGGCGGCGTCGCGGAGAAGATATTTGCTCTTGCCGGGGTTCAAGAGATATGCGGCGAGCATGGTGTCATACCGGCAGTCGATCCCTTCGCCGGGAATATGCAGGGTTCTCAAAAGGGTCTTGAAATCGTGGCAGACGACGGGGACGCGGCGAAGGAACGCCGAGAGCGCGTCCCGATCCGCGTTTTTGAAGAGGACGGTTTCCCCCTCCGAGACCGAGAGCGCGGCGTCCGTGCCGTCGTACGAGAGAAAAGCGGGATGTTCTGCGTCAAAAGAGAGGGCGTCGAAGCTCTCCGCTTCCGTGACGCGCGTCTCGGACGGGGGCTGTGCGGCGGGCGCGCTCACGCTCACTTGCTCGTCTATGCCGAAGCGTTTCGGCATGTCGCGGAACTCAAGCTCCGCGCACAGCGTCCGGAAAGCCTCCCCGTCGATCGGGCGCTCCTCGTACAGCCGGTCGCCGACGGGGGCGTCTCTTTTGATTTCGGAAAGCGAGCGGGAGAGGTACGCGGATTCCCTGCCCTCTTCGAGCTTTTTGACGGTGCCCGCGCTGAGCCCGGTCATGCCTTCTCCGCCGGGGGCGTACAGCGCGTCGAGCGAGCCCGCTGTCTGAATGAGCTTCAAAGCGGTCTTCTCCCCGATGCCCGCGACGCCCGGGATATTGTCAGAGGAGTCCCCCATGAGCGCCTTGACGTCGACGAACTGCGCGGGGGTGACCCCGTACGCCTCGAAGAAGGTCTCGGGGGTCATGCTGAGGTCTTCCTTCGTTTTCGCGAGCATCACGCTTGTGGTCGCCGTGATGAGCTGGAGGGAGTCGCGGTCCCCGGTGAGAACGGTGGTTTCGATATCTCCCCTCTCATCCCCGAGGGCGGCGACCGTGCCGATCACGTCGTCCGCTTCCCAGCCGGGGCATTCGACGACGAGAAAGCCGAGGGCGGCGGCAGCGCGTTTCGCATAGGGCATCTGCGCCTTCAGCTCGTCCGGCATGCCCTTGCGGTTGCCCTTGTAGTCCGCATACGCTTTATGGCGGAAGGTGGGCTCGTGCACGTCGAACGCGCAGACCTTAAAGTCCGGCGCGAGCGCGTCGAGGTGCTTTTTCAGAATCATGAGAAAGCCGAAGACGGCGTTCGTGGGAAGTCCCGCCTTCGTGGACAGGGGCCGGATGCCGAAGAACGCGCGGTTGACGATGCTGTTTCCGTCGACGACGAGCATTTTTTTCATGAGGATCACCGTTTTTTTCGAATTCTTTTCCTGTATTATACCACACGGCGGACGGGAGTGCAAATAAAATCGCAAAAAAAATCAAAACCGGCTTGCATTCCGTCCGGTTTTGCGGTATAATACATACAACAGATATCGAATTGTAGAACTGCGGCGCGTTTCCCGCCTCACGGCCCACGCGAACGCACGAAGAAACGAGGAGCTTATGAAGAAAACCCGTATGACGCTTTGCCTCGCGCTTGCCGCCCTGCTTCTCTTCCCCCTGCTCGTCTCCTGCGAAGCGCCGGGCGTGGTCCTGCTCGAATCCCTGCTCCCGCCGCTTGTCGAAAAGGCGACGGGTTACACCGTCACGGAAAGCATCGTCGTGACGGACAACGCGACCGGAAAAACCGTCACGTTCTCCGCCCCCACCGACATGAACACCTTTCATCAGCAGGTGGAGGGGATCAAATGCGTCAAGGAGAGCGCGAAGGGAGAGTACGACCGGCCGTATTCGATCACCTTCAACACCGCGAACGAATCCGTGACGCTGGACGTCGTCACGACGCCCGGGATCCGGGAGGACAAATCCACCCGCTTCTTCGTGGGCGGCAAACGCTACGACGCCATCGTCGGCGGGGTGGATCTCTTCTATCTCGCGGGTCTCTTTAAGGACTGAACCGAAATATGCGAAACCGGCCCTCCGTCTTCGGTGATGAAGAACGGGGAGCCGGTTTTTCTTTATGCCAGCCGATCTCTGAGTTCGGCGAAGATCTTTTTTTCCTCCCTCGAGATCTTCACCTGCGTCAGTCCGAGCGCCTCGGCGGTCTGCTGCTGGGAGTATTCGCGGAAATACCTCAGCCCGATGATCTGACGCCAGAGCGGGGGCAGGGTCCCGATGACCTCGGCAAGCGATACGCGCTCGAGCATTTTCCCGATGTCGTCATCCTCCGACGGGATCACGTCCTCCAGCGCGAAGCCGTCCTCGCCGATGTTCTCGTCGAGCGAACGCACGGGCGCGGACGCGTCCAGCGCCGCTGCTGCCTCTTCGGGAGAGACGCCGACCTTCTCCGCGATCACCTCAAGGCGCGGTTCCTCCCCGTATTCGGCGAGGTATTTTTCCCGCTCCCGCATGAGAGCAGCGCCCATTCTTTTGGCCGTTCTGCTGACCTTGATCGCCCCGTCGTCGCGCAGATACCGCCGGATCTCCCCGATGATGAGCGGGACAGCGTAGGTGGAAAACGCGAATCCGCGCTCCGGCTCGAACGAGCGGATCGCCTTGAGAAGCCCGATCGAGCCGATCTGCATGAGGTCCTCGAAATCCGCGCCGCGCCCCCGAAAACGGACGGCGACGCTCGACACGAGCCCCATATTGAGCTCGACAAGCCTTGCCTCCTGTTCCCTCTCGCCCGCGGCGTACGCGAGCAGCGCGCGGCGGATCTCCTCCGCCGCTTTTTCATTCTGTGCCATGCTGTTTCCTCTCCTTCAGGGGTTCTTGCTATGTAGGGAAACAGTCATTTTCTCAGAGGGAGCATCGAGAGCTTCTTTTTCATGATGACGCGCGTTCCCTTCCCGGGAGACGAGACGACGCGGAGGGAGTCCATGAAATTCTCGATGATCGTGAAGCCCATGCCGCTGCGCTCGTTTTCGGGATCGGTCGTGAAGAGCGGGCGCATCGCTTCCTCGACGTTCGGGATACCGACGCCCCGGTCCCGGATCTCCGCGGTGAAGGTTCGGTCGCTCTCGAGCTTCAAGACCATGACGATCTCGCCGATGCTGTCCCGGTACCCGTGCACGATGGCGTTCGTCACCGCCTCCGAGACAGCGCATTTGATGTCCGACACCTCCTCGCAGGTGGGATTGAGCTGCGCCGCGAACGACGCCGCGACCGACCTTGCGAGCGCTTCGTTCACGGAACAGGACGGAAACGTGCATTTCATTTGATTGACCGGCTCCGGTTTTGCCATACCGACCTCCTTTACACCGTGCGGAGAGACGCGTTTTCGATCTTGATGAGCCTCTGTGTCCCCGCGAGATCGAGGATGCGGCTGATCTCGGGAGTAGGATTTGCGACCTTGAAGCGGATGCCGAGCTCCGCGGCCTTCGCGTACCGCCCGAGGATCAGTCCGAGTCCCGAGGAATCCATGAAGCAGACGCGCGAGAGATCGAGGATCAGCTCGTCCGGGCGCTGGATGAAGACCTTCGTATCGATCCGGCTTCTGAGCTCCCGCGCGCTGTGATGGTCGATGTCCCCGTCCAGCCAGATGATGAGCGTTCTGCCCTTCATCGCGCTTTTGAGCGTTTTCTCCGCCGTGGTCATCGTGTTCCCTCCCTCCGTTTTCTTCCGTACCGTTGTGCTCCCATTATAAACCCGCCGCGGTAAAAAATCTGTCGAAGCGTGGGGGGCGGCGAAAAAAAACGTTCGTCCGATCTCGCCCGAAATACCGCGTTTTCGCCATCGATCCGCCGCCGTTCAGCCGCGGTTTCGTCTTTTTGCCCGTGCCTCTCGTCTTGACAGAACACGTTCTTTGGTCTATAATAGAGGCAAAGCAAACGAAAAACGAGAAAGGACACGCGTCATGAAAGAACCCATCATCGGCGCGGCGGTCGTCGGCCAGTCCGGCGGTCCCACCGCCGCCATCAACGCCTCGCTCGCCGGGGTCATCGGCGAATGCATCCGGCAGAGCGGCACGATCACGAAAGTCTACGGCATGAGAAACGGCATCGAAGGCTTCCTCGCGGAGCGCCTTGTGGAGCTGAATCCCCTTTTCACAAACGAACACGGACTGCCGGACGAGGAAAAGCTCGAGCAGCTGCGCCTCACGCCCGCCTCCGCGCTCGGCTCCTGCCGCCGGAAGCTCCCGAAGCCCGCGGATGATCCGGCCTTCTTCGAAAACCTCGTCTCTCTTTTCAAAAAGTACGACATCCGTTATTTCTTCTACATCGGCGGAAACGATTCGATGGACACGGTGGCAAAGCTCTCCGCATATCTCGAAACCTCCGATTACGAGATGCGCGTGATGGGCGTGCCGAAGACCATCGACAACGACCTGATGGGCACGGACCACACCCCCGGCTTCGGTTCCGCGGCAAAATACATCGCGACCGAAATGCAGGAGATCGTGCGGGACTGCTCCGTCTACACGGTGAAGGCCGTCACGATCGTGGAGATCATGGGGCGCGACGCGGGCTGGCTGACGGCGTCTGCGGCGCTTCCGAATCTCGTGAACGGCTGCGGTCCGGATTACGTCTATCTGCCCGAGGTGCCGTTCGATATGGACGCTTTCTTCGGCGACGTGGAGCGGGCGTTCGAGAAGCATCCGAACGTCGTGATCGCGGTTTCGGAGGGCGCGCGCTTTGCGGACGGGCACTATGTCGGCGAGGGGACGCAGTCCGGCGCGGTAGACGTCTTCGGGCACAAATATCTCGAGGGCACGGCAAAAACGCTGGAGAATGCCGTCAAGGAGAAATTTGGGTGCAAGGTGCGCTCCATCGAGCTGAACCTGCCCCAGCGGTGCGCGTCCCATCTCGCGTCGGCGACTGACATTTCGGAATCGGATCTGTGCGGAGAGGACGCGGTCGGTGCGGCGCTCAGCGGTGTGACCGGTTCGATGATCGCGATGGAGCGCGTCGACTCTCCCGAGTCCAAATTCGGTTACCGGATCCGGTACACGACGAAGGACGTCTCGACCATCGCCAACGCCGTGCGCACGGTTCCGCGCGAATGGATCGTCCCGGAGAACAACAACGTGACGGACGAATGCCTCCGCTGGATCCTCCCGCTGATCCAGGGAGAGACGAAGCCGTTCTGGAAGGACGGGCTTCCGGAGCATTTCGTGATCTGAGCGGAACGGACAGAGAAAAACAGCGGCGTTTTCCACGGCATGAACCGCGGAGCGCAGCTGCTCTTTTTGTCTGTTCGGGTTTATGATTCGGCTTCCCTCTTCCGCTTTCTTTCCAGAGCGAAATACACGCCGGCGCAGATCGCCACAGAGAGCATCGAGCCGAAGGTGGACGCGAGCCCCATCGGGAAGAGGCTTTCGAAGGTCACGGACGCCCACCACGCGAAGGGGATGCGCACGAGCATCATGGATAAGAGATTGTGGATGAACGAGACGCCTGATTTCCCGAGCGCGCAGAAATACCCACTGAAGCAGAAGTGCACGCCCGCGAGCATGCAGTCCATGACGTACCCGCGCATGTACTGCCCGCCGAGCCGCACCACCTCCGTGTCGCGCCGGAAAAGCCCGACGAAGGGCTCCGCGGCAAGCTGCATGACGAGGGTCGCGAAGAGCCCCCACCCGACCGCGGCCGCCATGCAGATCCATAGCGTCTGCCGCGCCCGCTCCGGCTTTTGCGCGCCGATGTTCTGCGCGGAGAGCGCCGACGTCGTCTGGAGCATGGAGGACGGCACGAGGAAGAGGATGCCGATCACCTTCTCGACGATGCCGACCGCGGCGGCGTCGTTCATGCCCCTGCGGTTCGCGAAAATCGTGATGGACAAGAACGCGATCTGGATCAGCCCGTCCTGAACCGCCACGGGGACGCCGATTTTTAAGACCCCGCCGAGCGTTTCGCGGTCCGGGCGGAAATCTTCCCGCGAGATCGGGATGCCCATGCCGCGCTTTTTCAGCGAGACGAGGGCGAACGCGACGCTGAGCATCTGAGCGAGGACCGTGCCGAGCGCCGCGCCGGAGCTGTCCATCTTGAAAACGCCGATCAGGAGGATATCGAGGACGATGTTGCACCCGCACGCGACGGCGACGAAGATCATCGGGCTTTTCGAGTCTCCCGCGCCGCGATAGATCGAGCAGATGATGTTGTACGCCGTGATGAAGGGGATCCCACAGAAGCAGACGGTGAGATAGGCAGCCGTTCCCTTGACCGCCTCCGCCGGGGTTGAGACGAGCGCGACGATGGGGCGGACGAGCAGAAGAAGCGCGCCCGTGAGCACGAGGGAAAGGACCAGAAACAGGACCGAGGTGCTGCCGATCACGCGCGCTGCCGTTTTTTTGTCCTCCGCGCCGACCGCCCGCGCGATGAGCACGGTCGAGCCCATGGCAAGCCCGACGAGGATGACCGTCAGCATGTGCATAATCTGACTGCCGACGGAGACCGCCGTGGTGCTCGCCGTGGGACAGAACATCCCGATGACGGCGAGGTCCGCCATGCCGTACAGGGTCTGCAGAAAATAGGACAGAAGGAACGGGAGCGAAAACTTTGCCGCGTTTTTCGCGACGCTTCCCGTTGTCAGATTGTGTTCCATGTTTGTTACCGCTCGAAAAAAGTACCGCGGCAAAAGCCGCGATACTCAAAATGCCGTTTATGACGGGGATTCGCGCAAAACCGGGATCATTCGTCGGCGTTTTCCCAGTTGTGGAAGACGTTCTGCACGTCGTCGCTGTCGTCGAGCATCTCGAGGAGCTTCGTCATGTTCTTGATGTCGTCCTCGTTCGTCAGCGTGACATAGGTCTGGGGGATCTTGTCTTCCTCGGCGGATTCGATCTTGTAGCCGAGCTTTTCAAGCTCTTCCTTCACGGCGTAGAGGTCGTCCACCTGCGTGAAGATCTCGTAGGTCTCCTCGGAGGAGGCGAAGTCTTCCGCACCGGCTTCCAGCGCCGCTTCCATCAGCGCGTCCTCTTCGACGTCCTCGTTGTCTTCTTTCAGAAGCACGATCACGCCGCGGTCGTCGAACATATAGGAAACACATCCGGTCGCGCCGAGGTTTCCGCCGTACTTATCGAAGAAGTGGCGGACGTCGGACGCTGTGCGGTTGCGGGAATCGGTCGCGGTCTCCACGATCACGGCGACGCCGGACGGACCGTAGCCCTCGTAGGTGATCTCTTCGTACTGAACGCTGTCCGCGCCCATCGCCTTCTTGATCGCGCGCTCGATGTTGTCGTTCGGGACGTTGTTGGACTTCGCCTTGGCGATCAGCTCGCGGAGCTTGCCGTTGGTGTTCGGGTCGCCGCCGCCCTCGCGCACGCAGATGGCGATTTCCTTGCCGATCTTCGTGAAGACTTTGCCCTTCTGCGCGTCGGTCTTTTCTTTCTTATTCTTAATGTTGTTCCATTTGCTGTGTCCGGACATAAATACCTCTCATTATTTATAATTGAATTCAGATTTTTTCGGGCGTCTTCATGCAGATGAGCCTCAGCGCCGTGCCGAGCACGGTTTTCGCCGCGCGGGTCAGACGCACGCGGAAGGTCCTTGTCTCATCCGTTTCCGCCGTGACGATGGGACAGTCGCGGTAGAAGTGGTTGAACGCCGTGCAGACTTCGATGATATAGCGCGTGATGACGGAGGGCTCGTATCCTTCGATCGCTTCCGAAACCTTCTCGGGGAAGCGGGACAGGGTTTTGAGAAGCTCCTCCTCGCTCGGGTGTGTCAGCCTGCCGTCCGGGCCTCCGGGGTCGAACGCCGCCGCTTTTTCGAGGATGGAGCAGGTCCGCGCGTAGGTGTACTGCGCGTAGGGGCCGGTGCTGCCCTCGTAGCTCAGGGCGTTCTCAAGCGTGAAGTTGATGTCCTTGATGCGGCTGTTGTACAGATAATTGAAGATGATCGCGCCGACGCCGACCGCCTCCGCCGCCTCGTCGCGGTTTTTGAGGTCGGGGTTCTTTTCGTTCATGACCTCTTTCACCTTGTCGACCGACAGCTTGAAGAGATCCTTCAGAAGCACGACGTTGCCAGTTCTCGTCGCGAGCTTCGCGCCGTCGACGGACACCGTGCCGTAGGGAACATGAACCATGTTCTCCGACCACTCGTAGCCCATCAGTCCGAGCACCTTGAAGAGCTGCGCGAAATGCAGGCTCTGCTGCGCGGCGGTGACGTAGATCGCCTTGTCGAAGCCGTAGGTATCGTGGCGATACACGGCGGTCGCGATGTCGCGGGCATGGTAAATGGTCGAGCCGTCCTTTTTGAGAATGAGGCAGGGCGGCATATTGTATTCGGAAAGGTCGACGATGGACGCGCCGTCGTCGATTTTGAGCAATCCTTTTTCCTTCAGCACTTCGATCTGCGCGGGGACCTTGTCGACGGAAAACGCCTCGCCGTTGTAGGAATCAAAGGTGATGCCGAGCTGTTTATAGGTTTTTTCATACTCCGCGAGGGAAACGCTCTTGAACCATTTCCAAAGGGCGTAGTTTTCCGCGTCGCCCTCCTCGAGCCGGTGGAACTCCGCTCTCGCCTCGTCCTCCAGCGCGGGGTCCTTCTCCGCCTCCTCGTGGAAACGGACGTAGAGCCGCACGAGCTCGTCGCATCCGCCCTTTTCGACGGTTTCGCGGTCGCCCCAGCGCTTGAACGCGACGATCTGCTTGCCGAACTGCGTGCCCCAGTCGCCGAGGTAGTTGATGCCGACGCAGCGGTAGCCGACGAATTCATGCAGGAGCTTGAGCGAATGCCCGATCACCGTCGTGCCGAGATGCCCGATGTGGAAGGGCTTGCACACGTTCGGGGAGGAATAGTCGAGCACGACCGTCTTCCCCTCGCCGATGCGTGAGGAACCGTAGGAATCGCCCGCCTCTTCGACGGCGGCGAGCACATGACTTACGAGGTAATCCGGCGAGACCTTGAAATTGAGGTAGCCGCCGGCCGCCTCCGCCGTGCCGAGCGGGAAATCCGCGAGCTTTTCCGAAAGGGAAGCCGCGATCTTCGGGGGGGCGGCGCGCATGATCTTGGAAAGCCGGAAGCACGGGAAGGCGAGGTCGCCCATCGACGGATCCGGGGGATATTCGAGAAAATCTTCGATTTCGCGGGCGGTGAGCGGCGCGCCGGGCATCAGTTCCCCGATCGCGCGCTCGATCGCCAAAGCGGTTTGTTTCTTAAAATTCTGCATTTGTCAGTCCAGTGTGATTTTGATTTGGCCGTCCTTCTTCTGATGCTCGTCGAGAATGCTGTGGATCTTCTTGACGGGGTTGAGCAGCGTGCTGATGGACTCGTCCTTGTTCAGGGTGTCGATGATGATGGCGACGTATTTGCACATATTGACCTCGGCGTACCATTCGCGTTCCATCAGTCCTTCGGGATGATACACGAGGTTGGTTGAGAAGCACTTCGTGAACAGCCCTTCCGCGTACGCCTTGTCGAACGCCTCGAAGCCGTTTGTGAAGAGACCGAAGGTGACGAAGAAGAAGATGCGCTTCGCGCCCTTCCCCTTGAGCTGGCGCGCCACGTCGATGATGGAGTCGCCCGAGGAGATCATGTCGTCGATGATGATGGCGTCCTTGCCGTTCAAATCCTTGCCGAGGTATTCGTGCGCGACGATGGGGTTCTTGCCGTTGACGACCGTGGTATAGTCGCGGCGCTTATAGAACATGCCCAGATCGAGTCCGAGCACGGTCGCGTAGTACATGGTGCGGGACATCGCGCCCTCGTCGGGGGAGATGATCATGATGTCGTCGTGGTTCAGGGAAATGTCGGGGACGTTGCGCACGATGGCCTTGAGCATCTGATACGTGGGACGCACGCTGTCAAAGCCGGTCAAAGGGATCGCGTTCGAAACGCGGGAATCGTGCGCGTCGAAGGTGATGATGTTCGTGACGCCCATCGCCGCGAGCTCCTGCAGCATGATCGCGCAGTCGAGGGACTCGCGCACGGAACGCTTGTGCTGTCTGCCCTCGTAGAGCATCGGCATGATCACGGTGATGCGCTTGGCCTTGCCCGCCATCGCCGCGATGGTACGCTTGAGATCGGCGTAGTGATCGTCGGGACTCATGGGGATCTCCTGCCCGTACATGGAGTATTTCACGCCGTGGTTGAAGCAGTCGCAAATCAGATAGACGTCGCGTCCGCGCATGGTGGAGTGGATGATGCCCTTGCCTTCGCCGGAGCCGAAGCGGGGACAGTCCGCCGTGGTCACGAAGGATTTGCCGTCGTCGCCGTGGCTGCGCCATTCGCGAAGGTAAAAATCCACCTGATTGATGAATTCCTCGCATCCGCGCATTCCGATTACCATCAGTTCACCGTAGTAGCTGTCGCTCATAAGAACCCCCCGAAATTCTGGTTCGCTCCGCTGTGCGGACCGCAGCCGTACAAGTTGTAACTTATTATACCATATTCTCCGCTTTTTGAAAATCAAATCCGGCAAATTTCGGCTCGAGCCGCATTGTAGAATTATTCGCGTATTTTCACCGTTTTTCCGTGCAATTCGACAATACAGGCTGATCCGTTTATATTGCATAAAATCATTCGGCAGCCGCTCTCATGGAGGCGAGCGCTTTCTTCATGTCGGGCGCGCGGAACGCCGCGGTTCCGACGACAAACGTATCCGCTCCCGCCTCCGCCGCCGCGCGGACGGTATCCGGTCCGAGGCCTCCGTCGACCTCGAGCAGGCAGGCGGGGTTCTCCCGCTCGATCGCGGCGCGGACGTCGGCGATCTTCGGCAGCATGTCCGGCATGAACTTCTGCCCGCCGAAGCCCGGCTCCACGGTCATCACGAGCGCGAGGGAAATGAGATCGATGAACGGCATGATCCGCTCTGCCCCGTTCCCCGGTCTGAGCGCGGCGCCCGGCTTCATGCCCAGTTCCCGGATCGTCCGGAGCGTTCGCGCAAGCTCGTCCTCCGGCATGACGTCCACATGGACCGTCACAAAGGACGCGCCGCAGGACGCGAGTGTCTCGAGATAGTTCTGCGGGCAGGCGGTCATCATGTGCACGTCGAGCGGCAGAGAGGACGCGCCCGAAACCTGCTTCAGAATCGGAAAGCCGAAGCTGATGTTCGGGACATACACCCCGTCCATCACATCGTAATGCAGCATGTCCGCTCCCGCGTCCTCCGCCTTCTTGATCTCGTCCGACAGACAAAGAAAATCGGCGGCAAGCAGGGACGGCGCAAACCGAACCTTCATCGGATCACCTCCAAAAAACATGTTTCCCCCGAAATCATCCGAAACAACGCTTCGGCACAGAACCGCGCGGGGAATACGCGCCGTGAGCGTCCAAAAAACGAAATGCGCACCTCCGCCGCGCTTTGACCCGAACCGGCGGGGGCGCATAGACTGCTTGAGACGGGGTCATCCCGTCACGGTCTCCGATCTCCGGCCCGGACGGCGAAGGGACGTAAAAAACGAGGGACGTGAACATCATCCGCCGCGCCGGAGCCGTGCGCGCCGCCGGACGCCGAAAAAAGCGTCCGGCGGTGTTTTGTGGTTTATTCTTCTGTTTCGCGAAGGAGGCAGACCGCGTGCGCCGCGATCCCTTCCCCGCGCCCGGTAAAGCCCATTCCCTCCTCCGTCGTCGCCTTGACGTTGAGACGGGACATATCGACGCCGAGGGTTTTCGCGAGCAGCCCGCGCATGGCTGGGATGAACGGCGCGAGCTTCGGCCGCTGTGCGACGACGGTCACGTCGGCGTATTCGAGCGCGAAGCCCTTTTCCGAGAGGATCCGCGCGGTCTCTTCGAGCAAAAGCAGGCTCGAGATCCCCTTGTAGCGGTCGTCCGAGGGGGGAAAATGCGCGCCGATGTCCGCTTCACCCGCCGCGCCGAACAGCGCGTCGATCAGGGCGTGGATGAGGACGTCCCCGTCGGAATGCGCGAGAAAAGCCTTGTCAAACGGGATGTGCACGCCGCCGAGCGTGAGTCCGTCGCCCTCCCGGAAACGGTGGGCGTCGTAGCCGTGTCCGATCCTCATTTGCCCGCCTCCCGATCCCGGACCGCGAGGATCGCTTCCGCGAGCTGAACGTCCCGGCGATAGGTGATTTTGATGTTGAGCGGCCCGCAGTCGACCAGGCGCACGGGGAAGCCGAGCCGCTCGCACAGCGCGCAGTCGTCGGTCGCCGACGCTTTCTCTTTTTCCGCCATGTAGGAGGCGGCGCGGTACATATCCGCCATGAAAATCTGCGGGGTCTGCACGAGCCAGGTGTTTTCCCGCTCGAGCGTTTCCGTCACGAGGTTCGCGGAATTCGTGCGCTTGATCGTGTCCGAATTCATCGTTCCCGCGGCGGCGGCTCCGGCGACGTACGCCGCCTCGAACACCGCCTCGATCATCTCAGGCGTCACGAGACAGCGCGCCGCGTCGTGGATCGCCACGAAATCCGCCTCGGGATTGATCGCGTCAAAGCCCTTTTTCGCCGACGACTGACGGGTATCCCCGCCGGCGATCACGCGCGTGACCTTGGTCATGCCCGCTTTGGCGAGCAGATTCCGGCACCCGGGCACGTCGGGCTCGCGCGTGACGACGATGATCTCGTGGACTTCCTCGGACTCCTGAAACGCTCTCACGCTCCGGAGCAGGATCGATTCGCCCGCGATCTCGACGAACTGCTTCGCCCTCTCGTCTCCGAACCGCGTGCCGCTCCCGGCCGCGAGCAGAACCGCCGAATTGAATCTTTTTTTCGAGCCCGCCGCGCGGATAAGGGATGAGATTTTTCCCATAATCGAACTCCTTGTGGAAATCCTTTGATCTTCTGCCTTATTATAGCACAAATTCGCGCGGGAGAAAAGAGCGCGGAGAAAAGTTTCCGAAAGAAATATCGCACCGCGTCTCCCGGCGGACCGTTTTTTGCGAAAAGGGCGCCGCGGTCTTGATTTTGTGCCCCATGTGTGCTAAAATGAAGCAAATCCGAACGGGAGGTCGCTATGACTTACGAGGAACTCGAACCGAAATCCGTTTTTTCTTATTTCAAAAAGCTCTCCGCCATCCCGCGCGGCTCGGGCAACGAACGCGCCGCCGCGGAGTTTGTGCGGGACACCGCGCACTCTCTCGGCTGCGAGGCCGAAATCGACGCCTCAAACAATGTGCTCGTCCGCGCGAAAGCGACGCCGGGCTGTGAAAACCGGGAACCTATCGCCTTGCAGGGACACCTCGACATGGTGTGCGAGGCAAACCGCGGCACGAAGCACGATTTTCTGCGCGACCCCATCGAGCTTGTTCTGACGGGAGACGAGCTGCGCGCGAACGGCACGACGCTCGGTGCGGACGACGGCGTGGCGGCGGCGGTCGCCCTTGCCGTTCTCGAATCCGATCAGCCCCATCCGGCGCTCGAATGCCTCTTCACGACGGAGGAGGAGACCGGGCTGACCGGCATGCGCAATTTCGACGCCTCAAAGCTCGTCTCCCGCCGTCTCATCAACATCGACTCCGCGGGCGAGGGCGTGGCGACGGTCTCCTGCGCGGGCGGCGTGCGCTCTCACATCCGTTTTCCGCTCGCTTTCGAGACGATCCCGGACGGATGCGCCGTTCTTGAGCTGGAAATCACCGGGCTCGCGGGCGGTCATTCGGGTGAGGACATCAATCTCGGCCGAAAGAACGCCATCGCGACGGCGGCGCGTCTGCTTTGGGCGGCAAACAAGGCCGACCCGACCCTCTGCCTCGCGTCGATCACGGGCGGCATGCGCGACAACGCGATCCCCCGCGAATGTGCGGCGGTCTTTACGGCGTCCGATCCCTCAGCCGTCGAAAAAGCGGTCCGGGATATGGAAGAAAAGCTCCGCGGGGAGCTCGTTCCCGAGGATAAGGACATGAAGGTGTCCCTCCGTCCCGCCGAAGCGGACACGCGCTTCTTAAAACCCCTGTCCGACGCGCTCGTCTGCCTGCTGCGCAGTCTGCCCTGCGGCGTCTACGGCATGAGCCGCCTGATCCCCGATCTGGTCGAGACCTCGGCAAACCTCGCCGTGGTGCGGGCGGAGGGCGATTGCCTCCACATCGTCGTCTCGTCCCGCTCGTCCGTTGAATCGATGCTCGACGACATGCAGGACCGCGTGGAATGCGCCGCCTTTGCCGCGGGCGCGACCGTCGAACACAACAGCCGCTACCCGGGCTGGGAGTTTGCGGACTGCTCGCCCCTGCAGGAGCTTTATCTCGAAACATGGAAAGAGCTCTTCGGCACGGACGCGCGGGCGATCGGCATCCACGCCGGGCTCGAATGCGGTCTCATGAAGGGAAAGCTGCCGGACATGGACATGATCTCCATCGGGCCGGACGTGAAGAATCTGCATTCCCCGGACGAGGTGCTCGGCGTCTCCTCCCTCGCGCGGCTGTACCGCCTGGTCTGCGCGATGCTCGAGAAGGCGTGACGGAAAGATCGCGTCCGTCCCACCGCCCTGAACCTATGAGCACGAAACCCCCGGAAGCCTTTCAGCGAGTGATCGGCTTCCGGGGGTTTTGATCTTAGGGGAGCGCGGCGGATCCTTCAATCATCCAGCCTGAATATATCCACATTGTTCTCCGTGTCGTAAATCCCGCCCAGTTCGGCTGTGTAGCGGTCCTGGATGAATTTGTGGAGGAGGTTTCCGTCCTCGTCATACAGAAGCATGTTGTCGCCGAGGAAGAGGAAGGTACCCCGTTCGGCGGACGGCGAATCCGGCAGGGAGCGGAATGTCCAGTCCTCACGGAACTCGTAGCCGCGGTCGGAATAAGCGCCGATCGAGCTGTCGTAGTAGAAGAAGCTTCCCACCGCCGCGGCGGGTGGGGCGCCGGCCGGCGCGTTCCCGGAACGCCGCTCGTAGGGCTCGCCGTCGATGTACAGCCGTCCGTCGCCGGTATATTCGAACACAACGGACGACTCGGAGTTCGCTCCCTCCGAAACGTACCGGCCGATACCGGTCAGCTCGATGCTCCCGACTTCAAGCGCGGCGTTTCCGATGATCTCGCTCCACGTTCCCGTCGCGGTCATCATATAATAATGCGATCCGGAGGCGTCCGAGACCGGAAGCCAATCTCCTTCCAGCCACGCGTACGGATACTTCTGTGCGTAATACGCGTCGAGATCGGCGCAGGGCCCGGATTCGGACGCGGGGCTGAAATACGTGTTGCCGCCGGGCGTGCGCGGTTTGTAATTCCCTGCCCATGAGAACGAACCGAAGGACAGATTCCGGCTCCCGTCGTCATAGGTATAGTAATACGCCTGACCGAGGTCCACGCCGTAAAACCCGTGCACGAGCGTGATGACGCTGTAAGTGATTTCGTAATAACCGCTTTCGGTCTCTTCGCCGAAGAACTGCCAGGTGCCGTCCCCGTAAAACTCCAGATAATAGCCGTTCGACCAGCCGTCCTCGTACCAGCGGCCGACGATCTCCTCCGGAGCGTAGTCGGACTGTTCGAACACGGCGGGGTCGATCCCGGTGAAATTCCCGGTGATCGGCTTGTCGTACACGGGCTTGTACGCGGGGCGCGCGCCGTCCGTGCCGCCCGTGCCGGAACCGGACGTGTCGGCAGTGTCGGACGTGTCGACGGGGTCGGACGTGTCGACGGGTGCGGTCGTGCCGACAGCGTCGGACGAGCCGCCGGGGTTGGACGTGTCGACGGGGTCGGACGTGCTGTCGGGGTTGGGTTCGGAATTGTTTTCCTCTTCCTCAAGGAAAGGCAGGGTATCCATGTCCTGCAGATAATAGACCTCGGCGTTGTTGTCGATGAGATTCCCTTCGTCGGTGATCACGACCGCTCTCACCAGGTTTCCGCCCTCGTCGTACAGATCGAGAGCGCCGTTTGAAACGTCGATCAATCCGTTGTCGAGCGTTGAATCCCGCAGATCGAGGGCGAGCCAGCTTCCGTCGTCATAGAAGCACAGCCATACGAGAGCATCCCCGCTTGCCCAGATGCCGACGTACCGGCCGAGAACTTCGGCGGGATCCTCTTCGGGATCCGGCTCCTCCTCCGCCGCGGACGCCGGGACGGGCAGATCGTCCGTGCCTTCCTTGAAATAATAGAGGAAAGTCCCGTCCGTCAGGCTGGCGTCGTCGATCTTTCTGATCGTGTTCCACACCTCGTCGTTCTGCAGGTTCATCTCCAAATAATCATACCCTACGGTGATCCCTCCGCCGCTCAGCTCATCGCTCGCGGCGTCGTAAGACTGCCAGCTCCACTCGCTCGAGATTTTGATCAGGACAAGCCCGTCCCCGCGCTCCCAGACGCCGATATACGGCGCAAGAAGCTCGTTTGGATCCGAGTCTTCCTCTTCTTCCGGTTCGGGTTCGGGCGTTTCGGGGATTTGTTCGGTTTCGACGATTTCGCCGTTCTCTTCGGTTTCGGGCGTTTCGGGGGCTTCGGGGGCTTCGGCCGGAGAACCGTCGGGATCCTCGCTTTGGGAAGCCCCGTTTGCCTCCGTCCGATCCTGCGGGACGTCGGCGCTCGCCTGTGTCCTGCGCACGCCGCAGCCGCTCAGCGCGATCAGGATCGCGAGCAGCAGGGAAAGGAGCGCTGTTTTGTTCATCCTGCTTTCCTCCGTATCCGATGCGAATCGGATCATGTATTCCGTTCAGATGGGTCTTCACCGCGAAAAATCGGCAGGCGCTCAACACGTGCCGCGCAGAGACTGCGAGTCGGAAGGACCGGGCGCATGCCGCGGACGCGTTCCGATTTGATTATACAGGAATCTGTCCCAAAATGCAAGCGTCTCCGAAAGAATTCTTTGCGGGGGAGCCGTGCGTCAAACCGCCGGACGAATCGACCTGCCGCCGGACAGCGCGGACCGAAAAAGAACAAAAGGGACCGCGGCTGCCGTCCTCCCGGCACGTGCCGCAATCCCTCCCATGATCTGTTCAGTTCTCCTCCGCCGCGCGCTGTGCGCGAGCGAGCAGTCTCGCGTACCGTGCGAGCCGTCCGGGATCGCACACCTGCCGCCCGGACTCGAAGATCGTGACGCTTCCCTCTCCGTCACCGCGCGTCCCGCCGAGCAGGGAGATGAGCCGTCTCACCGTTCCGCGGTTGCCGTCGATGATGTCGACGTTCCCGAACACCCGTCGGAAGCTGTCCCGGAAATACCCGAAATGCGTACAGCCGAGCACGACGGCGGCATAGCCCTCATGCCGCGGGATCGCCGCTTCGAGATACGCCGATGCCTCATCCGGATCGAACCGCTCCTCCTCCGCCATGGCGACGAGCCCCGGCAGAGCGGCGAGCGTCGGGGTCTCCCCGTCCGGGAAGCTGCGGTCGATCAGAGTGTGCAGCTTTTTGCCCGCGATGGTCAGGGGCGTGGCGCAGATGAGGATCTCGGAGCCGGGATAAACGCGCGCGGCGGGCTTGACCGCCGGTTCCATCCCCACGATGGGCAGGGGGAATTCGGCGCGCAGATCGTCGATCGCCATGCTCGTCGCGGTGTTGCACGCTACGACGATCGCTTCCGCTCCCCGCTCCATGAGAAAAGATACGGCGCGGCGCGCGTACCGAAGGACCTCTTCCCGGGTCTTCGTGCCGTACGGAACGTGGTCGGTATCGGCGTAAAAGAGATACGCCGCGCCGGGCATCGCGCGTCTTGCCTCGGCAAGAACGGTCAGCCCGCCCGCGCCGGAATCGAAAAAGCCGACAGTCGTGCGCTCCGTGCTCATAGGTCGTCCCCCTTCCGCTCAAAAAATGACAAAACCCTCCGGAATTCCGAAGGGCATGAGAAAAAGCTAGTGGTGGGGATTGAACCCACGACCTGCTGATTACGAATCAGCTGCTCTACCACTGAGCCACACTAGCTTGTGCCGAACGAATTCAGCCTTGCCATTATACACTATCGGAACCCCTTTGTCAAGGGTTTTTCCGAAAAAAATGAAAACGGCGCGCTTTTTTTCGCGCGCCGCTCTTTCGGGAATCGGAATTATTCTTTGTCGCAGTCGCAGGAGTCCTTGATTTCCTCGGTGAGGTTATCAACCGCTTCTTCAATCTTTTCGGCGATGTCGTCCGCAGTCTCTTCCGCTTCGTCCGCGAACTCGTCGACGATGTCGTCCTCGTCTTCGGCCGGCTCTTCGTCAACGGGCATTTCCTGCTTCTTGCCGCACCACGGGCAGAACGGGAGGTTGCGGTCGATTTCGGCGCCGCAGCCGTCGCAGGTCTTCACGTTCTTGAGCTTCGCGGTTTCCTTCTTCGCCTCTTCGATTTCCGCCTTCAGCTTGTCCGCCTTCATGATAAAGGCAGCGATTTCGCCGGTGCAGTCCTCGCCGTCGCGTTCCGCGGTGTAGAAAAGTCTGCCGATCTCTTCGTAGACGCTGCTGAGCTTGCTCTCCTTCGAGCGGATCGCCATTTTCAGCTTCGCAAGGCCCGTGATCTCGGTAGTCTTCTTGACCGCCTTATCGGCGGCGCCGGACGCGTTTTTCTTCAGATCTTCAAAAAAAGACATTTTCGGTTTCCTTTCTGGTTTCCATAAATTTTCATTTACGAATTTATTATACACAGCTCTGTGTGGCTTGTCAATTAAGACTCCGTTAAAAAACCATTAATTTGAAGAAATTTCCAGTGCCGCAGGCGCATACGCCGCACGCCGCGGCGGGATACTGTTTTCAAAATCCAGACAAGACCGGAGTTTATCATGACCGGAAAAAACTACGAGCGATACGCCAGGGGGCGCGCGAAAAAATCCCCCCTCGCGAAAGACTGCGCAAAAGCCTTTCTCGCGGGGGGAACGATCTGCGTATGCGGGGAGGTGCTGCGGCGGCTCTTTCTCTCCCTCGGGCTGAGCGCCGACGACGCGGGACTCTCGGTGTCCGCCGTGCTGATCTTCGTCACCGCCGCGCTGACGGGGCTCGGGGTGTTCGACAAAATCGCGAAGCACGCGGGAGGGGGAACGCTCGTGCCGATCACAGGATTCGCGAACGCCGTCGCGTCCGCCGCCGTCGACAGCAAGACGGAAGGATTTGTGACCGGGGTCGGCGCGAAAATCTTCTCCGTCGCGGGTCCGGTCATTCTCTACGCCGCGGCGGCAGCAACGGCGTACGGGCTGATCTGCTGGATCGCCGGACTCTTCGGCTGAGCGCGGCTGTGCGAAACGCCGCGGTCCGGCTCAGCTGCCCGGCATGACGACGAACGCGTTGTTGATCCAGCGCTCGTGTCCGAGGCTCGGGCGGTTGACGTATTCGCCGTTATACACCATGGCGGTCGAGCTGCCGCCGTCGAGCATGGCGGCGTTGACCGCGCCCTCGTTCAGGAGAACTTCCTGCAGGACGTCGAGGTCGCACCCGATGCTCCAGTCCGCCTGTCTGCCGTCGATCACGAGCATCAGAAACTCGCCCGTCACGCGCTGTCCGACGGCGGTTCTGGGCGCGATGCCCCAGCCGCCGGTCCCGTTCTTCACAAGCCCTTCCCCGTTGACGATCAGGAAGGGGTAGAACGAAACCGCGCTGACGATGTCGTTCTCCAGCGCCCACGACGCCGTGCAGTGCCGGAGCACGAGAGCGCCGTCGCGGTTGAGACCGATCATGTTGAAAATCGTTTCATCCGGGACCCGGGGGCACACGAGCACGCCGTCCTCGATGATGAGCCCGCTCGGCGATCCGCCGTTGGAATCGTAATTCGGGCCGTCCTCGAAGCCGCTGCCGTTGATGCCGGCGACCGCGCCCGCGTTTTTCGTCATCGTCATCACGTTCTCGCCGCATTCGTACTGCATCGAGGTATCCGTGACCTTGACGCGGCGGGGGTCTTCGACGAGCATGACGTATCCGCGCCACGTAAGCCCGGACACCTCTTTCAGGTACAGACCGTCCTCCAGCTTCCGATAGCCCTCGTCCAGATAGGAGTCACCGGAGGAAGCCGGTTTCTCCGGCTTCTTTTCCGGCGCGGGCGGGACGGTCTCTTCTTTTTTCGTCTCTTCCTTCGCCGGTTCGGGAGCTTCCTCCTTTTCCGGCGTTGCCGGCTGGGGGTCTTCCCCGGGTTTGTCCGGCGGGGGTTCTTCCTCGGATTTGTCCGGCTGAGGGTCTTCCTCGGGTTTATCCGGCGAGGGATCTTCCTCGGGTTTTCCCGGCTGAGGATCTTCGTTTGCTTTGTCTGTCGGAAGCTCTTCTTCGGTCTGTCCCGGCGGGTCGGCTTCGACATCCGGATCGCCTTCCGGCGGGGGGTCTGCCTGAGTGGGGGTCAGAGCTTCGTCGGTCGCATCCGTTCCCGTCTCTTCGGCGGGAGCGGGGCTTTCGGAGATCATCTCGTCCGAGCCTGCGCGATCGAAGGTCAGAATCTCGGAGTCGTAGCCCGTGTCGTCCACGGCATTCGCCTTCATGACGTGGTCGATGTATTCGTCGGTGAAAAACACGGTCGCGAGATATTTGTGATGCATGGTGTGCATCGCGGAGCAGATCCATGTCGTCTGCAGGCGCGGCGAAAGCCCCACCACGATCAAGAGATAGAACGCGATGACGATCGCGGCCGTGAGTCCGAGCAGGGCGAGTCCGAGAACAGAAAATACGCGGAGTACTTTTTTCATGTCCGATTCCCATGTCTGAATTGCTTGACCATTAGACGCCGGGGAACGGAAAAAAGTTCCGCGTTTTTTCTTAAATTCCGTTAAATTTCAGGATCGCGCAAAAATCGGGGAGATCACCGGGACCGGATCATCCGGTCGATGGCGGCCGCCGCCGTCTTTCCCGCGCCCATCGCAAGGATAACGGTCGCCGCGCCGGTCACGGCGTCGCCGCCGGCATAGACGCCCGCGCGGGAGGTAAGGCCGTTCTCGTCCGCGATGATGCCGCCCCACTTCGAGCATTCTAGCCCTTCGGTGGTCGATTTGATCAGCGGATTCGGGCTGGTGCCGATCGCCATGATGACGCAGTCCGCTTCGAGCTCGAATTCCGAGCCCTCGATCTCTACGGGTCTGCGCCGTCCGCTTTCGTCCGGCTCTCCGAGCCCCATGCGGACGCAGACGAGCTTTGCCGCGTTTCCGTTTTCGTCCGGAAGGATCTCCTTCGGGTTGGTGAGCAGGTGGAAGACGATTCCCTCCTCCTTCGCGTGCTCAACCTCCTCCGCTCTCGCCGGAAGCTCCGCTTCGCCGCGGCGGTAGACGATCGAGACGCTCTCTGCGCCGAGCCGCATCGCGCACCGTGCCGCGTCCATCGCGACGTTGCCGCCGCCGACGACCGCCACGCGCTTCGCGTGCATGATCGGCGTATCCGCGCCTTCCCGGTATGCCTTCATCAGGTTGACGCGGGTGAGGAATTCGTTCGCGGAGTAGACGCCGCAGAGATTCTCGCCGGGAATGCCCATGAACCGGGGCAGGCCCGCGCCGGTTCCGATATAGACCGCTTCAAAACCGTCCTCGAGCAGCTCGTCGACGGTCAGGGATTTGCCGATGACCATGTTGGTTTCGATTTTCACGCCGAGCGCCTTCAGGTTTTCGATTTCCTTTTTGACGATCGCCTTCGGGAGACGGAATTCGGGGATGCCGTACACGAGCACGCCGCCCGCGGTGTGAAGCGCCTCGAAGACCGTGACTTCATAACCTGCTTTCGCGAGATCGCCAGCGCAGGTCAGCCCGGAGGGTCCGGAGCCGACGACGGCGACGCGGTGCCCGTTCGGCGCGGGTCTCTCCGGCGGCGTATCGCATGCGGCGTTGTGACGGTCGGCGACAAAGCGTTCCAGTCTGCCGATGCCGACGGGCTCGCCCTTGATGCCGCGGACGCACTTCGCCTCGCACTGGGTCTCCTGCGGACAGACGCGGCCGCAGACCGCCGGAAGGCTCGAGGAATCGGCGATAATCCGGTACGCGCCTTCATAGTCCTTTTCGGTGATCTTCTTGATGAAATGGGGGATTTTGATCATGACGGGGCAGCCGGACACGCAGGGCATGTTTTTGCAGTTCAGACAGCGCGCCGCCTCGTCGAGGGCGATTTCTTCCGTATAGCCGAGCGCGACCTCCTCGTAATTCGTCCGCCGGACGTCGGCGGGCTGGGAGGGCATGGCGTTTTTCTTCGGATTCATGTTCGGCATTTTATTTCGCCTCCTGCTTCAGAAGATTGCATTCGCGGGCTTCGCGCTCGAAGCTCTTGTACATCGCGCCGCGCTTCATGGCCTCGTCGAAGTCGACCTCGTGCCCGTCGAAATCCGGGCCGTCCACGCAGGCGAATTTCATTTTTCCGCCGACGGTGAGACGGCAGCCGCCGCACATGCCCGTGCCGTCGATCATGATGGGGTTCATGCTCACGACGGTCTTGATGCCGTACTGCTTCGTCAGCTTTGCGACGAATTTCATCATGACAAGGGGACCGATGGCGATGACCTCGTCGTAACGCTCGCCCTCGTTGATGAGCTTTTCGAGGGCGTTCGTCACGAGCCCCTTCTCTCCCCAGCTCCCGTCGTCGGACATCGGAACGTAACGGTCGGACACCGCGCGGAATTCGTCTTCGAGGATCACGAGGTCCCGGGAGCGGAAGCCGACGACGGAATGCACCTCGCACCCGTTCTCGTGGAGCTTCTTCGCCACGGGATACGCGATCGCGCACCCGACGCCGCCGCCGATCACGGCGACCTTTTTCAGTCCCTCGGTTTCCGTGGGTCTGCCGAGCGGACCCGCGAAATCGGAGATGAATTCACCGGCTTCTTTTTCGGCGAGCTTGTCCGTCGTCGCGCCGACCTTCTGGAAAATGATGCGGACGGTACCCGCCTCGCGGTCGCAGTCCGCGACGGTCAGTGGGATTCGCTCCCCTTCCTCGTCCACGCGCAGGATGATGAACTGACCGGCCTGCGCTTTTTTCGCGACATAGGGCGCTTTCACATCCATGCGGATGACGGTCGGGTTCAGAATTTCTTTTGAAACGATCTCGTACATAAAATGCCTCTTTCGTCTGTATTATGGAATCAGAAATCGCCGTTGAATGTATCGTTCAGCCACGCGGCGCGGTTGATCAGCCATTCCCTCAGTACGCCGCGGTGCTCTTCGACGGAGCCGAGGGCGCGGATGCTGTCCGGCTCCTGATTCAGTCTCTGACCGAAGATCGGCCAGCGCTCGAAATTGTGCTCGAACGATTCGTAATTCATCGCGTACGCGCGGTCGTATTCCTCGATCAGCTTCTCGAACAGCCCGGCGTCCCAAAGCTCGTTCCATCTCTCGACCACGAGCTTTTTGAACCAGTCGTGTTCCATGAGCTCGATGTACCAGCGGTTCTGCTGCGTAAAGCCGCGCTCCACCGCTGCGTAAAGCCGCCTGTAGCTTCCGTCGTCCAGACGCATGTCGTTGCCCATCGCGAGGTCGAAGTCCCACGCGGGCCCGAGGTAGAGCACGCCGTCCTTGCGGTAGAGGAAGAAGCTGGACCAGCCGCAGTCGATGTTTTTCGTCAGCTCCGCGACGATGTAGGAATCGACCACGGACTCGACGTTCAGAATCTTGCGGATTTCTCTTTCGTTGCCGTCGCAGATGACGTCCCACGCGGAGGTCACCCACTCGTCGACGTAATCGCAGCGGGCTTTGGTGATGTTGTCCTCGCCCCGGATCTCATAGGGATAGCCGCGGGCGGTGAACCAGGTGAGGCCCTTCTCGCCGCTCTTGTTCGCGTACTGATCGAGCTCGAGCAGAAAATCCGCTCTCAGGTTTTCGGTGTCCTCATAGTTTTCGATGTCGATGCGGCTCGGACCGGTCGTGACCTTTTCGATCAGCATATAGTTCCCGACATATTCGCCGTTGAGATACACATCCACCATGCGGCAGTCGGGCGACCACGGGATCCCGTCCATCTGAGCCTGGAGCCAGAAGGCGAGGTAGTTGCGCATGAGGGACTGGTCGCAGTGGTTCGAGATCAGCACCCAGTTGCGGTTTTTCCCTTCGCCGAGCCCGCAGAGCTTGACCTTCTGATCGAGTCGGATCGTATAGGAAAGCTTCGGCCACCCGAGGGACGCATTGCCGCGGGTCTTGATCTGACCGGTCGCTTCTTTCAGACAGTATCTGCGCGGCAGCCCCGTCACGGTCAGGGTAAAACCGACCGTTCTCTGATCGGACCGCACGGCCTTGCCGTCCGCCGTGTTGATATACAGAGCCGGCGTGGATTCATCGGTTTCCTCGAAGATCGCGTAGATTTCGGCGTCCTCCGTCATCCGCTTTTCGCGGTGAACGGCGTTCTTTTCCCCGTCGCTCCACTCCACGAAAACGAATCCCGGGGCGGCGACCGCCTCCACCTTCGTCGTTCTCTCTCCCGGCAGAAGGGTCTGCGTCGAAATCCCGGCGATGGTCCCGCCGTTCTCCGGCATGGCGAGGAAGGAAACGACGGTCTCCTCCGCCGGAACGACCGGCTCCGTCTCCGGGACGGCCGCGGGCGTTTCCGTTTCCGCCGCTGAGTCCGCGCAGCCGCACAGAATCGCCGCAAGCAGCATCATCAAAACAAGCGCCAGAGACGGAAATTTTCTCCTGAGTCGCATCAACGGTCCTCCGTCTTCATAATGTTTGCAGGGACATTTTTTCTATTATAGCGAAAAACCCGTTTCCTGTCAACCGACGAAACCGACAGAATCCGTATTGATTTTGTAAATAATACATACAGCATGATCGTTCAGACGCTCTCATCGTTCCTTGGCGGGGTCCTCACGCCCCTCGCTCTGCTTTTCTGTTCCGCCGGCGTGCTCTCCGTGCTCGGTCCCAAGCGCGTTTTCCTGCCGTTTCGTTCCCATGGGGAGAAAAGCGGAACGGAAGCGGCGGCGGGCCTGCGGACCTCCCCCTTCGCCGCGCTCACCGTCGCCCTCGCGGGGACTCTCGGCGTGGGAAACATCACGGGCGTCGCCTCCGCGCTGTTTGTCGGCGGACCGGGCGCAATTTTCTGGATGTGGGTCGGCGCGCTCGCCGTCATCCCGGTGAAATACGCGGAGGTCTGGCTTGCCGTCCGATACCGCAGGCGGGGAAGGAACGGGTATTACGGCGGGTCGATGTACGTGATCCGGGACGGGCTCGGCGCAAAGCTCCCCGGACGCGCCGGGATCGTTTTGGGCGGCATCTTCGCCCTGCTCTGCGCGCTCAACGCCCTCGTCACCGGATGCCTCGTGCAGGCCAACGCCGCGGTTTCGGCGCTCGGGCCGCCCGAGCCGCGGGACAGATTCGCCGCGGGGGCGGCGCTCTCCCTGCTCGTGCTCGGCTCCGTTCTGTTCGGAACGAAAAAAATCGAGAGAATCACATCGGCTGTCATTCCCTCGCTGTCCGTTCTGTATATCGCCGCCTGCCTCGCCGCCATCCTGCCCCGGCTCGGTCTGATGCCGGGCGTGCTCCGCCTCATCGTCACGTCCGCGTTTTCCCCCCGCGCGGCGGGAGGCGCGGCGCTCGGATTCTCGGCGCGGGAGGCGCTGCGCTTCGGCGTGATGCGCGGCATCTTTTCCAACGAGGCGGGGTGCGGCACTTCTCCCACCGCGCACGCGTCCGCCGACACGCCCTCCGCGTCCCGGCAGGCGAGCCTCGGCACGGCGGAAGTGGTATTCGACACCCTGATCCTCTGCTCTCTCACGGCGTTCGTGCTCCTGCTCGCGGATGCCGAGGCGGGACTTCTGCCGCGGCACGTCGAAGCGGACGCCGCGCCGGTCGTTTTCGAGGCGTTCCGCATCCTCGCGGGGAAGGCGTTTTCCTTCCTCGTGCGGCTGAGCGTTCCGCTGTTTGCCTATTCAAGCGTCATCGCGCAGTTCTATTACGGCTCGGTCGCCGTCGGATATCTCACGAAAAGCCGCGCAGCGCGCCCCGCGTTCGCCGTGCTGACGGCGCTCTTCTCGCTGCTCGGCGCGGCGGCCGCTCCCGGGGCGATGTGGACGGCGGCAGATCTTCTGCTCGGTCTCATGACCGTGTTCAACTGTTCGGTTCTTTTCGTTCTTCGTAAAACGCCGGGATCGGCTGAGATCCCTCGATCACACCCTCGTCCCGCTTCCCGGCGTTGATCGCCGCGAGCTTTTCGAGGACCCGGACCGCCCCGTCGATATGGAACGCCCCGCGGATCCCGTAAGCCGGGAGGGAGAGATAAATCTTGTCGTGCGCCCCGGTGCGCGCATCGTACGAGCTCAGATACCGGCGGAAATAGACGTCAATGGTCTTGTCGTACTCCGCGCCGCCGTGCTCGAGCCTCGTATAGCGCACGCGAGCCCAGAGGCGCTTCGCCTCGTCGTGCCTCTTTTTGTTGATCTGATAGCCCTTCGCGTAAAGCTCGCTCATGCGCCGATCCCGAAGCAGGGCCGCCGCTTTCTCGGGCGTCGGTTCGGCGAGCAGGCAGGTTGAAATATTGAAAAGCAGGGACTGCGCGAGCTTTTCCGCCGTGGAGGTCAGAACGGACGAGGATTTTCCCGCCGTCGCATATCCGATGACCTCGGCGAGCGCGTTCATCATGTCCCCCCGGATGCGGGCCATGTCGTCCTCCGTGAGGAGTCCGACGCGCAGCGCTTCCGCCGCGAGGCTGTTCGCGTAATCCGACCGGTTCAGGTTTCGGGGATCGATGCCGCCCGATGCGACGAGTTCAAGTTCCGTCATGTCCGTCCTCCTGTTTGTGCGCCTCGCGGTCAAAGAACCGATCGAGCGCGTCGAGATCGAATCCGTCGTCGTCCCCGCCGTCGTATGTCTCCGGGTCGTCTTCCTCATCGGGCGCGGGGGCTTCTTCGTCAGCGCCGTCCGCCCGCGGTTCGTGCAGGCTTTCGAAAAAACCTTCCGGATACGCGTCCCCAACGGAGAGCTTCGCGCCGAAGCCGTCGAAGCTCACTTCAAGCTCCGTAAGCTCTTCCCCCACCTCGTCGTACAGATCGGCGTCGTCCCACTCGTCCGTCGGGGCGTTTCCGTCCGCAAAATCTTCATAGGGATCGAGATCGACGCGCTCCTCTTCCTCCATTTCCCGGTTGACGCTTTCGTACGCCTCGTCGTCGGCGGAGGGCTCCCCGTCCTCCTCCCGCGTTTCGGCGAGCAGATTGTCCGGGGTCTCGCGGGCTCCTTTTTCGAAGGCGTCGTCCTCCGCGTACCACGCGGCGTAGCGGTCGCCCGCGTTGATCTTCCGGATGAGGCGCTCGACTTCCCGCGCCTCGAGCATGTCCATATCCCCGCGGCAGTTCAGCTCGAAGCGGTTGAACAGCTCGTCGATGAGCTCCTCGTCTCCGATGCCGTCGTCCGTTTCGGTCTTGATGTAGTAGAAGATATCGGTGATCTCGTTCAGAATGTACGCGTAGTTTTCCTTCGTTGCGAACCGGGACGCGCAGAAGCGCTTCACGATCAGAGGCACCGCGCCCGCGCCCGCTTCGATCCGGTCGTTTTCGACCAGCGCGTCCCGTCTCGTCTCGGACAGCTCGCGCGCCTCCTCCTCCGTAAGGACAAGGCCGTGTTCCCCCGAGATCTCGTTGAGCGCGAGGATCTCCTTCGTCAGCGGCATGGGAGTAAGATGCTCGACGGAAATCAGACTGTTCATGAAATACCTCCCCGATGCGTTTTTTCCCGAAATTTCGTTGTGCCGTCTTGACAAATCCGGAATCGTGTGCTATAATGAAAATGGTAAATTGTATAACATTTTTATTGCACCGTATCTGTTTTATTATATCACTTGCGGTCAGGACTGTCAAGTGTTTTTTATATAATAACGGGAACCGCTTCGAGCATTTTGATCTTCACGCCTTTTTCGGTGAAATTGCGCTCGTATTCGGTCATAATATTGTCCGCCGCGCGTTCCGACGCGTGCAGATCGCGTGTGAGAAACGTGATTTCGAACCCGTTTTCGGGCAGCGTTTGCGCCGTATAATCGAAAAGCTCCTCGTTGTCCGTCTTGAAGGAAAACACGCCGCCGCGCGCGAGCGCCCTTTTGTAATTCGCGAGGAAGACGGGGCTCGTCAGCCGTCTGCCGATCTCGCCCCTGCCCTTTCCGGGCCACGGATCGCTGAAATTCGCAATGATCCCCGCGAGCGCGCCGTCGGGAAGCGTGACGAGAAAATCGTTCGCGTCCGCGACGAGAAAGCGGACGTTTCCGCGCATCTCGAGCGGAATGTCCCACACCGCGCCGTCCTTATACAGCGCGCCGTCGGGCGCGAGCCAGCCGCCGTTCGGCGCCATATCCCCCAGCCCGCGCCGCCGCGCGTATTTCTCGACCGCGACGACCGCGACGTCCGCGATGCGTTCCAGAGCGATGTAGTTGCAGTCCGGCTCCTTTTCGGACAGGCTCGCGATGAAGTCCCCCTTGCCGCACCCCACCTCGAGGCGGACGGGACGGTCGTTTCCGAACACCTGCGACGGGTTTTCCGCGTTTTCCGTCGGATTCGGGTATAAAAGCGCGGATAAAGCGAGAAGTCTTTCGCTTCCGTGCCGTTTTTTTCTCATTCTCATATTGATTATTTCTCCGTTTTTTGATAATATAGAGGCAGCCGCAAAGTCCGTGCCGGCTCCGTATTGCACGACAGGTCCCGGAACACGGTCCGCTTTGCTCCATTATAGCACACGGCCACACGAAAATCTACCCCCTTGCGTGAAACAGCATCCGAATCGCCGGAGATGAAAGGGCGTTTTCCCCTCATCTGGGCAGCGCGCGGTCACGGCGGACTTCGGATGCGGACCCAGATCAAGATAAATCCGAAAAGAGAGGTGAGTTTGCCGGATGGAATTGAACACTTTCATGAGAGAGCTCGAAGCGTCTCTGGTGAAACGCGGTTTTTCGGAAGAGACCGCGCGTGAACAGGTGGCAAAGATCACGCGTAAGTTCACGCCGCAGGATCTTGAGGAAATCGGTAACATCCGCTCCACGGAGGGTATCGAACCGCTCGCCGACGGCATCGCGTCGATTCTGAACCAAAAGCGCGCCGAGGTCAGCGGTCAGAACGCCCGAAAGCCGGATCCCGCGCAGACGGCACAACGCCAGGGCGCCGCCCCCGACGCTCCCGCCGCGCCCGTCGCGTCCGTTGATCCGACCGCCGCGGCCGATCCGGGCTTATCCGTCGATCCGGCGGTTCCTGCCGAACCGATTCCGCGCCCCGTTCAGCCCGCCGCGGGCCGAAACCCGATCCCGCATCAGAATCCGGCGCTGAACCAGCATCCGGCAGAGACCCCGCCCGAACAGCAGAGACCTCGTCCGGCGCAGTTCCCCGCGCAGCCCGAACAGCGCAGACCGCGTCAGCCTCAGCCTCAGAATCCGGCGGACGAGTCATACGATCAGCAGATGGCGTTCCCGGTGCCCGCCCGTCCGGCTCAGCTCGAACAGCAGAGACCGCGTCAGCAGGCGGAAAACGGGATCCGGCAGAGCACCCGCGCGCAGCAGCGTCCCGCCCGGCAGGAGCCGGAGATGACGGGAGGCAGGCGCGGCCGTGAGATCGACGAAAACGATTACTTCATCTACTCCGCGGAATCCACGCCCTCGACCAAGGGTCTTCTCATCTTCTGGGTCGGTCTGTTTGTGACCCTTCCCATCACGCTTGCCCTCCTGCTCGCGATTTACGGCGTGTTCGTCGTTCTCTTCGTCGCGCTGGCGGCCCTCATCATCGCGGGCATCGCCGTCCTGATCGCGGTCGTGGCGGCGGGCGCCGTCATCTCGCTCGTTTCCATCGTATTCGGCATAACACAGTTGTTTACGTTCGTCGCGGGCGGTCTCTATGAGATCGG
>JAFYBN010000027.1 GCA_017540175.1 Clostridia bacterium | reverse complement strand
TTGAGCTCCTCGGGGTAGTGCTTCATCCCTTTCTTTCCTGCCATCTCTCTCCCTCCTTCATAGCAAAAGCTCCTATGCAGTATTGTACCACATAAGAGCTTTTTTGTCATTGTCCGTTTTTACTGGAGCGGTTCAATCCGGACGGGACGAGAGTCTGCCGTACGGTTTGCGCGAAGAGCAGGGAAAAGCGCGGCGGTTTGCTCGCGGAAATGATCGCGCGGGGGTCGCCCGCGCCGTGAAACGGGAGAATAAAGAGGCGATACGAGAAGTCCGTTCCAGGTTCTGCAGCAGCTTCTTTTCTCTTCTGTTTATTCAAACTTCATCGCGTACACATCCGCTTCCTGCATCAACATTTCCAGCACCACCGGCCTGCCGGACATCGGGGCGATGGAGCACTCTTCACGCTCCTCGTTGAAGCCGTCCGCCAGATAGTCTTTTTTTGCGTGCGTCCCCTTCGTGAAGGTCACCCGGCGGTCGCAGGCGTTCCCGAATAGCTCGCAGGTCTCAGCCATCTCTTCCCCGTCCAGCGTCCGCAAAAGCAGTTTCACATGCCCGCGGGCAGAGGTTGCAAAGTTCAGAATCATTTTTTCGCCCGCAAAAACGAAGGGCTTTGTCACGAGGCGCTCCTCCCGCGCACCGGCGTGCTGGGACACAAACCCGTCCAGACGGATCGTCCAGCGTTCGAGATCCTCATAACCGCCGGAGAAACGCTTGTTGAAGGCGTACATCGAATAGCAGTCGTCCTCGCCCGGATAGAGACCGGGGGAGCGCACAAGGCCGCGGGCAAGGTACACGTCGCCGTATACCCAGTTGTGCGGATTCTCCGGGCCGGGGGTCAGAAAGGCCTCCTCGTACCGCGTCCAGTCCCGCGCGCTGCGGCTCGTCATGAAGAGCGTCTCCGTCACGCCGAGGGCGAGGCGGAAGCCGTCGAATTTCGTCCCCTCCGGGAAGGTGGGCATCAGGGCGCGCCGCCTCTCTGCTCCGCAGAGTTCTTCGTAGTTTGCCGTCCAGCAATCCCTTGCGATCAGGCGCGCCGGGAAGCCGACCAGGACCTGCTCCGCACGGGGATAATTGAAGATGTTGTTGATGTACATGTGGAATTCCGTATCGGTGGAATAGGAGAGCTCTTCCGGGTAGGTCCAGGTATGGCAGTCCTCCGACTCGGCAACGCGGATGTCCCGGTAAATGATCGGATCGTCCGGCCTGCGGGAACGATGGAAGCCGCGCAGGAAGAGGCGGAAGAGTTTCTTCTCCGGATCCCAGGAGATCGTGTTGTTGGAATCCCCGTAGGCACCCTGGCTGACGGCTAGCCAGCCGCGTTTGAACCGGTATCCGTCGGGGCTCGTATAGATCCAGAATTCCCCGTTCAGCCCGCCGTGAAAATAGCGCACAAGGGCTTTGTATTTTTCCTCCGGGGGACACTCCGGGCGCGGGTCAAGGATCACGCAGAAGCCGTCATGGCCCTCGTCCTCGGAGCGCCAGACGATGTTGTTGTGTTTCGAGCCCTGAAACTCGAAGATGCCGACGTCGGGCCTCTCCCACCGGACGCCGTCCGCGGATTCGATGACACAGATTCCCTCCCCGCCCTCATAGTAAAGGCGGTTCTTCTCCCCGTCGAAGAGGAGACAGTCATACTGCCCTTTGCCCTCCCAAGGCTTGTCGCGCAGGAAGCAGGGCAGTTTGCGTTCGGGGTGGTGGAGCAGGAAGGACGAGGTCGTCTGGTGTGTGTCGATCAGAGTGTCGTCCCAGAACAGTTCCCGGCGGGAACCGATATTGAGAATGTCGGACATGGATCTTTCCTCCGAAGAAAGAAAACGCTGCGCGTTTCCGGATTTCATTTCCCTGTGCGGGATGGGTGCGGAGAATGGCTCATTGCAGCGGGGCTATGCATTTCCAGCGCTGATCCCCTCCGCATTGCCGCCGTTTGCTCTCCGTCCCGAACCGTTTTCACAGGCTTGCGGAACCGGAGATTATTATATCACATCCCGTTTCACGTTGCAAGCACCCGGGAAGAACCCGTGCTCGTCATACCTTTCCAGTATTATGGCTTGAAAGGTAATTGAAAAGATTTTATAAACTCACCGTTCGCCATTGTCAAGAGGCAACTACGCCTTAACAGTCGGTAGCCGTTGCTGGATATTTTGCTTCCCGCCGCTCAGGGTGATTTGGATGTTTTCCTCTGTGTTGAAGCCGAAGTAAACAAGCAGTTCACTTACCCCGCGTTTACGATCCTGACGAAAGAAGCGACGGGGCAGATGAGTTCAATCCATGATCGGATGCCGGTGATGCTCAGGCAGGAAATGATCTCAGACTGGCTGTCCCCAAGCATCGATCCGTCCCGGACGATAAGAAATGCAGTAGTCGATCCACGCGGAGTTGATCTCCGACTCCATCGCGCCGCCCACCTCGATGATGATCGTATTATAGCGCAGGGACAGAAGCAGATCGACTGTGCGATAAAAGCTGTCGAGGTCGTCCGGCGCGGGCATATAGACCTTCAGTCCGCGGAACGGGCAGCGGGGCAGGTCCCGGAGGAGCCCCCGGCGCACGCTTTTTCCGTCCCCGGTGTCCCGCGCGTCCCAGAGCAGGGCGTACGCGCCGTATGTGAGACCGCGCTGACCGTCGGAATAAACGCGGACGACGCTCTCGCGGGTATCGACGAGATAGGAGTCTTCCGCGGTCTCGCGGTCTGTGCCGAAAAGCCCCCGCGCCTGCGCGGACGATTCCCTCGGGAATGGGGCGCACGAATCAGACGCCGCGGAAAAAGCCGTTCTTCTCGGTCGGCAGCTGCCCGAGTATCTCCGCCAGCGCCGGGTCCCGCGGCAGGGTGTAGGGGGCGAAGACGGCATCCTCGTCCGTCACCCAGAACGTATGAAGCGATGAAAGCACGGAACGGTTACCTTATTCTTGAATTCTGAAGCTCTTGTGCGGATCCTCATCACGGAAGCGTCACTTTATTTCAGGTTCGTGCCCAGCGCGCGCAGACGGTCCGCCGCCCGCGCCATGTCGTCCTCCGAGGGGATCCAGTCCGTTCTGCCGTTGTCCCGTCCGCCGAGCGCGGTCATTTTTGAGCCGCCGTAGGCGTGATACGGGAGGAGCTCGACGTACAGGCATCCGCAGAGACGTCCCCACAGATCGGCGATCGCGCGGTAATGGTCTTCTTCCATATTGACGCCGCGGACCATGATACAGCGCAGCGCGGTCACGGCGCCGAGCTCGTCCGCGCGGAGCAGGTTTCGGATGACGGGCCCGTTCGACGCGCCGGTATATTGTCGGTGACGTTCGTCGTTCCCGTCCTTGAAATCCCACAGAAAACAATCGGTCAGGGGGATGAGCGCGGGGAGCAGATCGCCGTCGAAGAAGCCGGAGGTCTCGATCGCCGTGCCGATGCCTCCCTCCCGGCAGAGGCGGAGAAGGGAGAGTGCCTCGTCTCCCTGCGCGAGCGGCTCGCCGCCGGAGAGGGTCACGCCGCCGCTTGTTCCGTAAAACGCGCGGTCCCTCTCGATCTCCGCGTACACCTCGCGGACGCTCATCTCCCGCATCGAGGGGGAGAGCGCGCCGGCGCAGCACACCTCGGCGCATTTTCCGCAGCCTTTGCAGACGGATCGGTCGAAGAAATGCCCGTCTTCCGTCAGCCGGTGCGCGCCGACCGGGCAGACCGCCGCGCACGCGCCGCAGCCGACGCATTTGTTTTGCCAGAAAAGGATTTCCGGACCGGGCTTCTGCGTCTCTGGGTTGTGGCACCACGCGCAGTGCAGGGGACAGCCCTTCAGGAATACGGTCGTGCGCACGCCCGGTCCGTCGTGCATGCAGAACCGCTGGATTTCGGAAACTCTCATTTTTCGTTCTGCGCGATGATCATATCCTGCCACTCGCGGTTCAGCGTGACAAAGCGCGCGTTCCAGCCCGATACCCGGACGGACAGGGTCCCGTAGTCTTCGGGATGCTCCTGCGCCTCTCTTAGGACCGCGGCGTCCGCGATGTCCGGCTGCATGAAGAAGCCGCCGAGCGCGACGAATCCCCGCATGAGCGCGCAGAGCGCGTCGAGCCCCTCCTCGCCCTTCACGTCCCCGGGAAGCAGCCGGATGTCGAGCGCCGCGCCCGTCACCATCCGCGTGAGATCCGCCTTGCAGTACGAGCGGATGACGGCGGTCGCGCCGCGCAGATCGGTGCCGGGCGTCGGGGAGCAGTTCGCCGCGAGCACTTCTCCGGCTTTTCTCCCGTGCGGCGCGGCGAGACGGCGGCCCGACCACTCGAGCTGACGTCCGAACGTGCTCACCCCCGCGGGGAAGCGGAAGCCGCAGATGTCGTTCCGGCTGTCGCAGATATCGGCGAAGTCGTTCAGGACGCGCGCGGCGATTTCATCCGCCTCGTCATTGTCGTTCCCGTAATAGGTATAGCGGCGCAGCATCGTCTGACGCAGCAGCTCCTCCCCCTCCCAGTTGTTTTTGAGAACGGTGAGGAATTCGGGCAGCGTCAGCCTTTTTTCGTCGTAAACGATCTTTTTCATCGCGTAGAGGCTGGAAGCGGTGTCCGCGAGTCCCCCGATGTGCGGGGAACGGATACGGTAAACCGGACCGCCCTCGAGATAGCTCAGCCCCCGTTCGACACACGCGCGCTCGAAGAGGGAGACGACTGTGCAGGGCATATGCGGCGTCCAGCGCCAGTCTCCCGCCTCGTCATCGTATCCGAGGAACTCCCGTTCGTGCGCCCGGCACATGGAATCGACGTTCGATTTGAGGTCGGAAACAAAGCGCGCGTACAGACTTTCATAGTCGGGATAATCGACGTCCCCGGCGTATCCGCAGAGAGTCTCCTTCTGCAAAATCTGCAGGGAATCGAAGGGGAGGTAGCTGAAATCCGTCGCGCCGGGAACCTGGACCTCCCAGCACCCGTCGTTCGCGAAGGACCGCGCCTCGCCGAGCTCATATCCGTATTTCGTGAGGGCGTCGATGATCAGGTCTTCGTTGTAGACGGCGAGGATGCCGCCCCCGAAGCGCATGACCTCGGCGACCCTTCTGAGCAGCTTTTCGTCCGTATTCCGACTCAGCCGCACCGTCGTGGGGAAATCGCTGATGCCGAGCTCCTCGAGCACGTCGAGCGTGAGCATGGTGACCTCGTTCGTCACCTCCCGCCCGTCGCGGTCGACACCGCAAAGGACGATATTCTGATAGTGCTGGGCGTCCCCGCTGCCGTAATTGCCGCCGCTGACCCATTCGCAGCCCTTGATGAAGAAGTGGGCGAGGATCTCCCGCGCTTCGTCGAGCGTCAGCCGCCCGGCTTCAAGGTCCGCTTTCAGATAATCGCCGAGCAGGAAATCGAGCCGCCCGATCCCCGGCCAGTTGCCGCAGAGCCGCGTGAACGCGAAGACGAACCAGATGCTCTGCACCGCCTCGTAAAAGCTCTCGGGAGGATCCATCGGAACGCGGCGGAGGTTTTCGAGATTGGCCGCGTATTCCGGCATCCCCTCGAGCGCCTCGAGATACCGGGCGTGCCAGAGGGCGAAGCTGTCGAGGCAGGAGAGACAGCTTCGGACGAAGGGCTCGCGATCACCTCCGGCGTATTTCTCAAGGGATCGCTCCGTTTCCTGACGGATGCCGCGGATGCCCTTTTTCAAAACGGTTTCAAAATCGATCGTCAGGTGGCTGACGCTCCGGCAGACCGTTTCCCCGTGATAAGTCGCGGGGACGACGTGTCCGATCGCGTTTCCGAGGGTCGCCGCGCCGCTGAGCTTTTCCCCCTCGCAGATACGGATCGGAGCGTCCCGCGCGATGCGGGAAACGGCGAGATCGTACCGCTCAAGCGGCGTGAGAGAGTCGTAACCCTCCGCGTCGTCGAGCGTGACGGCGGGGGTCTTCCTCGTGTCAAGACCATATTTATGATTCAGCGAATCGTATGCGAACCGCCGCGTCGCCTCGGTGAGACGAACGGGACGGGTCAGTCCGTTCTGAGAATAAAACGTCATGATGTTCTCCTTTCCGTCCGGCGGGAGCGGGGATATCGCGGGGTGCCGAAAAAACGCGGGGAGTTCTCCGGAGGCGCGGATCGATCATTTCACCTTGATCCACGCCTCGACCGTGTGTCCCCGTTCCTGTCCGGCGCTCGCGTAATCGATCAGTCCCGCGACGGCGCGGGGATCGCGGAGGGGAACAAAGAGGTACTGGCGGCAGGGAACGCGGGCGATTCCGGGATCGGCGGCGCGGGCGAACCCGGCGGCAATGCGCGCGGCGTCAACCGGGATCGGAGCATCGGGCGAGACGCCCTGATCGTGCGGGTCGTTCGGATCGGCGTACCCGTCGAACGCGAAGATCACCGGTCCGCGGCGCACGGCGAGATAACCGTCGATTCCGGGAAGCTCTTCGACGGGACCTCCGGTCGGGGAGAAGCCGTGACACGCCTCGGCGGGCGTCACGACGGAAATGGGCATGGAAAGCGAGAGGGTAAAGCTCTGATTCGCACCTACCGAAAGGGTATACGCGTCCTTCTCGTCGCGTACCGAGACGCTGCCGACCGTGAGAGAAGAATGCTCCGCCCAGCCGGGGACGCGCAGGATCAGCGTGCGGCTGCCCTCGAAATCGCCCGTTTTGAAGCGGATCTCGCCCGAGAGCGGGTAATCCGTCTCCATCCGGAGGGTGAAGTCCCCGAAGCGGACCGTGCCGTTTCTGTAAAGATTGATATAGATCGCGCCCTTTCTGTCGGTCCCCGCCGCGGCGATGGTATCGAGCGCGAAACCGGCGGAGGAGATGCACACGCAGCAGCCGTATTTGCTCTTCCCGTCCGGATCGAGGGTCTTGCCCCCTCCGACGAGCGGGGAGCGGACGGCGCGGCGCAGCGGGTTATAGGAATGGATCGGAAGCGCGATCCCGCCGTTTTCCTCCGGGTCGATGTGACGGCGAAGCGCGGCGGACATGGCGTTGTACGCGGAGCGCTCGAGGGCATCGATCCACTTGTTCTCGCCCGTCATGCGCCAGAGCTGCCAGCAGAATTTCATCCACGTCACCGTGACGCAGGTCTCCTGCATCTCGCCGGTGCGGTTCGGGTCGAACTGCTCCGCGGCTGACCCGTCAAATTCCTCATACATACAGCCGAGGCAGCCGATGATCGTTTCCTCTTCCCTCAGCACCCGTTCGGCGAAGCGGATGACGGAAAGTCTTGCTTTTTCGTTCCCGGTCAGCTTCGCGTATTCCGCGAGTCCCTCGAAGCAGGAGATCATCTCGTACGCCTTTTTGACGCTCCAGCCGACGATCGGCGTCTTGTTCTCGTACGCCAGCTCGAAAAGGTTCCGGTGCAGAGTTCCGCCGAAGGAGACGATGTATTCGGCGAAATCGAGGTACCGCGGCTCGTGGGTGATGTTGTAGAGCATCACAAACGGCTCGAGGATGGAGCAGCTGTTCAGCCCGTCCCAGTTATGGGTGCACGCGGCGATGACGAGCTTTCCGTCCTCCGCGCGCCCGAGCTTCCCCACCATATAGTCCCCGTGCCGCTTCAGCGCTTCGACGATTTCGTATGCGAGTATGTCGTCACGACACACGTCGAGGAAGTAAAGGAGACCGAGCATGACGTATTTGCGGCCCCAGAGATCCCAGCCCCGGAATTCCTTTTCCGCGGAGTAGGTCGAGATCCGCCCGAGCCCGTCCTGCGTCGTGAGCAGGTCTCGGACCGTGATTTCGAGCACGGCGTAAAGCTCGTCGGTCTCTTCGCCCGCGGGGAGGGAGGCGAGGGTGAAGCACGCGCCGCGCATCATCTTGCCCCAGTATTCGCACCGCCAGCCCGCGTCCGCGTCATCCGAGGGGAAACGGAACAGGGAGACGAATTTCGCCCAGAGCGGCGCGTCGAGGAGTTGGATCTTCCGAAGCGCGTCGGCTTCCTCCGAGAGCGTATCATGAAAATCAAAGGACCCGGCGGGAAGCCCAAAACGCGCGTCGGAATAATAGAAATGATCCCGCGCGCGGCGGACGGCCTCCCGGCAGACCGCGGCGGCAGGGGGGATGAGACGCTCGGCGCCGCAGGACGCGCAGAGACGCGCCCGTTCTTCGGCGGGATGAGAGCATTCCGGACAGAATTCCATGTTGACCTCCCAATATTTGTTCGATGACTTGTTTAACGAAAGCAAACGGGAACGGCGGTCCGCGCTCCGCTTTCCGCATGGATCGCGGCGGGATGTTCCCGCTTCATTATAGTCTTCAGAACCTTATTCCTTTAGATGCAAAGGAACCTTCGCACACGACGAGTGAACACCCTTCATCTGCGTGGCATATCTTTATTGCTTTCTGAGCAAGTTTTTTGATTACAATACAAGGTATTCATTAGGAATATTGAGGATTTGCTGGACACGCTAAGTTAGAAGGATATGGTGGTATTGAATCGTGCGCCATAAAGTGCTGATTTATAAAAGGCTCAATGTTTTTGCATATTTGAATTGGATAATGTCATGAGGAGCCGTTTCTGTGTAGGCGTCCTCATGGTGCATGGCTTCAACGATTTCATTCTTCGGAGCTTTGCCGAACCTCTGAATCACAGCGTTGAGGATTTCCGTATCCTCAGATGTGAGATGAGGATATTCTTTCTTTTCGGAAGGAAGAAACCGGTAGCCGGTTCCGTCCCCCATTTCGATCTCTTCGTAGTGTACGGTGCTCAGGTCGATGATGGACTCATACGCTATGGGAACGGCACCCATGGGTAATGCGCGGTACACGAGACCGGAGATAGAGTGCCCATATCGCTTATAGGAGAGCGCATCGCCATACCACAGCATCTTCAAAAGCTTTACCAAAAACAGTTTTGTTACCTGATCGGAATTCGCATAGTACCGGATCATTTCTTCAACATGGTCCAGCGATAATTCTCTCCCGCCCGTAGCCTCCGGATTATGGAGGAAACGGGCATATTTTGCCATGATTGCACTTTTCAGATACAGATCGTGATCCTGCTCAAAGAGGGCAGTACCGGTCTCCAGATATTTTGCGTAAGAAGCTGGAGCTATGGAGCTTTGTGCTGATTTCAACAATTCAAGAAACCACTCCGGATCGGCATCCAGCTTCCGGAGAATAGTATCGTGCGCGATATCCTGCACCTGATGGCTCTCGTATCTTGTAATCGTTTTGCCCCCCCATCCGAGAAGAAGGCAGAGATCGCTTTGGCTGATACCATATCTGGATCGGATCGCTGAAATCTGATCAGTCGTAAGCAACCCTGCCTTTTCCCGGTAGGCATTCTTCATGGATATGTCGTTTGAGGATATTTGTTCCTCATCTGCGTACAATTCGTCTGCCTTGTCGCAAAAAGAGTACTCGGCGGTATATTCAATGACGATTCCCTTGAAAGTGTTGCTTTCTGGGACAGTGACTGTCTGCACGTCGTGTTTCTCCATGCAGCAAGGACACAGCCGCATTTCTGTTTTCAAAACGGTCATTCGTCCGCACCTTCTTTCTTTTTGTAGGGAAACATATCAGGCGTAAACGGTATCTCGGCAAAATGGAAGGACATTATAAATACAGTATGATTCCCGAACTGAGATAGAAGTTCAACCCTGATCTTGATATAAACGTCACCGTTGCCATTGTATGCTTTTCCGAATTCGCGCATTTCGCTTCGCTTGGGAAAACGAAGATCCTTCACAGTCTGCATATAGTTTTCTACCGTCAATTCTCTCAATTCCCGTTTCAGAGCGGTAACAGGGTTCTCGTCGGGGAAAAGCTCGGTAACGGTGAAGGTGTTGGTGTATCTTGGGTCACGCATTGAATCAACCATCCGTTCAGCCTGAAAACTGACGGTAGCTCCATGATCCAAAGCGTAACGAAGGTTTTGGAGATAAGAAACGACTTCAAGTTTGCTCTCAATTCTGGTTTTCGTCTCGTCCAAACCGCTAACCCTCCGCAAATCGTTGGGGTATCAACTGATACCATTATAGCACGCAGATAAGGGTTTGTCAAGAAGACTTTTGGGATTATTTCTGATCATATGTATTATGCTTTGATCTGAGTTCCTAAAAGCTTCATTATTTGTGCTCATCTCGTACAGGCATAGCTGGAGGCAGAGCTTGAAAGGAAAATGCCGGGAAGGGATGGGTTAAGAACAGTTTTTTTCTCAATCTCAGAAAAACATGAGCATTGAAAGCCGGAAACATAAGATATCAACCCGCAGATTCCGCTGTCGACAAGAGAAAAGGTTAATGGTATCATATAACCGGAGCAACGATACAAACAAAGAAGGAGAACCACCAATGAGAAAATTAGCGAGCATCCAAAGAATCTGGAAAATCGAACCGATTGACGGGGCGGACCGCATTGAACTTGCTCATGTCCTCGGCTGGCAATGTGTCGTGAACAAGGGACAATTCAGACCGATGGATATGGGCGTCTATTTTGAGATCGACAGTTTCCTGCCTATCCGGCCAGAATTTGAATTCTTAAGGACGTCAAGCTATCGGAATACGGACGTGATGGGGGAAGGATTCAGACTGCGTACGATGTGTCATTATCCACTGCTCTCGTGGCGGCACTCAATGAAAACATACATGATCCACGGGCATATTCATAACGATGTAACGACCGACTTTTGGCCGCTGATCAAATGTCGTGACCGCGTATTGAATGCAGGCGTTGACATCAATGGATTTGAACCGGTTACCATCGAAGAACTGATTGAGAACAACAGAAAATTCAAAGCAAACCACTAACTTCTCTAAAAGAACGTCAAGTAAAGAGTATTTTCAAATGGCATCCAGTGTCACAGACAGCGAATCTTCTTTGGGGGAGACTTGATTTCCGAGAAATCGAGAATTGTAAGAATATGCATACATGGATGGATGCGTCAAAAACCTTTGGTGACAATGCCTGTCGGCAATTTCAAAAAATCGAAAAAGAATTTTTATACAAAAGTGCCACTTGGTGGCACTTTTTTAAAGGGTTAAAACGGGCTCAAAAAGCATGAAATGCAGGATGAATATGAGAATCCTTCAAAACTCGTCATGAACAGCCTCGAAAACCCGCATATATTGCATGAATGAATTTTTTTGATGCAAAAAATAGTGCCACTTCGTGGCGTGGCAATTCAAAAGCAACTGTGATAGAATCTATGTGTCGATGAGAGAACAACTCATCAGATGCTCGTTGACAATTGAATAGGTAACTCCCCGGTACAAAATCCTTACCCGAGCGAAGCAGCGCCCGCCGCGACGACGAGGTTATCCTCCGAGCGATCAACGGAACACTGCAAGCTGGCGTTGGTAAACCAGCCCGCGATGACGGTAGGGAGGATAATGATACTTGCTCACGCTCTCTCACGGACTTGAGGGAAGCCCTGCCATATACGGGAATCGGTATGGCGGAGTTATGACAAACCGAACCACGGTTGACCGGAAGTGCCTTGCGAACCTTAAAATCAAACCTATAATTCAGGGCTGAATCCAGAATGTCCTGGTATTCAGCCCGTTGTTATGGGCTTGATCAAGCATACACAAGAATATCCGGAAGGAGGATACGGCGATAGCTGCTGCGAATAACAAACGACACGTCATTTGGGGTGACATCCACCTGAATTACGATGATTGGAAGGATGACCTTGAAGCAAATTACCCCGAACTGACAGACAGCGAACGATACGAATTGATGTATGATCTCAATCATGACTATCTCGAAGACGAACGCGTGAACCTGAACATTCAGATGTCCCAGCCGATAATCTGTATCGCAGATCTCGGCAGATGGAATGGACGGTTCAGCGGATACAAGGAGATTCCCTCCGGGAACATCCGGGACTGCCTGTATTCCGATACAGACTGGACGGAGTGGTATGTGGATCACCGAGGTGATTTGAAGGCTGACGGAATCCATCACGATGGAACAAACCATTATCTGTACCGGGTATACAAGGATGAGGCGTCGGAATCTCAAAGGGATGCTTTGAAGCAGAAGATTTTCGACAACAAGGCGACCAGAGCGGATATCACGAGAGTTACGCGACGTCTCGGAGATGAAATCGCAAAAGTATATGGTTTTGAAATCCCCCGAAAAAGCAAAAGCAGGGAGACGGCGAGGTGATCTTTTGAGAAGCGACAGATACCTGAACAACCACAAATCACGAAGGAATGAGATCGAGTACAGCAGTCTCGGCGCAAGAAGAAGACTCTATGCCGAAATCGTAAACGAACACTACAAAGAAAAGAGAGCAAAGGCAATGGCTCAGGCATGGCTGGACATGCATGGTAAAACGAAAAGGAAAACAGGGAAGTGACGGAAGATGTATTTTATAGATGAAGGGATCAGGCGGATCAGGAGAAGCGCGGATGCGGATTCAGCGCGCAGGAGTTTCGACCGCTCCTGCACGGTATGCTGTACGCACGGCTACCAGATTCGCTGTGAGCATTGCAAAGTCGCAAACGCATATCAGCAGACGATTGAAGGATTCAATTACATGATAAACTATAAGAATGAAATGAAGGGAGAGGTGCCCAGATGATCTATGTGGCTTTTATAGCCGGTATGTTCTTCGGCGGTTTTGTCGGATTAGGCGCCATGTGCCTTTTCGTCGTCAGCGGCGACGAATCCAGGAGGGAAGAACTCCGAGAGGCGATGAAGGAGCTCAGAGACGACAAAACTACGGTTTCTTCTCAGGACTGATTCAGAAAAGACGGTTGATTGTCTGCCCGAAGGGATATGATCGCTCCTCACGATCCTCGCCACCCATCCGGGCAGACTCAGAAAGGACGTATACATATAATGGAAGAATTTGGACAGGAATCGTACACCCCGGCAAGAATCGGGCTGGGATTTCAGACAACCACCTTTATAGTGAAAAGAACCTTCGGAAACAGTGATCTTCTTGACCTTTATACGGATTATGTCGTAGAGAAGCTCAGGGAGGATTTGAGAAAGCGAAAAGATCAGCCTTCAACGAATGCAGACCGGGAAAAGGCGGTATAAAAGTCCTTCAGACTTGACAGGGGGCAGATAAATGGTTATAATGGGTATGTCCCAACCACTCTGCTCGGGAAAGGAGAGTATATGAAATCCATAGGGCAGAGAAAAACCATAGCGGCCTGTTATTGCCGCCTCAGTGACGACGATGACCAGGACGGCACGTCTGTCTCCATAGAGACGCAGACAAAGATTCTCGGTGACTATTGCCGGGATCACGGCATGGAAGTGTTCGGCTTCTACAAAGACGATGGGTACACCGGAACGAACTTCAACCGTCCGGCGTTCAAACAGATGATGAAGGACATCGATGAGGGGTTTGTCAACACGGTGGTAGTCAAAGACCTCAGTCGATTCGGCAGGGAACACCTCCAAGTCGGGAATTATCTTCAGATGGTATTTCCGAATAAAAAGGTTCGCTTCATTGCCATCGGCGATGATGTGGACTCCGACCGCGGTAGCTTGGATTATGACCTCATGATACCGATTAAGAATATCTTCAACGAGTATTACCCCGCGGACTGCTCCCGAAAGACCCGGCAGGCATTCATCTCCAAAGCCTCAAACGGTGAGTTCATCGGGGCGCAGGCTCCCTATGGATACCGGAAGTCGCAAGCGGACAAGCATGTCCTTGAGCTGGATGACAAGACGGCGTGGGTGATAACATGGATGTTTGAAATGGCAGCGTATCATGGTTATGGTTATAACAAGATCGCCCGAGTTCTTACGGAGCGAAAAGTCATCACCCCGGCAGCGTATCAGGCAGAGCGGGCAGGACGTTCGTATGCAAAGGACCCCTACGAATGGAATCTTGCCACGGTCAGCAAAATCCTCGCAAACGAAACCTATCTCGGACATCTCGTCAGCGGGAAAAGGCGAATCGCTTCTTTTAAGAACAAGAGAGTGATAAAACAGCCTGAGGACAAGTGGATCATCGTCGAGAATCAGTTCCCGCCGCTTATTTCTTCAAAGCTTTGGAATGACGCCCACGAAAAGCTGAAGACCAGAAAACGGGAATCATCTTCCGGCTTCGTCAACATCTTCGCAGGACTAATCAAGTGTGCAGACTGTGGGTATGCCCTCGGAATCACCAATGCGAAAACGCAGAGCAATTACTTCATCTGCCAGACGTACAGCAAAAAGGGGAAGGCTTATTGCACCAGTCACTACATCACCTATAATGCTCTTTACAGAGTTGTCCTTGCCGATCTGAGAGAAATGCTTCGTACGGTGAAGGAAAACAGGGAAGAGTTCAAAAAGCAGATTCTTCAGAAAATCAGCAGCGACAATGATTCTGGGCGCAAATTGATGGACAAGGAAATCGCCGATCTCACGAAGCGGGTCGAGGAATTGTCCGTCAAATATGACCGGTTGTACGAGGATCATCTGGACGGACTGCTTTCGGAGAAGAAGTTCAGGGAGATGGCAGAACGGTGTGAGGCAGAACAGAGCAAGGCAGAAGAACGGCTTGCGGAAATGAAGGCGGCGTTGGATAATACTGACCAGACTGAACAGGAAGTCGAAGACTTTATCATGGTGGCAGAGCATTTCGAAGAGATCGAAGAACTTGACAAAGAAATCCTGAATCGCCTTGTGAGTTCAATTACAGTAGGACAGAAGACTCTGGACGACATGGGTGAACGGCAGGAAATCCGAGTGAATTACAGATTTCTTGGCAGAAATCCTGCTTGAACTGTAATATATAGAAACTAATAGATTTTATTTGAATTATAGGGTTCGCAAAAGGCACTTCCCTAAATGAATCATCAGGTCACTGGTTCAAGTCCAGTTGGGGGAGGTAAAACGGAAAGGCCGTATGCTTACGCACCTTTAGCTCAGTTGGTAGAGCAACTGACTCTTAATCAGTGGGTCCAGGGTTCGAGTCCCTGAAGGTGCAAGTCATACGGCCCT
>JAFYBN010000026.1 GCA_017540175.1 Clostridia bacterium | reverse complement strand
CAGCTCAGGCTCAAATGCATGACGCCGATGGAATTTCATCGTGCTGCCGTGTAAAAAACTCCACCCTACCGGAAAGCAGGGTGGAATTCATGAAACATTTCTTTTGTTTTTTCACTGTCTACTTGACAGGGGGCGGTTCATACTGCCACTACGCCGGCCGTTTATCCGGGTCCGGACGGCGGCGCGACTCTCGGTGCAACCTCCGTTGCTTTTGACGGTACTGCTGGTGACGGCGAGGATGAAAAGACGATCACGATCACCTTTGACGGTTCTAAGTTCACTGCAGCCGGTATTTACCGTTATGTGATCACGCCTGCCACTCTCACCACGGCTCAGACGGAGGCCGGCATTGTCCCGGCCGACAATTACACCGAAGCGTATCTCGACGTGTATGTGACCAAGCCGGCGGACGCCGCTACTCCTCTTACGATCATCGCGGCGGTCCTCCATACCGACGCCACCGCCGCTCAGGCAGCTAGCGGTAAAAAAGATCGACGGGTTCCACTACAATTATTCCGAGGATCCCTCTCAGCCCGGTACTCTCACGTCGTACGATGTGGCGGCCGCAAAAGAGGTCAGCGGTGCCAGCGCTTCCTCTACGCAGAACTTCAGCTTCACGCTCTCTGTTGCCGCGATGCCCGACAAAGACGGCATTGTCTTTGATGGGATCGAAGTCAGCTACGAGGGCGCTAAGAGCGGAACGATTGCGATTTCCAAGACTCAAGCTCAGTCGATCACGTTCGACATGCACGCCGGTCAAAACGTGACTCTGAAGGGTCTGCCGAAGGGTGCTGTCGTGACGTTCACTGAAACCGATCCTCTCAACTACACGCCTTCTACCGCTGTTGCCAGCATGGATGCGGCCACCACCGGCGATAACGGCGACACCGGCACGGGTACTGTGAGTGGGACCGGCGGTACCATCACGATCACGAACACGCTCGCAGAAATCTCCCCGACCGGCGTCATCCTCCGCATCGCTCCTTACGTTGCCATCCTCGGCGGCGGTATTGCTCTCCTCCTCCTGAGCAAGCGCACCAAGAAGGATGATGAAGACGAGAAGGGTGTTCCCGTATTCAACTGAACGAAGGTTCTGAGAACAAGGGAAGGCCCGGAGCAGTTGAAGCCCTTGAGACTTCATAAACCAACAATTTGATCCCGCGCTGAGAAATCAGCCCGCCTGCCGTTTTGGCAGGCGGCTGACAGATGCCCTCGCAAGTGAACGAAGGCGTCTGTGAGCCGCCCGACGGGGCAGAAACGAAACAGAAACAAACTGAACGACAGAAGGATAGAATTATGGACGAACAGAACAAGGCCGTAAACACGGAAAACGAAGCCGTCCCCGGCGAGGAAGCAAAAACCGAAGAGGAACTGAAGGAAGAGCAGAAACGCGAAGAAGAGCAGGAAGAAGAAGAGGAAGACCAGAAGAAGAACATCAAGAAGAAGGAAAAGTCCGTGAAGAAATACCAGTTCTTCATCCTGCGCCTTCTCATCTTCCTCATCATCCTCTGGGTCCTCCTGTTCAAGGTCGTCGGTCTTACGCGGATGCCTAACGACGACATGTATCCCCGCGTCGACGCGGGCGATCTGGTGCTGTTCTACCGTCTGGACAAAGACGTCCGCGCGCAGGACCTCATCGTCATCGAAAAGCGTCTGCCGAACGTGGAGGGCGACAAGCAGCTCTGGATCTGCCGCGTGATCGCCGCGCCCGGCGATACCGTTGAGGTCGGCGAAAACAGGGTCATCGTGAACGGCAATGCGCTCGTCGAAAGCAACATCTTCTACCCTACCGGACCGTACGAGGGCTATGACATGCCCTACCCGATCACGCTGGGCGAGGACGAATACTTCGTGCTTGCGGATAAGCGCGACGGAGGCGTGGACAGCCGCGTCTTCGGCGTGGTGTCGAAGAAGGAAGATTTCGTGGGCACGGTCATCACGATCTTCAGACGGAACAATCTGTGAAATGAACAACGGGAGAAAGGAGGAGCGTCGTGAACAACGATCTTGAAAACGATCTCAGAAACCCCGAACCGCGAGGGGGAATGACAAAAAAGACAGTTGCCGAAGTTATTTCGAAGGTCGCGGCATACGTCGGCAAGGGCGGCAACGCAGCACTGTCGCTGTTCTCCGGGCTTCTCGCTGCGGTGCTGATCCTGTACAGCGGATACGTGCTGTACGATACCTTCTATACCGAGAACGAGGCGTACTCCGCGTGGGATGTGCTGAAGCAGTACCGCCCGGATTTCACCGATATCGAAGACAGCGAAGTCCCGACGTCGACCTGGGACTCCATGAGCGAGATCACCCCGAATTACCGCGCGTGGGTCACGATATACGACACGACGATCGATTACCCCATCGTGCAGGGAGAGGATGATCTCTACTACGCGATGCACAATATCTACGGGGAATCGAGCCTGACCGGCGCGATCTACCTCGCCGCGGCGAACACCCCGGATTTCAGCGACAACTACAACCTGCTGTACGGCCACCACATGGACAACGGCGCGATGTTCGGAAATCTCGACCTGTTCATGGAAAGGGAGTACTTCGATGCGCACCGCGAAGGCATCCTCGTCACGAAGGATAAGGTCTATGACTTCACGATCTTCGCGAGCATCAAGACCGACGCTTACGCCGGAGAGGCCTACGACCTCGGCGGCAACAAGAATCTGAACGCTCTTAAAATCTTTATTGAAAACAATGCGCTCATCTATGACGCCGAAGCGTCATGGACGCCCGAAAAGGTACTTGCCTTCTCGACCTGCGCCAGCGCCACGACAAACGGGCGTCTGCTCGTGTACGCCTCGCTGACGGAGAGAGAGATCATAGTGCCGGAAACCACTCCTCCGGAAACGAATCCTCCGGAAACGAATCCTCCGGAAACCGAACCCGGCGAGACCGAACCTCCGGAAACCGAACCTGGCGAGACCGAACCTCCGGAAACCACACCCGCGGGAATCGAGCCCGTCGAACCCGAACCCGGCGAAACCGAGCCTCGCGAACCCGAGCCCGGCGAAACCGAACCGACGGAACCCGAGCCCGGCGAAACCGAACCGACGGAACCCGAACCCGGCGAAACCGAACCTCGCGAACCCGAGCAGGGCGAGACCGAGCCTCGCGAACCCGAACCCGGCGAAACCGAACCGCGCGAGACCGAACCGCGCGAGACCGAGCCGCCGATCGAGGATATCCCCGAGGAAGAAACGCCTCTGGAAGGCCTCATCAGAAGACTCACCCCGACCGGATCGAGCTGGTACAGACGCGGCGCGTGGGCGCTCGTGAACCTGATCGCCCTGATCGCGACGGCATACATCCTCCTGCCTCTGCTCCGCCTGAAAGGCAAATACGGCCGGGCGAAGAAGATGAAGAACTTCAACGGCGTGAAGGAAGACCTCTGGGATGCGGAAGATATGACGCCGGACGATGTCGAAACGAGAGAAATGATCCCAACTTCGCGGTGGAAGAATATGAAGTGAAGCCCGAAGAGATCGAGGAGAAAGACTTCGACAAGGCCGTCGGCGAGCTCTACTACCATGTGAAGAGCTTCAAGAGACGCTTCATCGTCGCCGTGATCCTTGAGATCATCATTACGGTGGTCGCGCTCCTGACCTTCATCTGGACCGAAGACATGCGGCTGCCGATGAGACTGATCGACAAGTGGACGCCGCTGATGCTCCTCTTCCTGCTGGTGATCTGGCTGGTTGACTTCCTCATGACGCGCTACCGCAAGGATCTGCGCGCGGACGAAGAAGACGACGATCAGACGCCGCCCGAAGGACCCGCACCCGACATGCCCGATATTCCTCCGGTCGCCGGTACGCCCGAAGAGTCGGCAGAGTCGGCAGAGCCGGAAGAGCCGGAAGAGCCCGAGCAGCCGGCAGAGCCGGAAGAGCCGGAAGAGCCCGAGCAGCCGGCAGAGCCGGAAAAGCCGGAAAAGCCGGAAGAACCCGAACAGCCGGCGGAGCCCGCAGAGCCCGCAGAACCCGCGGCGCCGGAACAGCCGGCGGAGCCCGCAGAGCCCGCAGAACCCGCGGCGCCGGAACAGCCGGCAGAGCCGGCAGAGCCGGCAGCACCCGAGACTCCGGATGCGCCGACGGTCCCGCCGACGGAGCCGGGGACCCCGGAACCGCCGCAGGGCGAAACCCCGAATGCGGAACCGACTGAAGGAACGGCAAATGCCGAAAATCCGCAGACTCCCGAAGAACCGAAAACTCCCGATAACCAGTAAACCTAAAACAAATTCAATTATCCCGACCTCATACCGACCCCGTCCGGATCGGAACGGCAGAAGCCCGTCCCGGTCCGGGCAGGGAAGGGATCCGGGAATGACCCGGAGGGATCAGGGAAGCGCATGCTCGGCGCGGGATAAACCGCGCGAGCCCATGTAAATGGAGCGAAGGAGATCATGATGCTTGGTAAGAAACGCTTAACGCGGCTGCTCAGCTTGATTATTGCTCTCCTGATGGTGGAGTCGTTGTTCACGCCGATTCTGGCGACCGACGAAGTGAACGGCGAGGGTGAAACGCCTGTTGTCACGCAGCAGGGCGAACCCGCGGACCCCGTTCAGCCTCAGGAACCCGGAGCAGAACCGGAGGTCCCCGCGAGCGGGGATCCGGAACCTCTCGCGGAAGGAGGGTCGAATGACCCCGCGCCCGGGGAAGTTCCCACAGCTGACGTGCCGGAGAAGACCGTCGAAGAGCCGGGTGACGAGCAGCCCGTCGAAGGAGAGACGCCCGGAGCGGAAGTGCCCGCAGAGGGTGACACTCCCGTGACGGAACAGCCCGTCGAGGGGGATACTCCCGCGGCAGACGGCGAAAACAAAGAGAACACGGACGGCGCTGCGCCCGAAGCAGCTCCCGCACTCGTTTTGGCGTGGCTGAAGGCCGCGATCTATACGGATGCGAAGCTCGAGACGCTCGCCGAAGAAGATAAAACGGAAATCGTTCTGACGGCCCCGGAGGAAACTCTTGCGGAGTGCGTTCTTTACGCATACCCCGTCGAGTGCGGCGCGCCCGATGGGCAGGAAACGGTGCTTGCGTACCGTCTTGTCCTGCTGGACGCGGAAGGGAACGAACGCGAGCTTCCGAAGGAAAACGCGACGGTGCAGTTTGCATCCGACGTGCTGCGCGGAAAGATGGAAGGCATGATCGCGCTGAACTTCACGCTTGAACGGGCGGAAGACGCGCCGGCCGTCGATCTCACGGCAGAGGATCCGGAGCGGATCGTCGTGATGCGGAACTACAAGACCGTCGGTCTGAATTCCGTGCTCGTCGAGCTCGGCGCGGAAGCGGAAGAAATCGACGAAGACGAATTCGAAGACGAATATTATGAAGAAGAGTGGGCCGAAGCGGAAGACGCCGCGGACGAGATCGAAGGGACCGCTTACCCGGCGTTTGCCCTGACCGTCCCCGCAGCCGAAGAAGCGGAAGAGCCCGCAGAAACCGAAGAAACCGAAGAAACCGAAGAACCGGAAGAAACCAAGACCGAAGAACCCGAAGAAGTAAAGACGGAAGAACCCGAAGAAGTAAAGACGGAAGAACCCGAAGAAGTAAAGACGGAAGAACCCGAAGAAACCAAGACCGAAGAACCCGAAGAAACCAAGACCGAAGAACCCGAAGAAGTAAAGACCGAAGAACCGGAAGAAGTCAAGACGGAAGAACCGGAAGAAGTCAAGACGGAAGAACCGGAAGAAGTAAAGACCGAAGAACCGGAAGAAGTCAAGACGGAAGAACCGGAAGAAGTAAAGACCGAAGAACCCGAAGATAAGGAAGACGAAGAAGAGAAGAAAGACGAAGAACCCGAAGAGCCTCAGCCGACCGGCGTAGTTTACGCGGAAGGCACGGAGGCGGACGAATACCTGACCCTCGAAGTGACGGGCGGGGAAGAGGCGTACGCGGAGCTTTCCGCGGTCTCTCCCGTCGCTGCCTCGTCGAAGCAGATCCTCGCGGCGTACACGTTCGGCGAGCATTCCGAAGACGCCTCCGGCATCCTTGCGACCCTGAGCGCGGTGCCGGAGCTGGAAGACGGCGAAGTGCTTGCGTTCTACGGGATCGCGGGCGGCAGGCTCGAAGCGGAGCCCGTGACGGACACCGAAGCTGCGTTTGATTTCGCGGGATACGAAGGCTTCGCGCTGGTGAAGCTCATCCCGTCGAAGCAGGAACTGAGAGGAAAACTCGAACTGGACGAAGGCGCGGAAGCGTGGGTCTCGCTCACGGGTGTTTTCCCGGCGGAGGCGAAGCTGACGCTGGCTGCGGCGGAATACGAGCAGGGAGACGAAGACGTGCTCCTGGCCGTTGACGCGCAGGTCATCGACCTCGCGGGGAACGCGTTCAAGCCTGCCCAAGGCGAAGAGATCCTCGTGACGGTGAGAGCCGAAGCGCTCGGAAACCGCAGCCTGAAACTGCACCTCGGCGAAGAGGCCCTTGAGATCACCGCGGAAAACGGCGCGGTCGCTTTCTCGGCAGATGCCTTAGGCTCGTTTGTGATCGCGGAGGAAGTCGAAATCGTCACCGCGACGTACAGCGGAAGAGCCGTGCAGGCTGTGGCGAACAGTGTGGCAGGGAATCTTGAATACTGGTTCCTCTCGTCCACGGCGAGCCTGAACGAGGTTGCCGCGGCGCTGGGACTCGTGCTGACGGAAGATGAATACGCTCTGAGCGTGGACGACGACAGAGTGGATCTTTCCGCAGCCGTGTGCGGCAAGACGGCGGACGTCACGCTGACGGCGATGAACTATTTCGAATCCGCGTGCCTGACGCTGACGGGTGCGGAGCAGATCGTCGTGATCGAGCTCAATTATCCGGAGCCGGACACGATCGTCTATACGTTCCGCGACGCGGCGGAGACCCTGAAGCTGAACAAGCTTCTCACGGACAACGGCTTCAACGTTCTCTCGATCGACGAGGCGGACGTGACGGCTGGCACACCTTCGAACGTGATCCTCACGTCGCAGGAAGGCGAATGGACGGTCGCGCAGGCGGCGCAGTTTGACGCGCTGACGCTGACGGTGATCTCCGGCGGCAGAGTGATCTGCCTTGTTGAGCTGCACTGCAAGAAGGACACGGTCGTGCTTGTGGACCGCAAAGCGCCGGAAGAGGCGATCTGGCACAACGACGACCTGTACCTGACGGGGAAGACCCCGCGCAACGCGGTCATCGTCGTGAAGCCGGTCGAAGTAGAGATCGAAGGCGCAGCGGCGCTTCTCGCGTACGACATCACGATTTTCGCCAATTCCAAGGAACTGAGAAAGAACAACGCGTGGCAGCCCGCGGGCGACGCGGTGCAGGTGCACTTCTATTCCGAAGAGTTCTCGAACGATGTGGACGTTTACCACCTTACCGACGTTGAAGCCGCTCCGGAATATATCGGCACGGTTTCTCCCGAAAACGGCTGGATCACGTTCGACGCCGAGTCCTTCTCGGTGTACGCGGTGGCGGAGCACGAGGGCGGCGAGGTTCTCGTTCCGCGCGTGGAGTTTCATTTCATCGCCGACGGCGCACTTTCCCACACGGAGGGAGGAAGCGTATATTACGAAGGAACTCCCTACACGTTCCGGAACAAGAACAACGAACTGCAGACCACGCAGATCCTTGCCGACGGGGAAACGCTCGAGCTGATCGCGGACCCGGCGAACCGGAACGAAGACAACCGCTTTTTCGGCTGGTACACGGTCGACCCGAAGGTGATCGACGGCGTGACGGATGCCTGGGGCGTCGGGACGGGATCGCCGCGGAAGCTGTATTATACCTGGCCCGCGTATCCCAGTCCGATTGCCTTTGAGGTGCCCGTTTCCGTTTCGCTGGAAGACGGGGTCGTCATATGGGATCTCGACGGCTTGTCCGGCACCGGCGAGCCGGATGAGGACGGCTGCGTGCACGTGTTCCTCGCGCCGCTGTTCGATAAGTATCACTTCATCAACTTCATGCTCCAGCCGTACGATCCTTCCGCTCCCGCGAACAACAAGCTCATGGCCCGAAAGATGGTCGCGCTGGGCAGCGCCGAAACGACCGAGGTGAAAATCAGCGACGTCGCTTCCTACAGCCAGGACCCGACCCACCTGATCTTCATCGGCTGGGAGTACTATGACCGGACGGAAGAGCGCTGGCAGCAGTACCTGACGCTGGATTACTCCGGCGCGCCGATCACGTCGGAGGGACGGGACGGCGTGTACGTCAGCCTGAGCACCGCGGACGAGGTGAACATGGATCTTTACCCCGTCTTCGTGGAGGCGCGGTGGGTGGATTTCGTCTCCGGCGCGAGCGGAAGCGGCGCGACCTATGTGCCGTCCCGGTTCCTCGAGTCGTGGGGCCCTCCGACGCCCGCAAACATGGAAGACGAACCCGGCACGACCGTCTTTGCCTCCCTCGACATGCCGACCCGGACGGGTTATGATTTCGGCGGCTGGTACGCCTTTGCCGTGACGGATCCGAACACCGGCGAGATTCTGAACCTGACGGAGCCGGCGGACTTTACCTTTACCTACATCGATATCGACGACGGGCACACGGTAAAGACCGTCACGGTGCAAACCGCCGCCGTCAAGATCGCGCAAAAGAACGCGGGCGGCGTTGAGATCTTGAACTGCGGTCTGTGCAGCGTCGAGGCTTCGGCGCCGGATCCCGACACGGGGATCTGCGCCGGCACCCTACATTGGAACGGGGACGCCGGTCAGCAGCTTTTCCGCGCATCCGACGGAAAACTGCGGCTTTACGATGCGCTTGACCGGCTGAAGCTCTCTGCGAACTGGCTCAGCGGCGCATCGAAGATCACGATCGTCTATTGGACGGAAAACGCGCTGGACAAGGGCATGGCCGTCGACCCGGAGGTGCCGGAAAAGGAATACTATACCGCGAGCGCCGTGAAGACCGTTACGACCGCAGAGATTTCCGACTCCCTCGGAACAACGTACACCTCCGGTTCCGAGATCAGCCTCGCCGATCTTCGCAGCTGCAGGGCAGGGGATCAGGGGATTCTCGATACGGCGTATCTCGACGATGCCGGAGCCGTGCTCACGGGAGAGGAGATCTTCTACGACCTGAACGAAGAACTGTCCGACGCCTCGAAAATCGTCAGCGGCGACGGCAGCACGGTCTTCAACGTGTATTACAGCCGTAAGGTGTTCACGATCGTCTTCCATATCGGGCGCGACGGATACGTGAAAACCGGCGGTTCCCAGAAAGAGACCGATCGCTGGAATCCCTACGGGAACTGGATCCAGTACATGTTCAAAGACGGCGTGCTTGCGGATCTGCTTAGACCGGTGGGCGGCGAATGCTTAGGCTCAAACTCCTTCAAAGGAACATTCGAGCTGCGCAAAGACGGTGTGCTGATGAGCGACTCGACGTATGTGACCACGCTCGAGAACATCATGGGCGATTACCTCCCCGCTGCTGACGAGAATCTCTACGTCATCCGGGCGAAATACGGCGCGTACATCGGCGACCGGTGGCCCACGCCCGGAAAAAACGGATTTACCTTCACGTGCAGCACCAACCCGGGCGACTATACCATGTACACCTGGGCGGGCTACTACGACAGCCTTTACTGCAGGATCGCGAACGAGCGTCCGACCTGGGCCGGTCAGCAGGGCAACAACCCGGACTTCAACGGCGTGTACGAGTATATGTCGAAGGAGGTCTGCTCGAACCGTGCGGGAGACGCCGTCATCAACGAGAATCAGGTGCACCATCTTGTCGCCTATTTCGGCAAGACCAGCAACAACAAACGCTTCAAGACCTATCATATCCTGTACGAGGCGATCCCGGGAACCTACGATCCCGACAGCGTGACGACGGTGCCCGGATCGGATTACGCCTCCTACAATCGGACGACGTGGAGTTCCGACATCGCTCACGTCGACGCGTCCGTGATCGAGGACCGCACTTTCTTTGAGGTGCGGACGGAAGAGGTCATTTCCAACGTCAACCCGGAGTTTCAGATGGCGTGGGAGCTGGACGGCTACGAATACTTCTACAGCTGCTACACCAGCACGAACAACGGCACCCACAACGACGTCTATTTCTTCTATACGCCGAAACAGCACACCCTGACCTTCATGTACGAGAATCCGGACGACCGCAAAACGGACACCTATTACTACACCCAGACGCTCGCGGACGCGAAAAAACCGGAATATGCCGATCCCGAGCGCGAGGGCTGGCGTTTCCTCGGGTGGTACACCAATGAGGCCGGCATCGGCGAGCCCTTCGACTTTGCCTCCGAAACCATGCCGAACGCGAACGTGGTGCTCTATCCGGTCATGAACATCCTCCAATACTTCGTGAAGATCGACCCGAACGGCGGCGTGATCGACCACATCAACTACGACAGCGCGAACCCGGACTATTACGGGAACTACGCAAATCAGTTCGGGGTGACGGGCACGGGGTACAATTCGAGTCAGGCGACCTATTTCACCGCGGATTACGGAACGCCCATCGGCGAATACACCGTCGGGCGCGGGTACATGCCTCTTTCGGACAGGGAACTTGACCCGTCCGATCCGGCGTACTATACCGGAGAAAAGTATTATTATGTGAACACCCAGTATAACGAGGGATCTGACGGCGACTGGGGACTTCCCCCGAACCTGCGCAACGCGGTGTACCTGACCGAGCAGCAGCTCGCGTGCTACTACGCGTTTTACCGCAAGGTGGCGACGGATAACCTCGGCTATTATACCGGCGTGACCGTTCTTCAGACCTTTGACGAGTTTGCCGCCGCCTATACCGGCTATCCCGATCAGCCCTGCCGCCCGATCGGCAGCGACGGGTACACCTTTATGGGCTGGTACCAGGTCTTCGATGACGGATCGGTTTCCACGATGCCGTACAATTTCAACGATCCGGTCACGGGAGAATTGACGCTTCGCGCGAAATGGCGTCTCAATCAGGGCTTCTACATCCAGTACCATCCGCTTTACGTTGATGAAACCGACGGCGAAGTGACGGTGGTCAACGGTGAAATGGATCAGTGGACGGACCCCGAGAATCCTACGCTGCAGCTCTACGCCGACCAGTCGCTCACGCGCGTCCTGCACGCCCCCACGAATTACCAGAGCGAATGGATCTTCCGGGGCTGGCGCGTTGTCCGCGGCAGCGGGACGAGGACCTATACGGTCGACGGAGAAGAGCTGACGCTCGACGTGTGGACGCCGGTCCAGCTCGACGCGGGCGGGAATCCCATATACTATCAGCCCGGCGCGAGCTTTACCGTCGACTCGTCGTACTATACGGAAATCGCGCCGAACGGCGTCGGCAGGATCATCCACATGCAGGCGGTTTACGAGCGGTATGACGTTTCCGTCCGCCGCCCCGAGGTCACGAACCTGATTCTCGACGCGAACGGCGGTTACGTGACGGACGGCAGCGCCGAGCTGACGTCGGACGCCAACCTGCCGTGGGACGAAGCGGGAACCGTTTTCGGGGATGCCGCCGCGGACACGATCTCCTTCGGCGATATCCAGTCGAATACCGCTCTGCATCTGACGCGGTTCGCGAAGGATCCGAAGTATTTCGGGCATTCGGAAGGACATTTTCTGCTCGGCTTCGATCCTGCCGCCAATGAAGGGGATTACATCGCCCACTATGCGGCGGACAGCGTGATTTCCGTTCAGCGGACGGATCACGAGACGCTTTACGCCGTATGGGAGCCGATGCTGTACGTCACCTTCGTCAACACGACCGATCATGATATCACGGTCGATCTCGGCGGTACGAACGCCGCCGCCAGCATCGTCAATCTCGTGACCGGGGAATTCGACCGCGAACGCACGACGGATACGGTCACCGTGCCCGCGAGATCCGGAGACACAAACGGCACGCTGAGGATCGTCCTTCCCGCCGCGGAGCCCGGAACCGACGAGGTCACGGCTACGGCGGTGAACTCGCGTCTCGGCAAACGCCTGAGTGTCGAAGGATCGTTCGGAACGGAGACGCCGTACGGAACTGGAAGCGCGTTCGTGCGGTACGGCGGGAGCGCAGTCTATACCGGCGTGATGCGGACCGACGCTCAGGGCATCGTCGTCACCTACACGGAGGAGGACGACCCCCATGTGGTCTTCGATGTCAACGGCGGCGTCTGGCGCGACACGGAACCCTTTATGCACATGTCCGGCGACGTCTACATCCTCGAAAGCGCGGCGATCCAGGATCACGGAGGCTCCTATGAACCCGCGGATCCCGAGCGCGCCGCGAAGCTCTTCATCGGCTGGATGACGAACGCGGATATCGCGGCGCATACGGATTTCAGCGCGGTGGCCGCGGTGAGCTGGGGGGGACACGACCATTACCCCAAGCGCGGGTGAGACCGTGCTCGACCGGGTGCGCGGCGATTACCTCTGGGACTTCACATCCGAGCCGCCATACGACAGGGTTTTGTACGCCGTATGGAGCGACGCCGTGACGGTCACCTTTGACGTCGTTTACAACGGGAATAAGCTCCACACATGGAACGGTCCGTCTCCCGAATCGGCGGAGGGCACGTACGTCTTTTACGAGTCGGCGCCGGGTATGATTTCCTATACGCTCGCGAAGGGCGACCGGGTTCCGAGCCCCGCAGATCCCACTCCCCATTCCGAAAAATCGACTTGGAACTTTATCCAGTGGCTGTACTGGAACTCAACGACGGATTCTTTCAGAAGAAACAAAAAGGAACCGAGTGACGCCAGCCTGACCACCTTCGCGTTCGATTTCTCCGGGCGGATCACGGAGAATACGAGACTCGTCACCTCGTGGACCGAGAACAAGCCGCAGATTTTTACCTTCACGGTCGAAAATCAGGTCGAAAACGGGGCTGCTGGAGAGGAGTTCCTGTACACCTTTGAAGTGTCCGATGAAGAAGTATACGGAAAAATAGGGGGTGTCAACAGCAACAGAGTCGGACCGCCGGACCTGCGCTGGGGTTCCGTGACCGCTGTGCTGAAAAACGGCGAGACCTATACGGTTCGGATCACGGTGATGTATATTACCGACTGGGGCGGCGCCAACAGCGTCGAGATCGAGATCCTCGACGCCGAAGGCAGCGTGATCAGGAGCGGGCAGGTCATCTACTGCGACACAAACAAGTATAAGAACTTCGTATCGGACTACAAGTACACGCTCACGATCTCGCAGGCCGAAAAGGACGGCTATGAAACGACCGTCGCCGTCACGGACAACGCGAGCGGCGTTGTCTGCTCAACCGATGAGGACGCCCGTTTGTTCTCCTTCTTCTCTTCCACGGGCAGGACTTCGGCGCAGGCGAGCAATTTCCCGAATGTCAAACAGTATGTGGCGGGACAGACCGCGGCGCTGACCGTCGTCTTCACCAACACGGGGGTGAAGCTCGCCGCGCCCACCGGCGCTGCGTTCCGCACGGCTCCCCACGTCCTCATGTTCCTCGCCGGCGCGCTGCTCTTCTGCCTTGTTCCGACCGTACGTGTGGCCGCAGGAGCGGGAAGCGTCGGAAAAGGAAGGAAAAAAGAAGACTGACGCAAAGTCAGCCGCAAAGAAAAAGAAAAACGCATCGCGGCGTTTTCCGTATGTGGAAAACGCCGCGATGTAATTTTTATCCCGATCGGTCGGATTCACGGGTCCCTCTCTTCCCGGTCTTTTCGCTTTTCGAGCCTTTGGGCGCGGTTTTGCTTCTCGGAATCAAAGACAGTCACAGCGAGATCCGTCAGCTCCGGGCTCCACGGCTCGCCGGTTCTCTGCACCTGTGCCCACGGACAGAGCAAGGCATAGTCTTCATCGAGCGCGATGTCGTATGAGCCGCCGCGGTCGCTGACGCTTTTATACAGGTGCCTGCCGGTGTTGATCAGCGCATGGGCGTCTCTTCGGTCCATGCCCTTCGTTTTCAGCTCGCCGAAGATCTCCTCGCTGATCTCATAGAGATCGTAGTAACCCGCCAGATAGATTTCGGCGGTATAGAGCATTCGTTCGCTGTCGAAGCAGGCCTTCCAGCCCGGGCCAGTCTTGAAATGAAGCGCGCCTTCCGTGTATTCCGCGGGAAGCCGGATTCGTCTCTCCTTTTTGTTTTTCCTGGATGTTCTGGACATGATCCGCCCTCCTTCCGTCCCGATCCGCGCGGTCATCGCGCAAGCGCCTTTTCGAAATGCTCGTTGAATCTGCGTATGGCTTCTTTGCTGAGATCCTCATCCGGCCGGAGCATGTCGAAAGCATGGACGTCGGTCGGATATACGTCCGCTTCCGCTTTCACCCCGGCGGCGCGCAGCGCCGAGACGTAATCCAGCGTCTCCCGGTAAAAGGGTTCGCCCTCGCCCACGAACGTGTAGCAGGGGGGAAGATTCGCGTAATCCGTCTGCTGCGCCGGAGCCGCGTACGGGGACACGGTTTTCTTCGCGTCGGACCGCAGATACAGGCGCCATCCGAGGTGATTCTTGCGGGTATTCCAGACCTTGCCGTGATTGTTTTTCGAGCTCTCGGTGTCGAAATTGCTGATCATGGGATAGAGCGGCATCTGAAAATCGACGCGGATCCCGCGGTCCCGCGCCATCATGCACACCGCCGCGGCAAGCCCCCCGCCCGCGCTCTCTCCTCCGACCATGATTTTCTTCGTCCCTTCCTCCCTGCGGCGCCGGTCGATGTACGCGAGCACCTCGAAGCAGTCGTCCGCGGCCGCCGGATAGGGCTTTTGCCACGAGAGCCTGTATCCCGGGGAATACACGGTCGCTCCGTATTTCTCGACGAGATCCATGGCTCTGCTCATATAGACCATTTCCTTCATGCCGGTCATATATCCTCCCCCGTGGATCCATAGGACCGCGACGGGGATTTCGGCGGTCTTCGCCGGCTTGAGAACAAGCGTCGGCACCCTGCCGATCCTGAGCCTCTGAACCTTTACGCCGTCGCCCGGCCTGAGCCGCAGTTTCATAAGCATCCCCCGCATTCCCCGCTTTTTCACCGTCCATTATACCGGCGATGTATGAACATTTCTACCGTAAGCCGCGGGGGGAAAACGTGAAAATCCTTCGCATCCGATCGACAAGCGGAAACGATCGTGGCATAATCAGGCGAGAAATCGGGGTACGGAAAGGGGCGAGAGGCATGCGGACAACCGGGCGCGGGAACATCGGACGTTTTTGGGCTTTTGCCGCGGCGATGACGCTGCTTGCCGTCGTGCTGTTTTCCGCCTTCTTTCTCGCTGTTGAGGCGAACCATGACTGCACGGGCGAGGACTGTCCGATCTGCGCCTGCGTTCTGCTGTGCGAAAAGACGCTCCGTTCGGGAGGTCTTGATGGCGAATACTCCGCGCGTTCCGCGGCGATCGTGCCGCCCCTTGTGCTGCTCTTTGCGGTGCTTTCGGTCGGCGCGCTGTTTTCGCGGGAAACTCCTGTGTCGGGAAAAATGAGGCTAAATAACTGAAAAAACCTCCGCCGGGGGAGAGGTGTGCCCAAACGGGTGTCACCCCCCGGTTTTTTCGCGCCAAAAAATATCTGTTGCGGAGGTTTTTCCGATGAAAAAAGCACTTTCTTTGATTACGGCCGTTCTCCTGACGGTCGGATGCCTGACCGGGTGCGGCGCGGGCGGCGGTGATGACGGCAGGCTTCGGATCGTGACGACGATCTTTCCCGAATACGACTGGGTCATGAATATTCTCGGCTCGAATCCGGCGGACATCGATGTGACGATGCTGCTGGATACCGGCGTCGATCTGCACAGCTTCCAACCCACGGCGGAAGATATTTTGAAAATCTCGACCTGCGATCTGTTCATCTATGTCGGCGGCGAATCCGACGAATGGGCAGACGACGCAAAAGAACGAGCGTCCTGTAAGCTCTTTCGGGTCATTTGACCTCATCCGGAAGGGATCGGGTCAACAATAGCAAAATCACAGCGGCCGCCGCGTCGATCGAAAGATCGGATGCGGCGGTCGTTATTTCTGCTGATGAGCGCCCTCAAAACGTTCGCCCGCGCAGCGTTCGCCCGCGAAACGTTCGCCCGCGAAACAATCGCCCGCGAAACATTCGCCGCGAACAGCTCGCCCGTTATACGTTCCCGCGTTGTTCCCGGTCTCTGAACTTAAAAGTCCGTCATTCCGGTCGCCTCCGTTCCGCCGCTGTGATTTTTTGCGCATGCCCCTTGATTCTCCCGTCCGGCTTATGGTATAATATGCACGGATCAAGAACGCGGAGTTCAATTCTGTTTTGAGAACACCTCTATAAATACGGCCCGGCGGGACGCCGAAGAACGGAGTCACGGCGGCGGTCACGTGCGCCGAATGAAAAAAGCGAAAGGAGCGCGATCCATCATGAAAAGACGGCTGTCACTTTTCCTTGTCCTTTGGTTTGTTCTCTTTGAGGCCCTGTCCTGCGCGAAACCGCGTGAAGAGCAGGAAAGCGCCGCGCCGGAGCAGTCGGTTACGGAGCCGCAGACGCAGACGGTTACGGAGACGGAGCCCGTCGCGGAAGAGGAAGTCAGCGAAACGCCGAACTGGGATAAGGTTGCGAAACCGGACCTCGGCGGCGTCTCCATCGACATCGTCCAGTGCCCGCCGAGCACGACCTATTACGACGCCCTCGACTGGGACGAGATCACCGGCGACAAGCTCGGCGACGCGATCTACAACCGCAACCGCTACATCGAGCAGCACCTCAACATGACGATGAACGTCGTCAAGGAGAACGGCGCGGGCAATCTGCTCTCGCAGTCCGCGCTTTCCGGCTCGGGCGACTACGATCTCGGCTTCGACCTGATCCAGGAATACGGCGCGGGCCTCCTCCAGAAGGGCTTGCTCCGCTCCTTCAATACGATTAAGACCGTCGATCTCACAAACCCCTGGTGGGATCAGTCGGCACTGAGGGACATGACGGTGGAGGGACAGAGCTTTTTCGGGCTCATGGACATTTCCTTCGATATGCTCGAGTCTCTGACCGTCCTCTTTTACAATGGCGCGCTGATCGTGCAGCATCAGCTGGATGATCCGTACGAGCTCTTTCTCTCGAACGAGTGGACCATCGACCGCATGAAGTCCATGATGGAATCCGTCACGCAGGACGCGGACGGCGACGACCGGATGGATATCAAAAAGGATCGCTTCGGGCTTGCGGGGCGCGAATACAAGTTCCAGCCGATGCTGTTCACCTCCGGCGTCCAGCTCATGTCGTGGGACGACGAAGAAAGACAGTTCAGGTTGAACATGATGGACGAGCGCTTCCTGACCGTCTCGGAAGCGATCGCGAGCATTTACGTGAAGGGCAATCCGAACGTGGATTATTCCGATTACAACGCGGGCAGAGAGGCGTTTGCGGAGGGGCGCGTCCTCTTCTATTCCCGTCTGCTCGGCGACTACAACAATATGCGCACGAACGAGGACGACTACGGCGTGATATGCTTCCCGCGGATCGACTACGCCGCACAGACCACGCGCTACTTCGTGCAGGACCCGGACGCGATCTTTTTGCCCGTCGTCGTGAGTGACGACAACGGGGACGGGAAGGGGGATTACGATGAGATCGGATCCTTCCTCGAGGCGATCGGCGCCTATTCGCGCGACGTGACGAAAAATGTCTATGTGGACAGCGCGGTCATCGGCAAGGGCATGCGCGACCAGAACTCCGCCGCGATGGTGCGGATCATGATGGGCAACCTCGGCTACGACCTCGCGCAGACCTACGCGCTGACGACCATTCAACAGGGCTTCACCACCGCCGTCACCTCAAACGGCAATTTCGCGTCAACCGCCAAAAAGATGGAAAAGCAGTTCGCAAAGCTCACGGACAAGATCGTCGAGGCGATCGGCGAGGCGGCGGAGAAACAGCAGGCGTACATGGACTGACAAGCGGGACCGAAAAGCCTCCCGCCGAAAGAGAATAAATAAAAAAAGAGCGGGCTGCCGCGTCGCTCCGAAAACCGGAGGAATGCGGTCGGTCCGCTTGTTTTACAGGGAGATTCTTTCGAACTCCGCCCGAGACGGAACCCGAAAGAGCAAAAAAAGAACGCTCCGAGGTATCGGATATTTTGACCTCGGAGCGCTCGCGTTTCTCGCTTGGTATGAAAAAAGCAGAAGGGAAGAGAGCGCCCGGTTCCGTCCTCCGTCCGTCAAAGGATCGCGAAGCCGCTCAGGCGGGCCTTCACCCTTTCGAGCCATCCGCCCTTGAAGAAGAGGCAGGCGACGGGATCGGAGGCGAAATAGTTCAGCCCGCCGCCGGTTTCCACCGAGCCCAGCATTGCCAGCGCCCGGCACCCCCCCGCGCAGAGGCGGAACCACGGACAGGCGTCGCACTGAGCGTTCATCTGACGGAGCTTATAATGGTTCGCGCAGACCTCGTTCAGCCATTGCCCGCCGGAAAGGATCTCCGCGAGACGCCGCTGCTTCAGGCTTTCCGGTTTGTAGCCGAGCTCGACTGCGGTCCCGCCGATCTGCAGGCAGGGGACGACGTCCCCCTCGCAAGTGACGGCCATCATCGTGCGGTTGCCCTGACAGACGGGACGGGTGGGATGGTATTCTCCGTCCTTCGAGCGCACCGGGATGACCGAATACGCCTTTTTTCGCGGGAAAAGACACAGATACTGCCAGATCACCACGTCCATCGTATGCTCGCCGCTGAGGTACCAGTCCGCCAGATCGAGCATCATTTCGAAGTAATCCTCCATCGGGACGGAGCCGTCCGGCGCGTTTTTGATCCAGCGGGGAACCGCCGTCGTGCGGATGAGCCGCGCCGTGTTCACGCCGATCTCTTCGAGCTTTATGAGCGTATCGCGCAAAGTATCGAGGTTTTCGCGGTTCACCTGCACCTGCGCCATGGTGGAAAAGCCTTTTTCGGCGCAGAGCCGGAAAGCGTCCAGCGTCCTCTCTTCGGCGCCGGCTCGTCCGCGCATGCGGTCGTGATATCCGAGACCGTCGAAGGAGATCTTGATCTGCGGGCGGCATCCGAGACGGGTGAATTCTTCGAGAACCTCTTTCGAAAGGAAGTACCCGTTCGTCGTGAGCTTCTCGAGCACCATATTCCGCCTGTAAATCTCGCGCACGGCGTCCATGAAGCGGGGGTAGAGCATGGGCTCTCCCCCGGTCAGGGTGATGCTGTGAAAGCCGCAGTCCGCCGCCTGATCGAAGAGGTCCATGAGATCGTCCCAGCTCCATTCGCTCATGCGCTCGGCGTTGTCCGCCGCGTTGAAGCAATGGCGGCAGTTGTAATTGCACTTGCCCGTGATCATCAGGTTCATGGAGGGCACGAAGCGGTGGCCGTATTCCCGAAACCGCGACCACTCGGAGGGGGCGTCCCCTTTATCGCACGGGGACACGATGCCCCGGTTTCGAAGCCCCGTGAGGACGTCGCTTTCTTCGAGATCGTGCTCTCCGTCGCAGCGCAGCAGCAGATCGAAAACCATCTAGTCCGTCCGGATGGGATCGGGGCGGAGACGACAAAAGAGGGCGTGGTTGACGAATTTCCACGCCCTGAGGGCATAATCGTCGTTCAGTCTGTAATACATCGTTTCATGTCCGCGGCGCTGACCGCGCGGGGATTCAGCACCCCCGCAGGTCTTCCAGCTCGCTTACCGAGATTTCGTCGGCCGACACGCCTTCATACATGCCCGCCACCCGTTCCGCGCCCTGCCGCGTAGGGCTGAACGCCACGACTTCTCCGTTCGAATCCCGAACCACCGTCCAATGATTCGCGTCGGCCTCATAAACGATATACCCGCCTGCTGCCGCGTCGAGCACTTCGTCCGGGAGCTCGATGCATTCCTCGCCCGCGAACTTCATGAGCTCTTCCGCGGTTTTGCATTCCGAGGCTCTCGCTTTCTGTTCGTCGGTCAGGGAGTTCCAAACGCCTTTCAGCGCTTCGGTGAGTTTTGTCCTGTCTTCCATCGTGTCTTCCTTTGTTTTCCTTCCTTTATCGGGTTGGCTGCGCTTGATTTCCGCCCGGCGGCGGAGGATTCAGCACCAGTTCCTGCGCAGCTCGTCCAGTCTGTAGTCCGAGATTTCTCCGGGAGAAACACCGACTCTCCGCGCCGCCGCTTTCGCGTCCTCGCGATCATAGTACCAGTCCAGTTCTTCTCCGTCCGTATCCCGGACCACCGTCCACCAATCGTTCATGGAGTCGTAATTGATGTATCCGCCCGCCGCCGCATCGAGCACCTCGTCCGGGAGCTCGATGCATTCCTCTCCCGCGAGCTTCATGAGTTCTTCCACGGTTTTGCATTCCACAGCCTTGGCTTTTTGTTCGTCGGTCAGAGAGTTCCAAACGCCCTCAGCGTTTCGGTGAGTTTTTTCTTGTCTTCCATCCTGTCATCCTTTGTTTTTTTCGTATCGGGTCAGCAGGAGCTGTAGATGGAGCCGGTCGTGCGAAGCAGTTCCAGACAGGAATCGGGAAGCTCGGTGGTCGACTGTCCGTGCTGCTTTGCAATCTCCCGCATTTCTTCCCGCGTGAGGTCGGGCGAATAGGTCCCGAGGACGTCGCCGGTCTTGTCGTCGATCACCTGCCACCACCAGCGTCTTTCCGTATCGTTGCCGCGTTTTTCAAATGAGCGGTAAATATATCCGCCCGCCGCCGCCTCGAGCACTTCATCCGGGAGCTCGATGCATTCCTCGCCCGCAACCTTCAAAAGCTCATCCATTGTTTTGCATTCTGCGGCTTTCGCCTTCTGTTCGTCGGTCAGAGAGCTCCAGACGCTTTTCAGCGTTTCGGCGAGTTTGGTCTTGTCTTCCATGGCTTTCCCCTTTCAGATGGCGGGATGCGCGCTTCCGGCGTCGGGCGGCTTCTTTCGTTGTTTCGGGAATCCCCGCCCGACCGGCACGTCTTCCGATGCTTACAGTGTAGCATAAAGATCGGGAAAATGCAAGACTTTTGCCCGATGACGCGCAAGATTAAAGCGCGGGCGGACAGCCGGATCCCGAGCGGCGCCTCGCCGCGGCTCCCGGTGGGATCGGCTTTTGCCCGGGGAGTGAGCGCGCGGTCCGGACGGACGCAAAAAAAGCCCGGTACCGCTCGCGCGATACCGGGCCGATGTTTTGGAAAAATGCTGTGCCTGAGGCGTTCGCTTATTTCGCCTGCTTGATCGCGGCCTGAGCGGCGGCGAGACGGGCGATCGGAACGCGGAACGGGCTGCAGGACACGTAGTCGAGACCGATCTCGTTGCAGAATTCAACGGAGGTCGGGTCGCCGCCGTGTTCGCCGCAGATACCGACGTGGAGAGCCGGGTTGGCGGGTCTGCCGAGGGCGATCGCCATTTTCATCAGCTTGCCCACGCCGACCTGGTCGAGCTTCGCGAACGGGTCGTTCTCAAGGATCTTCGCGTCGTAGTACGCGCCGAGGAACTTGCCGGCGTCGTCACGGGAGAAGCCGTAGGTCATCTGGGTGAGGTCGTTCGTGCCGAAGCAGAAGAAGTCCGCTTCCTTCGCGATGTCGTCCGCGGTCAGAGCGGCGCGCGGGATCTCGATCATCGTGCCGACTTCGTATTCGAGCTTCGCGCCGGCGGCGGCGATCTCGGCGTCCGCGGTTTCCACGACGAACTTCTTGACGTACTTGAGCTCCTTGACCTCGCCGACCAGCGGGATCATGATCTCGGGCTTCACGGTCCAGTCGGGATGCTTCTTCTGAACGTTGATGGCGGCGCGGATGACGGCTTGCGTCTGCATCTTCGCGATTTCGGGATAGGTGACGGCAAGGCGGCAGCCGCGGTGACCCATCATCGGGTTGGTCTCGTGCAGACCGGTGGTGATCGCCTTGATGTCGTCCACGGTCTTGCCCATGGCGGCGGCAAGCGCTTCGATTTCGCGCTCTTCCTGAGGAACGAACTCATGGAGCGGCGGATCGAGGAAGCGGATGCAGACCGGCGTGCCCTCGAGCGCCTCATAGAGAGCCTCGAAGTCGCCCTGCTGGTAGGGCAGGATCTTCGCCAGAGCCTTTTCGCGGGCTTCGGCGGTGTCGGAGCAGATCATTTCGCGGAACGCCGCGATTCTGTCGGGCTCAAAGAACATGTGCTCGGTGCGGCAGAGGCCGATACCCTCGGCGCCCAGCTCGCGGGCCTTCTTCGCGTCCTTCGGGGTGTCGGCGTTGGTGCGGACCTTCATGGTGCGGTACTTGTCCGCCCAGCCCATGATTCTGCCGAAGTCGCCGCCGATGACCGCGTCCACGGTCGCGATGATGCCGTCGTAGATGTTGCCGGTGGAGCCGTCGATGGAGATGAAGTCGCCCTCCTTGAAGGTCTTGCCGGCGAGGGTGAAGTACTTTTCAGCCTCGTGCATGTCGATGTCGCCGCAGCCGGAGACGCAGCACTTGCCCATGCCGCGGGCGACGACCGCCGCGTGGCTGGTACGGCCGCCGCGGACCGTCAGGATGCCCTGCGCGGCCTTCATGCCCT
>JAFYBN010000025.1 GCA_017540175.1 Clostridia bacterium | reverse complement strand
GAATCAATTTGTGGATTCGAAGCCGCGGGAGTGAATGACAACCCTGTGGGTTGTCAGAGCCGCGCCCCGGCCGGCTCGCAAGCCGGCGAATCCACCTTCCCCCAGAATCAATTTGTGGATTCGAAGCCGCGGGAGTGAATGACAACCCTGTGGGTTGTCAGAGCCGCGCCCCGGCCGGCTCGCAAGCCGGCGAATCCACCTTCCCCCAGAATCAATTTGTGGATTCGGTGCCGCGGGAGTGAATGACTCACACTGTGAGCTTTGTCAAAGAAGCCGCTCCCGCGGATCGAATCGGGGACGGTTTCGCTTCACACCTCCGCGCGCGATGCGCCGCACGCCCGCGCTGAGAACGACATTTGTCTTTTCTCCATTTTGCCTGAAACACGCCGCGCGGGGAGTCAAATTCCGTCATTATATCTCTTGTAATGCGTCCGCGGATGGAGTATAATGTCTGCGAGTCCGAGCGGATCGGCCGCCGGGGCTCCCAAACTGAAATCTATCCGAATCCGAGGCAGCATATGCAGACTCTTCTCGCCCTTTCAATCGCCATGTTCGCCGGGCTGATCATGTCCCGGCTCACGAAAATCTGGAATCTCCCCGCCGTCACCGCCTATCTGGTCGCCGGGATCCTCATCGGTCCCTATGTGCTCGGGCGGCTCGGCATTCCCGGGATCGGCTTCGTCTCCTCCGAAGACGTCGCCTCCTACGACATCATTTCCGACGCCGCGCTCGGCTTTATCGCGTTTGCGATGGGCAGCGAGTTCAAAATGGAAGACCTCAAACACATGGGGAAAAAGGTCGTACTGATCGCGGTCTTTCAGGCGGTCGTTGCGACCGTACTCGTCGACGTCTCCCTCGTGATCGTCCATTTTCTCATGCCCGACCGGTTCCCGCTGTCCGCCGCCATCACCCTCGGCGCGATCGCCACGGCGACCGCTCCCGCCGCGACCCTCATGGTCGTGAAGCAGTATAAGGCGGACGGACCTCTCACCCGGCTCCTGCTCCCCATCGTCGCGCTGGACGACGTGGTGGGCCTCGTAGTGTTCGCGGTTTCCTTCGGCATTGCCCGCGCGCTGGAAAACGGACAGGTCGATCTCATTTCCGTTCTCGTCAATCCCCTGATCGAGGTCGTCGCGTCCCTCGCGCTCGGCGCGCTGCTCGGCTATCTGTTCCATTTCACGGAGCGGTTCTTCTATTCCCGCTCCAAGCGCATGAGCATTTCCGTGACCTACGTCTTCCTCGCCGTCGCGCTGTCGATGGTCGAAATCCAGATCGGCGCTGTGAAGCTCGGCTTCTCTTCCCTGCTCGTGTGCATGGTGCTGGGCACCGTGTTCTGTAATCTTTGCCCGTTTGCCGATGAGCTCATGGGACTCATGGACCGCTGGTCCGGATCCATTCTCGTGCTCTTCTTCGTGCTGTCCGGCGCGGGACTCGAATTCTCGGTCTTCGGCGACTGGGCGATCATCCTCGTGGGCGTTGTGTACATTATCTTCCGCTCCCTCGGAAAGATCGAAGGCGCAAAATTCGCCGCAAAGCTGACGGACTGCCCGCCGCAGATCCGGAAATACCTCGGCATCACGCTCCTCCCGCAGGCGGGCGTCTCCCTCGGCATGTCGCTGACCGCCATGTCCCTCGGCGCGCCCGGCGTCATCATCCGCAACGTCGCGCTCTTCGCCGTGCTCGTCTATGAGCTCATCGGACCGCTCATGACCCGCATCGCACTCGAAAAGGCGGGCGAGATCACCGAAAAGCCCATCCCGCCCCGCGTTCAGGCAAAGCTCGACGCGGAAAAGAAAAAGGCTTGATTTCCCGGACTCCCTCAACCTGACAGGAGGTTCCCCATGAAAACCCGCATCCTTCTGCTTGCCGCGCTGATTCTTGTCGTCGCCGCGATCCTGGTGATCGACAGCGTTCTGCGCCAGCCGTCGGACCCCACGGCGCTTCCCGCACAAACCGCCGAAGAAATCGTTTTGCCCGAGGGCTATGACGCGTCGAACGATTTCACCTACAAGCTGTACCGCGATCAGACGGACGAATCCGGTCAGACCGTCCGTCTGAGCGAGGAACACCGCCTGGCCGAGCACGCGGGGAAAATCGTCGTCGTGGTGTTCTGGGCAAGCTGGAACCAGCAGAGCCGCGATCAGCTCGACGAGCTTGAAAAGCTCGATGCCCTCATGGCCGGTGAAGAGGAAGACTCCGGCGAGCGGGAGGAAGACCCCCTATCCGCACAGGATGAGCAGAAGGAAGCCCCCCTGTTTCTCCCCGTCAACGTAGGAAAGGCGGGAAAGGATTCGGAGAAAAAAGCCACGGTCGCCATGGGAACTCGGGCGCTTCCCTTCTGCATCGATCTCACCGGCGTCATCCGTTTCAACGTCACCTCCACGCCGCAGATCTTTTTCATCGGCCGGGACGGGACCGTCGCCGCGTCGGTCTCCGGCTTCCGCTCCGCAGAAGACATTCTGAAGCAGGTCGCGGAGATGGAGAAATAACACAATCCGAACGCACAAAGAAAGCAGGGCCCGCGCGGACCCTGCTTTTTCTTTGTGTTTATTTGCCCGTGTTTCAGCGTGTGCCGAATTACAGACCTCTCTTCACATAGTGCGTGTGAAGCAGTTCGTGAGCCTTGTGGGAATTCGGCTCGCCGAGGAATTCGTCGTAGATCTTCTTGATGAGCGGATTCTCGTGGGACTTGCGGTATTCGAGCTTGTTCGCGTCGGCGTTGTAGAGAACGGAGGCGCGGAGCTTCTTGAGGTCGAGCTTGTTGCGCACGTCCGCGGGCTGCGTGGGCTGACCGCCGCCGTTGACGCATCCGCCGGGGCACGCCATGATCTCGATGAAGTGCACGTCGTAGGTACCGTCTTCCACGCCGCGGAGCAGCTTCTTCGCGTTCGCAGTGCCGGAGGCAACCGCGACCTTCACCTCGAGATCGCCGATCTTGTAGGTCGCGAACTTGAGGCCTTCCGTGCCGCGGACTTCTTCGAAGTCGACCTTCTCGAGCGGCTTGCCGGTGAGAACTTCCGCCGCGGTTCTGAGAGCAGCTTCCATAACGCCGCCCGTCGCGCCGAAGATCGCGCCCGCGCCGGAGCCGATGTCGATGGGCTGGTCGAACTTCTCGTCTTCGAGAGCCTTGAAGTCGATACCCGCCTGATTGATCATTCTGCCGAGCTCGCGCGTCGTGACTGCGATGTCAACGCCGGGCATGCCGTCCACGGATTGACCGTCGCGGCCGACCTCGAACTTCTTCGCGGTGCAGGGGATCGCGGAGACGAACACGATGTTCTTGGGATCAAGCCCCATCTTCTCGGCGAAGTAGGTCTTGTAGACCGCGCCGAACATCTGCTGAGGAGACTTGCAGGTGGAAAGGTTCTCGGTCATTTCCGGGAAGTAGTGCTCGCAGTACTTGACCCATCCCGGAGAGCAGGAGGTGATCAGCGGGAGCTTGCCGCCGTTCTGGACGCGATTGATGAATTCGTAGCCTTCCTCCATGATGGTGAGGTCGGCGGTGAAGTTCATGTCGTAGACGCCGTCGAAGCCGAGCTTCTTCAGAGCGGCTACCATCTTGCCCTCGGTATCCGTGCCAGGCTCATAGCCGAAGCATTCGCCGATGGTCGCGCGGACGGAAGGAGCGCAGCAGATCGCCACGTGCTTTTCGGGATCGGCGATCGCGTCGAGGATTTTCTGAGTGTCGTCCTTCTCGTAGAGGGCGCCGACGGGACATGCCACGATGCACTGACCGCAGTTGATGCAGGAGGTCTCGGCAAGCGGCTTCTCGAACATCGTCGCGACCTTGGAGTCATAACCGCGGTTCACCACGCGGATCGCCGAAATGCCCTGGAGCTTTTCGCAGGCGGCGACGCAGCGGCGGCAGAGGATGCACTTGTTGTTGTCGCGGATGATGGAGGGAGAGGAGCAGTCGATGGCTTCGAGGTTTTCCTTCGGAGAGTAGGCGAACTTCGTCTCATCGCACTTGTACTCCTGCGCGAGCTTCTGGAGTTCGCAGGTGGTGGAGCGGATGCAGGACAGGCACTTCTTTTCGTGCGCGGAAAGCACGAGCTCGAGGTTGGTCTTGCGGATCTCGCGGATCTTCGGGGAGTTCGTCGTGATCTCCATGCCGTCGTTCACGGGATACACGCAGGAAGCGACGAGGCCCCTCGCGCCCTTGACCTCAACGAGGCAGATGCGGCAGGCGCCGATCTCGTTGACGTCCTTCAGGTAGCAGAGCGTCGGGATGTCGATTTTCGCGTAGCGGCACGCCTCAAGAACGGTAATGCCGGCAGGTACGGAATACTCCGCGCCGTTGATTTTTACTTTGATCATATCCATTTTATCTGATTCCGACCCTTTCTTATTTCTTGAAGATGGCGCCGAACTTGCAGTTGTCCATGCAGGCGCCGCACTTCACGCACTTCGACTGATCGATAACGAGCCACGGGAGCTTCTTGCCTTCCTTGACTTCGTTTGCCGGGTTGACGGAGATCGCGTTGCCCGGGCAGTTCTTCATGCAGAGCTTGCAGCCCTTGCACTTGTCCGCGTCGATGGTGAACTGAAGCAGGTTCTTGCACACGCCGGCGGGACATCTCTTCTCGACGATGTGGGCAATGTACTCGTCACGGAAGAAGCGGAGCGTGGAGAGGACCGGGTTCGGAGCGGTCTGACCGAGCGCGCAGAGGGACGCGGACTTGATGTAGTTCGCGAGCTCTTCGAGCTTGTCAAGGTCTTCCATTTCGCCTCTGCCTTCGGTGATCTTGTTGAGGATCTCAAGCAGGCGCATGGTGCCGATCCGGCAGGGAGAGCACTTGCCGCAGGATTCGTCGACCGTGAATTCGAGGAAGAACTTCGCCATGTCGACCATACAGGTGTCCTCGTCCATGACGATGAGGCCGCCGGAACCCATCATGCAGCCGATCTTGATGAGGTTGTCGTAGTCGATGGGCGTGTCGATGAGGGAGGCCGGGATACATCCGCCGGAAGGACCGCCGGTCTGCGCAGCCTTGAATTTCTTGCCGTTCGGAACGCCGCCGCCGATCTCTTCGATGATCTCTCTCAGGGTGGTGCCCATCGGGATCTCGACCAGACCGGTATTCTTGATCTTGCCGGTGACGGCGAAGACCTTCGTGCCCTTGGAGCCTTCGGTGCCCATGGAGGCGAACCAGTCGGCGCCCTTGATGAGGATCTGGGGAATGTTCGCCCAGGTCTCGACGTTGTTCACGATGGTGGGCTGACCCCACAGACCCTTGACGGCCGGGAACGGAGGACGCGGTCTGGGTTCGCCGCGGTTGCCTTCCACGGAGGTCAGAAGAGCGGTTTCCTCGCCGCAGACGAACGCGCCCGCGCCGAGACGGAGGTGAATGTCAAAGTTGAAGCCGGTGCCGAAGATGTTCTCGCCGAGGAGTCCGTACTCGTGCGCCTGCTCGATCGCGATGTTCAGTCTCTTGACGGCGATCGGGTATTCGGCACGGACGTAGATCCAGCCCTCGTCGGCGCCGATGGCGTAGCCGGCGATCGCCATGGCTTCGAGCACGACGTGCGGGTCGCCCTCAAGCACGGAACGGTCCATGAACGCGCCCGGGTCGCCTTCGTCCGCGTTGCAGACGACGTACTTCTTGTCGGAAACGGAGGCTCTCGCGAACTGCCACTTGCGGCCGGTCGGGAATCCGCCGCCGCCGCGTCCGCGCAGACCGGATTTCGAAATCTCGTTGATGACGTCTTCGGGGGTCATTTCGGTCAGGACCTTGTTCAGAGCGAAATAACCGTCCATGGCGATGTATTCGTCGATGCTTTCGGGGTTGATGACGCCGCAGTTGCGAAGCGCGACTCTGTGCTGCTTCTTGTAGAAGACGGTGTCGGAGAGGGAAACCTCGGTCGGAGCCGCTTCTTCCTGCCCGTCGCCGGTGTCGTTGTACACAAGGCGCTCGACGACACGGCCCTTGAGGAGGTGTTCGGATACGATTTCGGGTACGTCTTCGGGGGTAACTCTCGAATAGAACGTGCCTTCGGGATACACGATCATGATCGGACCGAGCGCGCAGAGACCGAAGCAGCCGGTCTGCACGATCTTGACTTCCTCGTCAAGTCCCTGGGCCTTCAGTTCGTCCGCCAGCTTTTCGCGGATCAGGCGGCTGCCGGAAGAGGTACATCCCGTACCGCCGCAGATCAGAACATGTGAGCGAATCATAAGTGTTTTATCCTCCTGTTATTAGAGCTTCGCAGCGCCGATGGTGTATTCCGTGACGGGTTTGCCGCCCTTGATGTGCTTCTCGATGACTTCCTTCGCCTTGTCCGCGGTCATCTTCACATAGGTGGTCTTTTCTCTGTCCTTTTCAAAGACTTCGACGACGGGCTCGTACTGGCAGATGCCGATGCAGCCGGTCTGGGTGACGATCACGTCTTCGGAGAGGCCCGCTTCGGAAACGCCCTCCACGAAAGCGTTCAGAACGGGACGCGCGCCCGCCGCGATGCCGCAGGTTGCCATACCGACGACGATGCGCGTGCTGCCGTTTGAAGTGCGGACGGCTACCTTGTCCTGCATCTTCTTCTTGATCGCCATGAGCTCTTCCAGAGATTTCATAGTTTTGATCCTTTCGTATGATGAATTTAATTATGCCTGACAAAAGATTGGAACGATCCCGTCAACCCGCGTGACGGACCTCGTCGTACTGTTCGCTGAGATACTGCCCGATCCAGAGAAGGATGTCCGGCTCGGAAAGCGGGATGCCCTCTCCGAGCATTTCTCTGAGCTCGGCGCAGTTCAGCTCGACCTTGCCGGTCGGGAAGATGTGACGGAAGATGAAGTCGACGTCCGGCGCGCCCTGGATCAGGGTCTTGACCGTTTCGACGATATCTCCGAGCGGGATGAAATCGATGTGGTTCTTGCCGAACTTCGCCTCGATCGTCGTGCCGTGCGTCTCGGGGAAGAGTTCCTCGGGCGCGGATTTGACGGTCACGTACCCGCCGGTCATTTCGGCGAGCATGGTGAGAAACGGCACGCCGAGTCCGACCTTGCGGGTCTTGCGGGTGGTGAAGAAGGGGTCGGTCAGCTTTTTGACCTGCTCCGCGCTCATGCCGCAGCCGTTGTCGACCACGGTGAACCAGAGCCATTCCCCGTCCTCGCGTAGGATGATCGTGATTTCGGTCGCCCCCGCGCGTACGGAGTTCATCGTGATATCGAGCACATACAGCGACAGCTCATCCATGCGTCTTTCCTCCTTGCGGGCCGTTCGGTTTGTTCGGATTGTCTTGATCGTGCGGGTCGTTTGGGTTGCCGGGGTCGGGTCGGTTTCGCGTTCATTTGCCGAGCAGGGTGTCGATCAGCCTGTTCCGCACGAGCGCGGACGAATAGGGTTCGTCGTCCAGCTCGATCGCGAACTCCGCTTCGGCGAGGTTCCAGAGCACGTGCGCGTCCGAGGAAACGACTTTTCTCAGTCCCTCGAGCCGCGGGAAGCGCTTTTTGTATTCCGCGTCGTTTGCCGCGTCGTTCAGCTCGTAGGCGGTGAACGCAGGCTCGTCCGGGAAGACGCCGAGCGTTTCGACGATGCCGTTCGACGGGCGGTCGATGTGCGCGGGGTACGCGACGCCGCCGCGCGCGATCACCTCGGCGAACGCGTCCTCGAGGGAGAGGTCCGCCGCGTTGAGCAGCAGATTCGGCTCTTCCCCGACGATTTCGTCGTCCGCGTTCCGGATGTACTGATGGCCGAAGATGTCCGGCCGGTTCGGGATGGGGGGTCTTCTCGCGCTCACGAATTCGTCGAACGCCAGCGCGTCCTCGAGCGTGCGGAAGAGGCAGATCATGTGGATGTCCTCCGCCGTGGTCAGCTCCATTCCCGCGACGGGGATGATGCCGACCCGCTTTGCCTGCTCGAAGAAGGCGGGACAGTTTTTCGAGGAATTGTGATCCGTCAGCGCGACGATGCCGAGCCCGTTGATCGACGCCATTCCCGCGATGTTCGCGGGGGTCATGTCCTCGTCCCCGCAGGGGGACAGGCAGGAATGGACGTGCAGATCGCAATAGTACGCTGTCATCTCTCCGCTTCGTGGATGGCGATGCAGAGCTCGTTCACCGTTTTGTCGGACGAGAGCACCGTGATCCCGTTGTCGACCGCCGCGTCCAGGGCTTCGGGCAGAAGCTCCACGCCCTCGGCGAGGATGACGGCGGCTGCCTCGGTGAGGGAAGCGACCGCGATGACGTTGGTGTTGCACATAATGGTGATCCAGAGATTATCCGCCTTGACATGGCTCATGGCGCGGCTGAGCAGGTCTCCGGCATACACGCCGTCCCAGCCGGCCTCGCCGGGGTTTCCCGCGACGATCTTCAGTCCGATCGCGTCACAGAGTTCCGATAAATTCATTGGGGGTCCTCCTTATTCGGTGCGCTGCGCTGACCGAGGGTCTGAGCGGCGAGCTTGTCGAGAATGGATTTTTCCTTATGCTGTTCGATGTAATCGCGGAACAGCATCTTCATGATGACGGTGCATTCGTCCGCCGTGGCTTCTCCCTTGACGATGTCTTCGGCGAACGCCATGCAGGTCGGCGCGCCGCAGCTGCCGCAGTCGATCTGAGGAAGACTTTCGCGGATGGACTCGATCTCCTGCATCATCTGCCGCGCGACCTTGCGGTCCTCGGAGAGCAGATTCGCGGGATTGTATTCGATGCCGCGCTCGTTGAAGTATTCCTTCGGGATCCACTCGCTGCCCGGCCGGTTGTGCGATACCGGGAGATAGCGCTTCAGCGTCTGCAGTCTCGCCTGTGCGATGTAGGGGTTCGCCACGGTCATGGCGCCGCCCACGCAGCCGCCGTCGCAGGCGTTCAGCTCCACGAAATCGAGCGAGGTGATGTCCTCGTTGTCGATCTGGTCGAGCACGCGGATGCAGTTTTCGATGCCGTCCGCCGCGAGATAGCGCTCGTTGAAGATCGCCGTGGCCTCGCCGCCCGTGGTCGCCCAGCCGATGCCGATCATGCCGGATTCCGTGCCGTCAAGCGGTTCGTCCGCCCGGTTTTTCATGACGTCGAGCAGGGCGAAATACACGTCCCGCACGGACACCACGTCGGTGATGAAATTGTGCGCGCCGGCGAAATCGTTTTTCACGTAGCTGACCTTCGCGGGACAGGGGGAGATGAAAACGATGCCGACCTCTTCGTCACCCAGCTCCGGGTGATCCGCCTTCACTTTTTCCTTCGCGAGGTAGGCGGCGATGTCCACCGGGGGCAGGATGGGGAGGATGTTGTCGATCAGGAAGGGGTAGTTCATCGAAATCATGCGCGAGATCGTGGGACAGGCGGAGCTGATGACGGGCTTTTTCACGTCGCTGCGCCGGATATAGAGCCGGGTATAGGCGGAAACGAGCTCCGCCGCGCAGGCGACTTCGAAGACCGCGTCGAAGCCGAGGTCCTTGAGTCCGCGGATGATGTAGCCGATGTTGTCCAGCCGGTCGAACTGTCCGTACAGGGAGGGCGCGGGCAGGGCAACCGTATATTTGTATTTTTTCAGGCAGTCGAGGCTGTCGTGAACCGCCCGTTTTGCCTTATAGGAGCAGACCTTGATGCACTCGCCGCAGTCGATGCACCGCGAGGAGCTGATCACGGCGTGTCCGTCCCGGATGCGGATCGCCTCCGTGGGACACCGTTTCAGACAGGTCGTGCAGCCCTTGCATTTTGGAAGCTCCAGAGAAACCGAATGCTTGTAATCTGCCATTGCCACCTCGTTTTGCCGGATGCCGAAGCGGACAACCGGGCGGGTTAAAGATTCACTTTCATGGTGATGGTGGTTCCGACGCCCACCTCGGTGTCGATGACCATGTCGTCGGTGTACTTTTTCATGTTCGGAAGGCCCATGCCCGCGCCGAATCCGAGCGCCCGGATGTTGTCGCGCGCGGTGGAATAGCCCTCCTGCATGGCAAGCTCGACGTTCGGAATGCCCGGTCCGTGGTCCGCGAGGACGATCACGATCTCGTCGTCCCGGACCTCCACGTCTGCGGTCCCTCCGTCCGCATGAATCACCATGTTGATTTCCCCTTCGTACATCGCGATGGAAACCTTGCGGATGACGTCGGGGGGATAACCGAGCTGACGAAGCTTTTTCTTCACGGCGACGGACGCTTCGCCCGCGGACGTGAAGTTTTCGCCGTCAACATCGAAATGAAACCGGATATTCTCACTCATCGCCGACCTCCCGGCCGAGTCCCGCCAGATAGAGCGCGCCCGCGGCTTCGTAGGCCCTGAGCGGGGACCGCATGAGCACAAGGCCGCTGTCCTCTGCGAGGCTCACCATTTCTTCGGTGGGAACCTTGTTGCGCACGATGACGATGCAGACCATGTCCATCATATTGGCGGTACGGATGACCTGGGAATTGAGCAGTCCGGTGAGCAGCACGCCCTGATCCTTGACAAACGCGAGCACGTCGCTCATCATGTCGCTGACGCAGGCCGCGTAGACCTCGCTTTCGAGATGTTCTTCGCCGCAGAGCAGCTGTGCTCCGAGAAGCTCCTGGATTTTACCGATTTTCATGTTGACCTCGTTCTCTTTCGATCGCAGATCTTTTCAGAATCGCGGACGGGGCGTTCACTGATACTTCGCGATGATGTCCTTGAGCATGGACGGCTCAAGTCTGCCGTACACGTCTTCGCCGATGGTCATGACCGGGGCGAGACCGCACGCGCCGATGCAGCGGGTCGCGTCAAGAGAGAATTTCAAATCGGGCGTGATGCCGCCGGCGGGAATGCCGAGCATTTCTTCGAGCTTTTCCATGATCTTGCCCGAGCCCTTGACGTAGCACGCGGTGCCGAGACATACGTTGACGGGATGCTCGCCCTTCGGGTTGAGCTGGAACTGCGCGTAGAACGTGGCGACTCCGTAAACCTCGGAGAAGGGAACGTCGAGCGCGAGGGCGATGTGGCGCTGCACTTCTTCGGGCAAATAACCGTAGATGTCCTGCGCCTTCTGAAGGATCGCGAGCATCGCGCCGGGCTGCTCCTTGTTTTCCGCGATGACCGCGTCAAGTTCTGCAAGCTGTTCGGGCGTACCCTTGAACGGGACGGATGTCATGACTTTTTTCATGGGGTTCTTTTTCCTCCTTGGGTGTTATGAATGAATTGGTTGAACTGGTTTAATGATTCTCGCAGAAGGTCTCCACCGCGGTCGCCGCCGCATCGAGCTCGTCGTTTTCCATGAGTTCGATCACGCCGCGGTCGACGAGGGCGGACAGCCTCGGATCGAGGGGCAGTCTGCCGAGGAGCGGGATGCCGAACTTTTCGGCCGCCTCCGCCGTCTTCGACTTGCCGAAGACTTCGATTTCACGTCCGCAGTCGGGACACTTCACATACGCCATGTTTTCGATCAGTCCGATGACCGGAATGTTCATGAGGCCTGCCATGTTGACCGCTTTCGAGACGATCATCGAGACGAGATCCTGCGGCGTAGTGACGACGATGACGCCGTCGAGCGGGATGGACTGGAAGACGGTCAGCGGCACGTCGCCGGTTCCCGGCGGGCAGTCGACAAACATATAGTCCACGTCTCCCCACACCACGTCCGTCCAGAACTGCTTGACCGTTCCCGCGATGACCGGGCCGCGCCAGACGACGGGGCGGGTCTCTTCCTCAAGCAGGAGATTCACGGAGATCATTTTGATGCCGGTCTTGGTTTCGAGCGGGATGAGCCCGTCCTCGGCCGCGAGGATGTCGCCCTTCGTGCCGAACGCCTTGGGGATCGAGGGGCCCGTGATATCCGCGTCGAGCAGCGCGCAGGAGAGTCCGCGCCGCTGCAGAGTGACCGCAAGCATCGACGAGACGAGGGATTTGCCCACGCCGCCCTTGCCGGACACGACGCCGATCACGTGACGGATGTGGGAATCCTTGTGCGGCGCTTCGAACGAAGGGGCGCGGGAAGAACAGTTCGCGCTGCACGTCGAACAGTCGTGCGTGCAGTTGGTTTCATCTGCCATATTCAGTATTTCCTTTCCGAGTATTCCGCCGTCAGCCGCCGCCTTGGACGCGGGTCGGACGTCGGTTCTGACGCCGGGTCGTCCCCGCAAACCGTCCGGCAGGCACACTTTCGGATTATATAGGATACTCTCATGATATTATATAACATATCGAAGAAAAAAACAAGAGACAGAACCCCGATTCTTCGTTTTTTTCGCGAAAAAAATCTGTCGGAAAAGAGAAAAAGAGGGGAAAACGTGGCTTCTCGCTAACATCGCAGGCGCGATGGCGTCGGAACGTGCTTCACTTCAGAGAAAACGCGGTTCGCCTGCCTCGCAGGAGAGAGCTTTATCGAAAAAAACGGTGGCTGCTTTCTTCTCCGGCGGGAGGGAGTTTGCTGAACATAGCTCAGAGAGCGGGCGGAGCCCTTGCCTCGCCTGTGCGAAGCCCGTGCCGACACTGTCGCACTTGGCACGCGGGAGAGGTGTCACCGTCGTGAGACGGTGACGGAGAGGGCATTTTAGGAAACAAACGCTTCGCGTTTGAGAATTACGGATTTGTATTGCCCTACGCGGGCGGCGCAGGGAGGGGACCAGCTCAGGCCGCAGGTCCCCTCCCTGAGGGTCCCCTTGGCCATCCAATCTGTGGTTCTTGATCCTCCGAAGCGGCTCCGACTGCAAAGCGCACGGCGTCAGCCGAAGAATCAAGCGAGTTCATCGCGGCCTGATTTCATGAAGTTGAAACCTTTAGTAAAGACGAGCGCGTTTGATTACAGGACGCGTTTGGTTGCCAGCTTACGTTTAAGGTGCATCCTCGCGGGTGTATGTCTGCGGAAATCTGCTGAACTTGTTTGCGTTTCAGCGCGACGCGAAGTACGAGTGTTTCTGTTCGTTCAGCGAACGCGGGGGAGGAATCCTGCGGAGCCGCGTTACAGTTCAGCGAATCTTTTAGTTTACTGTCGCGAGAATAGGATGCTGTGCTAAAAGGTGACGCGCTCTGCGCTGCATCCCATTCTCGCGATAACTGAAG
>JAFYBN010000024.1 GCA_017540175.1 Clostridia bacterium | reverse complement strand
GTTGAAGACCTTTGCGGAAACGATGATTTCCGAGCCTTTGTAAAGCGTGCCGTTCAGCTTCGCGTCGACGGAGAGATCGGTCCTGACCTTTTCAAGCCGGATCGTGACGGACGCGGTCCCGGAGGTTTCGCCGATGGTCGCCGATCCCGTGCCGAGCATATATTCCGGGAAGGACGCCGTGAAGGTATAGGTCTTGAACGGGAGATCCGTAAACAGCGCCTGACCGCTGCCGTTCGTCGTGCCGCGCAGACTCTCGCTCGTCACAGCCGCGCCGGGAAGCACGGAATCATCTTCGGCGTCGCGCACCGTCACGGTGATGCTGCCGGTGGTCGGAACAGGCGTCAGATAGATCGTCACCGCCGCGGAGGGAGAGGTCTGGGAGACCGAACCCGTGCCGTCATTCGAATAGTAGCCGTTCTTCGATGCCGTGAAGGTGTAGCTTCCGAACGTCAGATCGCGGAACGCAGCCTGCCCGGACGCGTTCGTCACAGCGGACAGCGAGCCGCTGACCACGGGCGCGCCGGGAATCAGCGCGTTCGTGTTCCGGTCGCGGACCGTCACCGTGATGTCGCCCGTGATCGGAAGCGGTTCCAGATAAACCGTCACATAACCGCTCGGTGAATCAGTCGTTACGGTTTCCGTGCCGGAATCGGAACGGTATCCGGTTTTCGAGGCGGTAAACGTATAGGAACCGAAGGCGAGATCGCCGAAGGTCGTCCTGCCGTCGCTCCCGGTGGTCTTCGATCTGGCGTCCCCGGTCACCGTCGCGCCGGAGATCGTATTGCCCGTATGGCGGTTCTTCACCGTCACCGTGATGTCGCCCTTCGAGGAGACGGGATCGAGGTAAATAGTGACCGTGGCTGACGGAGAGGACCGGGAGATCGCCGCGCTTGCCGAGCCGGAACGGTAACCGGTCTTCGCCGCGGTGAAGACCGTCGTGCCGAACGGGATTCCGGAGAAGCTCACCCTGCCGTTTGAACCGGTCGTGTCGGAATAGCCCGCGCCGCTGACGGTCGCGCCGGAGATGACCGTTCTGTCGGAAGAATCACGCACGATCACCGTCACCTCGCCGGAACCCCGGTAGAGCTTCAGCGTCACGGTCTTGTTCGGACTTGCCGCGGAAATGCTCACGCTTTCGGAAGCGGGCGTATAGCCGGGAGCCGATGCAGAGACCGTATAGGTCCCGAACGCCGCTCCCGTGAAACGGACAGGGTTGGCGCTGCCCTTCTGAGAATTGAGCTTCACCGTCGCAGTCGGGATAAGCTCGTCGGTGTCGCCGTCCACGGCTCTGACCGTGATGCTGCCCGCATTCGGAGAAGCGGCCTTGTCGTGGCAGTAGAAGGTCACGGTGAGGGGCTTCGAATTCACGCGATAGGTCTGCGAATAGGTCTGCGACGCGCTCGTGCCGGAGGTGTCGCCCATCCAGGCGAGGGATTCATACGTATAATTCCCGCTGCCGGTGTAGTCGGAGTACGAAATCTCCACCACCGCCGTCGAAGACGCCGAAACCGTGCCGTTTACGCGGAAATCCTTCGTGCGGTAAAGCTCGTTCCCCGTGGAGGTGTTGATCCAGACCGCGGTGCAGTCCGGAACCGTTGTGTCGTTTCCGCCGCCTGTGCCGTCGCTGCCGGAACCTTCGCCGGAGCCGCTGCCTTCGGGAGCCTTCGCAAGGAAGGTCAGATAGCTCTTCGCCGCCTGACGGATGGCTTCCTTCGTAGAGGCGTTCCAGTCCCAGTTTTTGATACAGGTCTCGATCTCGGCGGAATTGTTCCCGTCAAAATATCCGTGCACGATCTCCTGCCCGTTCCACGTCAGGGATGCGGGGGAATAGACGCAGATCACGCGGGTATAGCCCACCGTATAGATTTTCCCGTCCGTTCTTCCGATCAGGGAGAGGATCGTCCGCACCTGTTCGTCCGAGAGATTCCCCTGAGAATTGTAGCTCGTCGGGATGCTCATCTTGTAGGCCAGGGTCTTGTTCAGCCCGTTTCCCGTGACGGAGCGGATGGTGCATTCGTCATAGGTGTTCCACATATAGTAGGACTGCGCCTTGCGGACAAACTTGAAGTTGACCGTAAAGGTCGCCGAGATGCCCGCCTGCGTATAGGCGACGAAGGTGGTCGAGGTGAATTCGCTTTCCTGATTGGCGGTGATCGTCACGGACGAGCCGGATTTCGTGTACGTTCTGCCGTTCATCGAATAGACGATCTTCGTGACAGTCGTGCCGGAAGCAGAGGCCGTCACGGTGTAGCTCGCGGGATAGGTTTCCGAAGTGATCTCGCCGCCCGCGGGTCCGAGCGTGCCGGAAGGTCCCGTCGCGGACAGTCTCACGGAAGCCGGAGTCGGCGCGGGTTCATACGATCCGCCCGAACCGCTCCCGGAGCCTGATCCGGAACCGGAACCCGAGCCCGAACCGGAACTGCCGCCCGAGGAGGACGGTTTCCGATAGCCGCAGTCGGAACACGTATTGCCGGAAAAGCTGTGCGATTTGGTTTCCGTCTTTTCCGCGCCGCACACGCAGGTCAGCGTTCTTCTGTGCTGGCTGTCGGAAACCGACGACCACGACCCGTAGCTCCAGCTGTGCGAGACCGTTTCCGTATTGTAGTCGATCCCGCAGGTATTGCAGTGCTGCCAGGTCTTATGCTGGGTCGAGGACGTGTTGAAATACTTCTGGGTGTTATTCGCGTGAGAGCACGCTTTCGTGTACCCGCAGAGGGTGCAGGTATTCCCGCTGAACGTATGGTTCTCCCAGCCGGAATAGCCCCAGCCCGTCAGGATCTCGCCGCAGGAGCCGCATTTGCTGTCATACGAATGCTGATTTGCGTTCTCATATTTACAGACCTTCACAGTGGACGGATGAGAGCAGGTTTTCTGCTTATATCCGCAGACGCAGACGCCCGCGGCGTTGAAGCTGTGGTTCTCCCACCCGGCATAGCCCCAGCCTTCCTTCACTTCGCCGCAGATCGGGCACTTCGACTTGTAGCTGTGCATGTTTCCGTTCTCGATCACATAGATTTTCGTCCAGCTGTGGGAGCACGCGGCGGACGCAGTGAGGGGCATCAGACCGCACAGCATGATCGCCGCGAGGAAAAGGGACAGGATTTTTGTAAATCTCTTCATCTTGAAAGTACCTCCTTCAATCATCAGTCAAGATCCCACAGGGAAAGCATATAGTTCTCTTTCGCCTGTTCGGTGTAGAAAGCGGTCTCCTCCTCCGTAAGCGCGCGCGGGATCTCGGGGTTCTCCGCCCATTCCGCGTTCACGTTGACGGTCAGACGGGTGCAGGTATCGTTGACGTACATTTCGACCTCGCGGTTGTCGAAGTAATAGGAACCGAAGGTCCCGGAGCGCGGGGGCATCGCGGAGAAGAGCGGATAAAGCTCCGAATCCTCTTCATAGAACGTCTGCCACAGCTCGCCCCGGATGGAGTCCATCATGAGATCAGCCGCATCTGCATACCGGGTCGGATAGACGGAATAGAACATATCCTTGATCTGCTCTATGGTCTCCGCCTCGAAGGTCCGGGCGACGACGGAGCAGTCAAGGCTCCCGTTCAAAAGGTCACTTTTGTCCTTCGGACGCTCGATCCACCAGGCGTTGAAGTTCTCCGGATCGGAGGCTTCTTCGGCAGTCTTGTAGTTATCCCGCCAGACAAGGTAGTCGTTCGCGGGCGTGCTGTACGCCCAGAACAGACCGGACTGTTCGAATCGGTCGAAAACGGGCATTTCGGAACCGTCATTCAGCCGCTTGTTGACCAGCACGGTCCGGTTGGTGTTAAACCAGTCCACCGTACAGCCGAGGGTTTCGGCGATCACGCGGAGCGGGACCATCGTCCGGTCGGAGATGAGCACGGACGGGGTATCGAGCTGCACCCGCTCCCCGTCGATCACAGCCTGATCCGTGCCGATGTACAG
>JAFYBN010000023.1 GCA_017540175.1 Clostridia bacterium | reverse complement strand
CTATTCCCCCGGGGATTTCCGGGATATAGAAGGAATGCGGTACGTCCACGCGCCGCTCGCGAACGCCGCGGAGGACGGGCTCTGGTTCTTCAAGGTCTGTACGGTCCAGCAATACGAGAAAGACGGCGGCATCGGAACCGGCACGGCGTGGCTGCAGAAGGTCGTCGATCTGGAAACCGGGGAGGACCGTCCGATCTGCCCCGATCCGCTGTGCAAACACATTCAGGATTCCTGTCCCTACGTCGATCTGAATCCCCTCGCCTACGCGGACGGCACGCTGTACATCCTGCGGGACACGTTCACCCACACGGGGGAGGGCGACGCGATCAAGCTGTTTATGATCCAGACGATCGAGCGGATCGATCCCGCGACGGGCGCGTTCACGGAGCTGGTGCGGATGGGCGACAAGGCTGCGCTGGACGAAGAGAATCTCATCCTGACAAACGTATCGGTCGAAAACGGTACGCTCCGCTATCTGCTCCAGACGCAGACGACCGACCGGGAAAACAAAACCTCGAAGACGTCGGGCGTCTGTGTGCTGGCTGATGCCGAAACGGGCAGGAAGACAAAAGAAATACCGATCCCGCAGGACCTGGTCGACGCGAATATTTCCATCCTTGCGGTGAATGCGGACGGTTTTCTGTGCAGCGACACCGTGAACGGTCTGTACCGAACGGACGGCAGATTTCAAAACCGGAAAACGATCGATAAAAGCGACGACTGCGAGCGCATCGGCCTGAACGCCGTCGATACGGTCACGGGCGAGATTTTCCTCGATCTCTATAATCCCATGACAGCCGAGCGGAAAGCCGCGTACCGTCAGGGGACCAAGCGGCTCGGACGGCTCGTCGGGAACGAAGTAGAGGAGATCCCCCTGCCGCGGAACGATCTCATCGAGGTCTACGTCACGCGGAATTGGATCTATTACACCGCGGCGGATTTTGTCTCCGTCGGTCCCGGGCGGCACGGGGAAGCCGGTTTTGAAGACGGCGGGGTGATCTATCGCGTTCCGCGAAGCGATCCCTCCGCCGAGCCGGAGATCATTTTTTCGGACGGTGTGAGCTTCGATATGAAGGAATGGTTCGTCCTCGGCGACTGCCTCTATCTCGGAAGCTGGCAGCGCTTCAGCGAGGGCGGCGCGATCTCCTTCGGACGGTTTGTCAAGGGTGTGCGCCTCAACCTGAAAGATCATACGGTCCGGTATTTCCGGTATGATTGAATTACGAAAAGGAGAACGTCATGAAACAAACCGCTTTTCTTCTCACACTGCTGATCCTCATCACAGCCGCACTGTCCTCCTGCAGCCGCGATTCCTCGGTGGACTCCGCGCTGCTCGACAAGGCGGAAGACGCCGCGAAGGTGCCCGCGCTCCCGCCCAAAGCCGAGGAATACATGGGCGACTGGCTTCCCGAGACGGTCTATTCTTCCGGGGCTCTCTCCGAAATCGAGGGGATGCGGTACAACAGGGCGAACGACCGCGCGGCGGATTCCGCGGCGGACGGCGTGCGGTACGCGCGGGTGCAGACCTTTCAGACCTTTCCGAATCCTGAGGGCGGGACGAACAAGGGCACGGTGGATATGATGCGCCTCGTCGATCTCGCAACCGGGGAGGACCGTCCGCTCTGCCCCGATCCGCTGTGCCGCCATGTGCCGTATCAATGTCCCTACGTCGAGCTCTCGCCGGTCGGGAGTCACGGCGGCGCGCTGTACGTGATACGGTTCGACCACAGGACCGAATCGGCGGGGGATTCCACGAAGCTTTATATGATCCAGACCGTGGAGCGCGTCGATCCCGCGACCGGAGAATTCACCGAAATCGTGCGAGTCGGCGAGCGCTACCCGACGGAAGAGAAGCTCGAGATGCTTACGCAGTCCTTCTTCGACGGAAACCGGATGCTCTGCGGCGTCATGACGGAGGAGACGGACCGGGAGAACAAGACCGCGAAGCGCTCGTCCGTCTACCGCCTCGTCGATCTCGACACCGGGGAGCTGATCCGGGAATACGCCGTCCCCGAGGAGTGGGAGAATGCTCTCTTCTCGGTTTCCTGGATGGATGAGGACGGTTTTTACTGCTCCGATCAGGCAAACGGCTTTTACCGGCTGGACATGAATTTCGAAAACATGGAAAAAATCGGCGAGGGCACGGACTGCGAGCGCATCGCGGTGAACGCGGTCGACACGCAGACGGGCGAGGTATTCGTCGACCTGTACAACCCCCGCACGGGAATACAGCTCGAAACCTACCGCCTGCAGACGAAGCGGCTCGGGAAAATCGTCGGAGGTGAGATCGAGGAAATCCCCCTGCCGCGAAACGATCTCATCGAGGTTCAGGTGACGCGGAACTGGATCTATTACACGGCGGCGGACTTCATTCCCGTCGGCCTCTCGCATAGCGGACACGGCGAAATCGGCTTCGAGGACGGGGGCGTGATCTATCGCGTTCCCCGCGAGCATCCGGACGCGGAGCCGGAGATCGTCTTCTCCGAGGGCGCGGACTTTTGCATGAAGGACGTCTGGTTCGTGATCGGCGACTGTCTGTATTTTGAAAGCTGCTCGCTGGAAGACGAAGGCGGGAGCAAGGAGTTCGGACTGTACGTCAAGACCGTCCGCCTCAACCTGAAAGACCATACCGTCCGGTATTTCCGGTATGATTGAATTACGAAAAGGAGAACGTCATGAAACAAACCGCTTTTCTTCTCGCCTTGGTGATCCTCCTCTCTTCGGCGTTGTGCTCCTGCGGCCGCGATTCCTCGGTGGACTCCGCGCTGCTCGACAAGGCGGAGGAAGTCGGCGCGGGCGCAAAAACCCCGGAGGAGAACGAATACATGGGCGACTGGCTTCCCGAGACGGTCTATTCCCCCGGGGATCTCTCGGACACGGCGGGGATAAGGTATTTCCTCATCCCCATGGCGGACGCCGCGAAGGACGGGGTGTTTTTCGTCTCGACCTCCGTGTTTGAGTCGGATGGGTCCGGTGGAAAGGGTATCAATGGGCTTCTGCGGGTGGTCGATCTCGAAACCGGGGAAGACCGCGCGCTCTGCCCCGACCCGCTGTGCGAGCATGTTCGGTCCGCCTGCCCCTACGTCGATCTGCAGAGCGCGGGTACTGCGGACGGAGCGCCCTATGTGTTCCGCTTCGAAACCGGGATCGGGAATAACGGTCAGCCGAACGCGGTCGAGAACATTGAGCGCCTCGATCCGGCAAGCGGAGAATTCACCGTTGTCGCGCGGGAAGAATACGATCTCTCCTCGTCGGATCAGGTGCACATCATGAGCCACGCGTTCGACGGGGACTGCCTCGCCTACGTCCGCGCCGTCATCATGATCGACCGGGACACGCGCACGGAGCGGCGGATCAGCACGCTGGTTTTCGTCGATCTCAAAACGGGACGGACGACGGCGGAGGTTCCCGTGCCGGAGGAATGGATGGATTTCTGCGTCGAGTGGATGGACGGAGACGTTCTGCGGTGCTCCGACACGGTTCACGGGCATTACACGACGGACAAAACGCTCTCGGGCATGACCGCCGTGGGGGACGGGAGCCGCTTCATCTACAACTGCTTCGACACGGAGACCGGAGAGGTCTTTGTCAACGTGTACCGCAACCCCGACCCGCAGAGCCTGGATCGGACCGTGAATCTCGCGCGGCTCAGCCCGGACGGGACGCTCGAGAAAATCGCCCTGCCCCGGGACGACCTGCTCGCCGTGGAGGTCACGCGCAGCTGGATCTACTATACCGCGTATGATTTCGTCCCGGCGGGGATGGATCACACCGGAACGCGGGAGATCGGCTTTGACGACGGAGGCGTGATTTACCGCGTGCCGCGGAGCGACCCGTCCGCCGAGCCCGAGATCGTCTTTTCGGACGGTGTGAGCTTCTGCATGAGGGACACGCTCAATCCGTGGTTTGTACTCGGTGACTGCCTCTATTTCAGCAGCCCCGAAAAGTTCGCGGACGGTGCGGGCATTTCCTTCGGGCGGAACGTCAAAGGCGTGCGCGTGAATTTCGTCGAGCACACCTGCCGGTATATCCGGTACCGATAATCGATCATCGCAAAGCGGAGGGCGGATCATGCTGAAATGGGAACTCAGAAAGCTCTGTACGCGCTTCACTCTTCTCGCCCTTTTGATCCTCTTCGTCCTCAACGCGGCGTCGGTCCTTCTCGTCTACGGGAAGGACGGCGGCGAGCGGGGACGGGCGATCCGGGCGGCGCGGGACAAGCTGCTTGACGAATATCTCAACGACCGGCCGACTTACGAAGCCGACCTCGCCGTGTACCGCGAACAGGAAGCTGCGTTTGAGGAATGGATGTACCGGGGGGACGGCCGCTTTGAGTGGGTCAACGACAAGATCGACCTCGAGGGCTACGGCGACTCCGCTCTCCGGCGGGATGTGAACGCGGAGATCGGGCGGGCGGAAAACTACAACGCCGATCTCGCCCGCGCCCTGCGCGAGGCCTACGCCCGTCTGCGCGACATGGGGGAGAGGCGCGGGGAGTACGCGTATGAATATCAAATCAACGTCATCCTGCGCTACGAAGCCCTCGCGGAGCTGAAGCTCGAGCCGCGGAATACATACGGGTGGAACGAGTTCTTTTCCCTCTCCTCCCCCGCGGTCTTTCTGACGCTTGCCGTGATTCTTGTCGGCATGCAGGCGTTTCTCGGCGAAAAGCAGGCGCGGTTCACGGGGATTCTGCACACCGCGCGGTACGGCGAGGTCCGCACACGGCTCGCGAAGATCGGCGCGCTGCTCTGCTTCTCCGTCGTCCTGACCGCCGTTTTCACGCTGACGCCGCTTTTGATCCTGCGCTTTACGACCGGGCTGTCGGATCCGTCCCAGCTCATGCAGGCGCTCAAAGACTTTGAATTCTGCCCGGCGAAGCTCACGATCGGGGACGCCCTCCTCATCACGCTCGGCGTGCGGACAGCGGTCGTGTTCGCCCTCTCCCTCGCGGCGGCGTGCGTCGGGTCGCTCACCGGGAGCACGGTGCTCTCGGGCGGCGTGATGCTCGTCTTCCTCGGGATCAGCGCGGCCGCGGAGCACGGGTATTTCACCGCCGCTCTCGTCCGCTTCTTCTTCGAGCGGTACCGTGCGGTGAACGTCTTCGGGATGCTCGTGCATTCCGAGGTCTTCTGCTCAGCGCTCGTCGGTCTTGTCCTCGCACTCGGGATCGCGGGAGCGATGTGCCTCAAAATGAATCCCCGGGAGCTCCGTTTCCCGGAAAAGATCAAAACCGCCGCGCGGGAGCTTTCCCGGAAACTCCGTATGCCGACGCGGGAGAGAGCCTTCCGCGCCCGCAGCCGATCCCTGTTTCGGTGGGAGATTTCAAAAATGCTCTTCCGTCCCGGCATTCCCGTTCTGCTCGCCCTGCTCTTTCTGCTCCGGCTTGCGATGCAAAGCGCGTATTTCACCCCCTCCGCGAGCGAAAACGAAGCGGCTTATCGCGCGTATATCGCCGATCTGACTGGGCTCGGGGGACGCGCCGACGGGCCCGCCGGCGAGGCGACGGACGACTACATCGCGGAGGAATCCGCCTATCTCGCGCGGGCGGAGGAGGAATACCGGCTCGGGTCGGAACGGTACCGCGCCGGGGAAATCACCTCCGGGGAATATTCCGAGATCGTCGGACGGAAAAACTACGCGTCGAGCGTGCAGGGCGGATTTGCGAAGGTGCTCGAGCGGCAGGCGTATCTGAAAGGGACGTCCATGCGGTATGATAATCTCGGCTACGCGGACGACGCGGGGATGAAAAAGCTCCTCAGACCGGGCTTCGATCTTGTATTCGCCGCGGCGATCCTTCTGCTGTTCTCCGATCTGTTTGCCGGGGAGAGGCAGTCCGGGTTCGCCTCGATTCTGAGGACCGCGAAACGGGGCAGGAATCCCGCCTTCCGCGCGAAGCTCGCCGCCGCGCTTTCCGCCGCCGCCGTCCTCTGGTTCGTGTTCACGGTCTCGGATCTCTGGATGCTTTCTTCCCGCTTCCCGCTGTACGGCATCGGCTTCGGGCTGAAAAGCGTCCCCGGGCTCTCGGCAGGCGGCTGGAATCCGCCTCTGTGGGTCTGCGCCGCGCTCTCAAAGCTCGCGGGGCTGTGCGGATCGATGCTCCTTGCCGTCTTTGCCGCGGGATGCTCCGCGCTCTCGCCCCATACGCGCGCGGCGGTCTGTGTCCTGTTCGCCGCCCTGATCGCGCCGTATCTTGTCTCCTCGCTCGGACTGCGGGTATTCGACACGGTGAGCGCGAAGCCCCTGCTCGCGCCGACCCTTCCGGCAGACCTCACGGCGTTCGCCCTATGGCTCGTCCCCTGCGCGGGCGCGCTGTGCTTCGGGGCGCACAAGTGGGTGAAATAGCAAAACGGACGCAAAATAACCGCCGCTTTCCGGCTCGCGGATGAGCCTGGAGAGCGGCGGTTGTTCTTTGTTCGGGGACTTGCGGAATGCGGCAGGCATCCGCCCGGCGGCTTATGTGCCCGAGTCTTCCTTGTCCGCGTCGATGGCGAGGACGAGCAGAAGGACGTCCAGAGCGTCGTCCGGATTCAAGACGTCGATGCAGTACCGGTCGGTCAGATGGAAGAGCTCCTTCGAGGCGACGGCGATGAGCTGACCGGCGGCGTCCTCGACGGTATAGTCGAAGCCCATGAAATTCCCTTCCACACGCCATCCCTTGTAATCGACCGTATAGCGCGGCTTCATCATCGTGAATTCCTTCTTGATCGTGCCCGCGTAATTCGGGCCAATATACGCGAGAAAGGTGGGGAGCATGGTCCACATTTTGCGCTTCAGGGAGGCGAGATAGTTCCCGCTCGAGCCGCGGACGTGCATGAGCCTGCCCCACGCCAGCTCGCTTTCGACGGTATAGACGGTCTGCCCCGCCTCGTCGTAAATGTCATAGGAATCGAGAAAGGTCATGAATCTTTGCTTGAAATAGAGCTTCATGCGAAAAGCCTCCTTTCGCCGCTCGGCGGGCCGGGTCGGGATCGCTCCCCCTGTCCGCGGTCCTTCGTTCCTTCGTTCCTTTGATGCTTCGGTCCTTCGGTCCTTCCTCCGTCAGTCAACGATCCGGTTCGCCCAGAAGCCGGAGTTGAGGAGCGGCACCCCGATCGCGATCTTCACGACGTCGGAGAACTGAACGGCCATATAAATCGCTGTGATCGGCCATGCCGTCAGGCGGCAGAGGATGAAGGAGACCGTGACCGGAACGACCCAGGTGTAAACCGAATCGAACAGGAAGGTCACGAAGGTCTTTCCCCCGGAACGGATGGTGAAATAGACGACGTGGATGTATGCGTGAACCGGCGCGGCAAGAGCGGAAATCAGAAGGAACCGCGTCGCCAACGCGCGCACCTCGTGCTCGACGTCGTAGAGCAGGGGGATGAACGGCGCGGACACCGCGAGCAAAAGCCCCACGACGATGTGGGACGCCACAGTGAAGAAAATCAGCTTGCGGTCGGTGTCGATCGCGCCCTCCCGGTCCCCCGCGCCGAGCTTCTGCCCGACGAGGATGGCGACCGCGGAGCCCATCGCGAACATGATGACGCAGAAGAGATTCCACACGGTCGCGGCAATGTTCGTCGACGCGATCACGACGATCCCGCGGGTCGAATAATTCTGATTGATGAAGGTCTGACCGACGGACCAGAGCACCTCGTTGACGAGCAGGGGGGTGCCGGTCACGAGGATCTTTTTCACAAGCGTGCGCGGGACCTTCACGCTGCGGAAAACGCCCTCGACAAACCGGAACGTGCTCCGACCCTTATGCGTGCGGAAGACGACGTAGGCGAGCTCCGCGAAGCGGGCGATCACCGTTGCGATCGCCGCGCCCGCCACTTCGAGCTTCGGGAAGCCGAGCTTGCCGTAGATCAGGACGTAATTGAAGAAAAGATTCAGCAGGATGGCGAGAATGCCCGCCGTCATGGGGATGACCGTCTCGCCGGTCTCGCGGAGGGTCCCGGCGTAGGTCTGCACGAGGGCGAAGGGGATCAGCCCGATGAGCGCGAGGGTGAAGTACGAACGTGCCGCTTCGAGCGTGACGGCGATATCCTCGGGGGTATTGCTCTCGCTCGTGAGGAACAGCGAGACGAGCGAATCGCCCCAGAGGGTGAAGACCGTGATCGCGATCACACCCGCCGCAAGCGAGAACCACAGCTTGCACCGGAACGCGTCGCGCATTCCCTTCCAGTCCCCCTTCCCGTAGAACTGCGTCCCGAAGATGGAGATGCCGGACAGCCCGCCGAAGATGGTGAGATTGAAGACGAAAATGCACTGGTTGACGATGGACACCCCGCTCATATCGAGATGTCCCAGCCCGCCGACCATGAGATTGTCGAGCAGGGAGACGAAATTCGTGATCCCCTGCTGGATCACAAGGGGCAGAACGAGCGCGAACAAAGTCCGGTAAAACGCCCGGTCGCCGATGTATTTTGTTTTGAAATTCATACTCTTTTACGGTTTTACGGCTTTACGGCTTTACGGCTTTACGGTTTTACGCCTGATCCGCGCCGGGGTCCGACGGGCATTCGCCGCAGTCCGCGCCCGTGCGGGCGTCCGCAGCGGGACAATCCGCGCTGCAGTCGCCGCCGAAGATCTCGTCGGCGCAAGTCTCACAGCCTTCTGCGCAGTCCTGTTCCGCCGTGCCGGCGCCGTCCGTATTCCCCTCTCCGAGACCGAGCTCGTCCTCCGCCGCCTTGAGCATGAGGGCGCATTCGATGCGTTTGCGGAAGAGCCTGCACCCGTAGTCGTACACCCCGCGGATGGAGCCCGTCGCGTGGTACGCGTTCGCGGCGCATCCGCCGGAGCAGAAGAGCTTCGCCCAGCAGTCGGCGCATTCCGGGCGGGCATAGACGTTGCAGAGCTTGAAGTCGTCGCGCAGGGCCTCGTTCGTGATCCCCTGCCAGACGTCGCCCATGCGGTACCGCTCGTCGCCGACGAACTGATGGCAGGGATAGAGCTCGCCCGTCGGGGTGACGGCGAAATACTCCGTGCCCGAGCCGCAGCCCGCGATGCGCTTGTAGATGCAGGGACCGTGGCTGAGATCGAGCATATAGTGATAAAAGGTGATGGGTCTGCCTTCCTGTTCGCGGCGGAGCATTTCTTCCGCAAGGATCTCATACTGCTCGAGGATCACGGGCAGATCCTCCTCGGTCAGCGCCCACGGCGTGCCCGCGGGGGAGACGACCGGCTCCATGGAGAGCTCCGTGAAGCCGAGGTCCGCCATGTGAAAGAGGTCCTTCGTGAAATCGGGGTTCTTGTGCGTGAAGGTGCCGCGCATATAGTAGCCCTTGTTTCCCCGCGCCTTCACGAGCTTTTGGAATTTCGGCACGATCCGGTCATAGGAGCCCACGCCCCGGTAGTCGCTGCGGCTCGCGTCGTGGATCTCTTTTCTGCCGTCGAGGGACAGCACGACGTTGTGACATTCGCGGTTTGCGAACTCGATCACCTCGTCGTCGATGTTCATGCCGTTGGTCGTCAGGGTGAAGCGGAAATTCTTCCCCGCGTCCTTTTCGATGCTTCTGGCGTAGGCGACAAGCTGTTTCACGACGTCGAAGTTCATGAGCGGTTCCCCGCCGAAGAAGTCCACCTCGAGGTTGACGTGCCGCCCGGAATTTCTGACAAGGAAATCGAGCGCCGCCTTGCCGGTCTCAAAGCTCATGAGCGCTTCCTTGCCGTGGAATTTCCCCTGCGCCGCAAAACAGTATTCGCAGTTCAGGTTGCAGGTGTGCGCGACGTGGAGGCAGAGCGCCTTGACGCTTGTATTCCGCGCCTTGAAATCGAAAGCGCGGTCGCGGTAGGCGTCCTCGGAGAAGAGCCTGCCGTCCTCTCTCAGGGCTTCGATGTCGGAAAGGCATTCCTCGATCTCCTCCCGCGCGACGGACGGATACTTTTCCCCGATTTCGGCGATCAGCGTCTCCTGAGGCGTGTTTTCGTATCCGGCGATCAGATCGTAAGCGACCTCGTCGACGACGTGGACGCTCCCGCTGTACACGTCGAGGACGATGTTGTATCCGTTCAGTTTGAACTGGTGAATCATGTTTTTCTCCGTAGATGGTCACAAATAAAATCCGCCTGCCGGATCTGGCAAGCGGAAATCTGTTCTCGGCAAAAACTTATTTCGCGTTTTTGTTTTCGCACTTCTGGTTGGCGACGCCGCAGGAAGTCTTGCACGCGGACTGGCAGGAGGTCTGGCATTCGCCGCAGCCGCCGTTCTTCACGCTCTTCTTCAGATCGCGGGTATTCAGTGTACGGATTCTCTTCATTTGTTGTTCTCCTTTTGTTCCATGGATTTCATAGGAATATTATACCGCACAAACGCCCTCTTGTCAATGGGTGAGACAAAATTATTTGCCGGGCTTTTGCCGGGCATATGCCGGGCAAAAGCCCGGCATACCGCTTCCCGGAGCGTTTTTTTCCGTCGACCGGTCAGTTTTTTTCGCGAAACCTCTTTTCACGGCGCGCGCTTTTTGCTATAATATAGTTATTCTATCACATTTTTGTTACGGAGGGTTTTGCCGTGAAGCTGCACTTCCTCGGAACGGGCGCCGCGGACTGGGATCTGAGCCTTGCCGACGCCTCGCAGGATTTCCGCCGCAACTCTTCCCTTCTCATCGACGACCGGCTTCTCATCGACCCGGGCGCGTGTCTCTTCGAATTCGAAAAGACCTTCGGTTATACGGGGCTGTACGCGGGCGTTTCCGATATCGTGAACACCCACCCGCATTCCGATCACTGGTCGGAGGAGACGGTCCGGCGGCTCACGGAGGCCGGAGCGGTCTATCATGAGACCGAGGCGGGACATGACCTCGAGCTTGAACACTATCTCATCCGGGTTTACGAGGCGAACCATCGGACCGCGCCTGTCGCAAAGCATTTCGTCATCGAATCGAAGGACGACGGCAAGCGCCTCTTCTACGGGTGCGACGGCGCGTGGATGTTTTACGAGACGGCGCACGCCCTGTTCCGCCTCGGCAGGCTCGACTGCATGATCTTCGACTGCACGGTCGGGGAGATCAGCGGGGACTACCGCATTTTCGAGCACAACAACGTTGCGATGGTTTCGGAGATGAAGGCGGCGTTTCAGAAGATCTGCCCCCGCTTCATGGTCTCCCACCTGGCGAGAACGCTGCATCCCGCGACACATGCGGAGACTGCTGCGGTGCTCGCGAAATACGGGTTTGAGACCGCGCGGGACGATCTGATCGTTGAGATTTGAGGGGGAGAGAATATAGTCCCTTCCCGCCGGCTCGCTTTGCCGCGCAAAAAAAGAACCGCAAGCGGTTCCTTTTCCCACCGGCTTCATGACCGAAACCGGAGCTATGCTTATTCGTCCCTGTCGGACGTCCCGGGCTGATCCGGCTTGACCGAATGCTCCGGCTGGTTCAGCTTCGCCGGTTCCTTCTTTCCCGGCTGCTTCAGTTCAAACAGCTTGACCAGCCTCTTGTTGTTCAGCCCGAGCAGATAGGCGGCGGTACCGACGAACAGGGCTGGCAGGATATCGAGCACATGAATAATAGGGTTTTTCGGTGAGAAGGTCGCGACGACGCCCGCGTACATGGCTTCCCAAAGCAGGGCGAGCGAGCGGCCCACGACGTTGACAGTATACCCCCACTGCGGCGACTGCGACGTTCCCCTGAACGGCTGGGACACGAGGATGATCAGCGCGATGAGGATGTTCGGGATGTTCGCGGCAAGGATAATGAAAAATCCCTTGAGCGGTTTTTTCTCCGCCCGGCCGCCGTCCACGCGGATGCGGTCCTGACCGCCGCGCTCCCACAGCACGCTGTAAATGAGGTAGAGGTAAAACAGCGTTGAAAAACCGCTGGCGAACAGCATCAGCCATATCCGCTGGCTCTGCGCCGCCGCCGTCGCCCCCCAGAGCATGATCCCGAAAAACGTCATGCCGAACTGGTAGAGCAGCAGTTTGCCGATGGTCTTGCCGTTTTCGCTCCAGAAATCCTTGATTTTGCTCCCGAAATCCTTCATACCGTCTCCATGAAAAAAATGAACCCGTGGGCCCCCGTTCCGCGGGACCCGGGGAAAAGCTGTGCCTTGTATTATTGTATGGTTTTTTCGTTCGAAATACAAGGCGATCCCGTGAAAATTTACAAACTATCCATTAAAACCATAAAGTTTGTTGTATAATAAAGGATAAGAAATTCCATCCCCCGAGGCATCCATGACAGAATCCGAGTTCCGTTCCACCTTCCCGCGCCTGATCCAGGATTTCGCACGCTACAAGGACGTGGTTCAGGGCTGTTCCAAGAAAACCGTATCCGAATACCTGCTCGATCTGCGCACCTTCTGCCGCTGGCTTACCGCTTCGAGGGAAGGCCGCCCCACAAGCGGCGAGGAATTCGAGGCGGCGGACATCTCGGGGCTGGACACGGCGTTCTTCCGCAGCGTCACCACGGGGGAGGTCTATGATTTCCTCGCCTACGTGAAGGACGGACGGGAAAACGAAAACCGCTCGATGGCGCGCAAGCTTTCCGCGATCAAGCAGTTTTATAAATACTGCACGACCCGGACGCACGTTCTCGAATCGAATCCCGCCGCGGACATCGAAACGCCGAAGCTCAAAAAGACCCTCCCGAAGCATCTCTCCCTCGACGAGTGCATGGACCTGCTGAGCGCCGTATCGACGGACGAGAACACGCGCACAAGGGAGCGGGACTACTGCATCCTGACACTCTTTCTCAACTGCGGCATCCGGCTCTCCGAGCTGGCGGGCATTTCCCTCCCCGATCTCGACCGGGAGCTCAGATCCATGCGGGTCGTCGGAAAGGGCTCGAAGGAGCGCGTCGTCTATCTGAACGACGCCTGCCGCGCCGCCATCGCCGCCTATCTCCCCGTCCGGATGAATACCCCCGCGAAAAGGCAGGGAGAAAACGCGCTCTTCCTTTCCGGGCAGGGCAACCGCATTTCGGTCAAGACCGTGCAGTGGATGGTGAAGAAATACCTCGGCGAGGCGGGACTCGGGTACAAGAATTACTCCACCCACAAGTTGCGCCACACCGCGGCGACCCTCATGTACCAGTCCGGGGAGGTCGATATCCGCGTTCTGAAGGACATTCTCGGGCACGAACAGCTCAACACCACGCAGATCTACACCCATGTCTCGAACGCGCACATGGAACAAGCCATGGAGAACAATCCGCTGTCGAAGGTCCGCCCGAAGCGCTCGAAAAAACCGGTTCCCGCGAGCAGCATGAAGAATGAGAACGACCCCGAAGACGGCGATACGGCGCCGGACGAAGTCACGGAGCCGGACGAAGTCACGGAGCCGGACGAAGTCACGGAGCCGGACGGCGAACAGCCGTGAGGGTCCGGTCCGGCGACCGGCAGCATATCCATACCGACGATATACAAACGAGGAGGAATCCCATGAAACACTATGTTCTTCACCTTGCGAATCCCGCCTTTCAATGGGACAACGCATCGCCCGTCGGATGCGGCTCCGCCGGACTCATGGTCTGGGGCGGCATCGCGGAAGAAAGACTGACGTTCAACGAGGAATCCATTTGGGACGGCGGCCCGATGGACACCCGCGTCGACGGATTCGCCGAGAAGATCGAGCACATCCGCTCACTCTTCCTCGCGGGCCGGGAATACGACGCGGACTGCTATGCGAACGAAAACATGGGAAACTGCTTCAACCGCATCAAGCCCTATGAATACGCGGGAGAGCTGCTCGTGACCTGTCACGCCGACGAAAAAGGGGTAAAGGATTACCGCCGGGACATCGACCTGACGGACGGCGTCTGCACGGTTTCCTACCAAAAGGACGGGCATTCCTATAGGCGGGAATACTTCGCCTCCTATCCGCGCAAGCTCATCGTCTCCCGCTTCTCCTCCGACGCGCCCGTCTCCTACGGCGTCCGCTTCCGCCGCGAAAACGTCCGCAACCTGACCGTCACCCCGATGACGATCTGCGCGCTCGCCTCCACGGCGACAAAGGACAACCGCTTCCTGCTCAAAACCAAGCTTGTCACCGACGGCAAGCCCTCCGTCTCCGACTGCGGCATCCGCGTCGAAGGCGCGACGACGCTCGAGCTTTACACGGTGATTGTCACCTCGTTCCGCGCGTTCGATCTGCTCGGCACCGCGGACGACCGGCTCGAAGCGTACACGAGCGGGTACGACGCCCTGCTCGCGGAGCATATCGCGGATCACAGCGCCCTGATGGATCGCTCGGACGTGGAATTCGCGTCCGGCGGCAATCTTGAGGCGATGCCCGTTTCCGAGCGCCTCGAAAGGCTGAAAAACGACCCGGACGCGCGGGACGACGGGCTGATCGCCCTGTACTGGACCTTCGGCAAATACCTCCTCGTCGGCTCCAGCCGACCCGGAACGCTCCCCGCCAATCTGCAGGGCGTCTGGGCGGACGGGCTCAATCCGCCGTGGTCGAGCGATTACCACACGAACATCAATCTCCAGATGAACTACTGGCAGGCGGAAGAGGCGAACCTCGGGGAATGCACCGCCGCGCTGTTCAACTATATGAACGCCTACCTTCTGCCCGGCGGCGAAAAGGTCGCGAGGGAGAATTACGGCGTGCGCGGCACGGTCGTGCATCATCTGTCCGATATTTACGGCTTCGCCGCCGCGGCGGACGGGCTTTGGGGACTGTGGCCGCTCGGCGGCGCGTGGCTCGCCTACCACATGTGGGAGCATTGGCTCTACACGGGCGACCGCGATTTTCTCAGAGACACCGCCTACCGCTATATCCGCAAATGCGCCGAGTTCTTCATGGATTCCCTCTTTGAAGGCCCGGACGGGTATCTGCACTCCGGACCGTCCACATCGCCGGAAAACCGCTATTTCGACGACGAACGCCGTCCGGTCTTCCTCGCGATCTCCCCGACGATGGACCTCGAGATCATCGGCGGTCTGCTCGACTTCTACGCACAGACCGAACAGATCCTCATGATCTCCCCCGAATCCGGACGCAAGGCCGCCGAGATCCGCGCGAAAATGCCCCCGCTCCGCGTCGGCAAGCACGGTCAGCTCATGGAATGGCTGAAGGATTACGACGAGCCGGAACCGGGTCACCGCCACATCTCCCACGCGTTCGGGCTCTACCCCGCCGCGCAGATCACGCATGCCACGCCGGAGCTCTACCGCGCGATCGAGGTCTCGCTCGAGCGCAGACTCGCGCACGGCGGCGGGCACACGGGCTGGTCGCGCGCGTGGCTCATCAATCTCTTCGCAAGGCTGGAAAAGAGCGAGGAGGCGTACAAGAATCTCCGCCTCCTGTTCACGAAATCGACCTATCCGAACCTCTTCGACGGGCATCCGCCGTTCCAGATCGACGGGAACTTCGGCGGCGCGGCGGGCATCGGCGAAATGCTGATGCAGAGCCACGAGGGCATGATCTCCCTCCTGCCCGCCGTACCCGCGTTCCTTGACGGCTCGTTCCGCGGGCTGCGCGCGCGCGGCGGCTATACCGTCTCGGCGTCGTGGAAGAACGGCGAGATCACCTCGCTGACCGTCACGGGCGACAAACCCGGCACGGTCAAGATCCGCGTCCCCGGCAGAGAGGTCTTCGAGGTTGATGTGACCTGCGCCGGGACAAAGGTGATCTGAAATCCCGCTGTCACAAAAAGGGATGCTTCACGACCGAGGCATCCCTTTTATAAAGCTTTTTGCCAGGCTTTTTCTCGAAAAAGCCGCGTTCCTCTCGTCCCCTCCGTCACTCCCAAAACAGCTCGTCCAGCGTTTTGTCAAGTATGTTTACGGAACATTTTCTTTCTGTCCGGTCATTCTTCTCCTGCGCGCCGGGGCGGTCTACATAAGCGGGCTCCGGGAGCAGCGAGACGGCGGCGTCCTGTGCTCTTGACAGCGGGCGGCTTCTGTGGTATGATACAACATCGGACAAACCGTATTTGCGAAGCGGAGGAGGCACGAGACATGGGAACAAAAAGAGAACTGGCGCCGGTTCAGCTCATCGAGCGGAGCATTTCGAAGAAATACCGCAAAGAGATATGGAATCCCTTCATCGCGGCGGTGAAGCGCTACCGTCTGATCGAGGAGGGGGACCGGATAGCGGTGTGCGTCTCCGGCGGCAAGGACTCCATGCTGATGGCGAAGCTCATGCAGATGCTCGAGAGGTTCAGCGAGGTCCCGTTCGAGGCGGTCTATCTCGTGATGGACCCCGGCTATTCCCCCGCGAACCGCGCGAAGATCGAACAGAACGCGGCGCTGCTCGGTCTGCCGATCACCGTGTTCGAGACGAACATTTTCGACGTCACGGCGAAGACCGACCACAGCCCGTGCTATCTCTGCGCGAAAATGCGGCGCGGGCATCTCTACGCGAAGGCGAAGGAGCTCGGATGCTCGAAAATCGCGCTCGGGCACCATTTCAGCGACGTGATCGAGACGACGGTCATGTCGATGTTCTTCGGCTCCCAGCTGCAGGGCATGATGCCGAAGCTGCACAGCAAGAATTTCGAGGGGATGCAGCTCATCCGCCCGCTCTACTGCGTCCACGAGGACGACATCATCGCGTGGGCACGGTACAACGGGCTGGAATTCCTTCGCTGCGCATGCCGGACGACGGAAAAGCTCGCGGACGGGGACGGAGTTTCCAAGCGGCAGGAGGTCAAGGCGCTGATCCGGGAGCTGAAAAAGGACAATCCGGACATCGAGAAGAGCATTTTTTCAAGCATTCATTCGGTCTGTCTCGACACCTTCCCGGGGTACAAGTCGCACGACGTCGAGCACAGTTTTCTCGAAACGTACGATCAGGACTGATCCGACGGAGAAGGGATACGCGGCTTCTTAAAATGAAAGCCGCGTTTCCCCTTTCGTTTGAGATTCGTATCAAAAACGGCGGCCTCCCGTGAAGGAGACCGCCTGTTTTTAAGCTATTCGGTTATGACCGTCACAGATGCTCAGTGCTTCTTCTTCGCAACGGCAACGCCGGCGAGGGAGATCACGGAAGCGATGGCGGCGATGACGCCGAAGTCGAAGGTGTTCGGGGAGGTTTCGGGCTCGGTATCGGCAGGAGCTTCAGCCGGAGCTTCGGCAGGAGCTTCCTCAGCCGGAGCGTCGGAGCCGTAGAACTCAACTTCCGCAACGTCGCCGTGGTTCTCGGTGTTGTAGTAGAAGTAGTACTGGTAGCCGTCGTTGTTCTCGAAGTCGGTGATGACGAAGTAATCGGGGTTCGTGCCCTCGACGTCGGACTTCCAGAGCGTCACGGCCGTGTCGACGTTGTCCTCGTTGTTGCCGCGGATCTCGGCGCCCTTGAAGCGGGCGTTCCAGTCGGCGCGGGAGAGGATCACGACCTTGTCAAGAACGACCTTCTTGCCCATATCCATGCCGCAGTAGCCGTCGCCCTGTCCGAGCGGATCGAAGAACGTGGCGGGGTTGCCGTCAAACGCGGCGGCAGCGCCGGCATCGGCGTTTCCGCCCCAGCCAGTCTCGTTGCCGATCACCGTGCCGACGAGCGCGTTTCCGGATTCGCCGGAAGCGGGATATGTGAAGGTAGGCTCTGCGGGAGCTTCCGCAGCGGCCTTGGTGAAGGGAACCGCGAAGCCGGTGTCGATGAGGTTGCCGGCCGCGTCGATCGCGCAGATCGCGATCGTGTGGTCGCCGTCGCCCAGACCGGAAACGTCGACGGTGATGTCGAAGCCGTTGGCGATCGGGTTGATCGCGGCCTGAACGTCGGGTCTGTCGAAGATGAAGTCAGCGGACTTCACAGCCTCGCCGCCGTCGATGGCATAAGCAAAGCCGGTGAGTTCGGTGCTGATGTAAGCCCAGCCGCGGACGCGGATGGAAGCGATGTCGCCGGAGATGGCGTTGTCGTTCAGCCAAACGTTCGCGCTGCCGTCCACCATCATTTCGTCGTCGACATAGATGGTATCAAAGGACTGCATGAGAAGTTCCGCGGGGCCCGCATGAGCCGCGGGAGCGGCAGTACCGACGGAACCGTAGAATTCGACTTCCGCAACGTCGCCGTGATCGGCATCGTTGTGGTAGCGGTACATGGAGTAACCGGTGTTGTTTTCATTAAACTCGGTGATGACGTAGTAATCCGGGTTGGTGCCTTCGACGTCGGACTGCCAGAGCGTCTTCCACATCTTGCCGTCGTTCGAGCCGTCGATCGTGGCGCCCTTGAAGCGGGCATTCCAATCCGCGCGGGACAGGACAACAACCTTTTCAAGGGTTACGGGAGCACCGAAGTTCATGCCGCACCAGTTGTCGCCGCCCTTGGCCGGCGGGTCGAAGTAGGTAGCCGGGTCGCCGTCAAACGCTGCGGCAGCGCCGGAGGCGGGCGTGCCGTCCCAGCCGTTCACGTTGCCGATCACGACACCCTTGAGGATGTTTCCGGATTCACCGGAAGCCGGGTAAGCGTCGCTGAGCTGAGAAGAAACGTTATTGGCGTTGAGGAGATACAGAGCAGCGATCTCTTCGTGCGACAGGGCCTTCTTGAAGACCGCGAACTCGTCGTAGGTGGTGACGAGTCTGCCGTCGCCGTACGCGCCGGTGCCGTCCTGACCGATGACGAACGGGAGACCGGAGTCAAAGGAGAGACTGTCGAAGCCGTTGGCAGCGACGAACTTGCTGTAGGGGAAGAACGCTCTGCCGTTGATGAACAGTTGATAGGTATTCGCCTCACGGTCAACTACGAGCGCGAGGTGGTACCACTGGTTGAGAGAGGAGAAGCCGAACGAAGCCGGGATCGCTTCGTAACTGCATTCGAGGTCGGTACGGGTACCGCCGTCCGCGTTGATGTTGATCTTCCAGTTGCTGCCCTTCTGGGTGACGAGGAAGCCCGGGTTGCCGCCGGAGCCCCAGTCCTTGTTGGAGAACAGGCACTGGTCGCCGGAGCACTCTTCGGTGTTGAACCAACCGACAACGGTGAAGGAATCCGTGCCGAAGGTGTAGCCGTCCAGAGCGAGGTAGCCGGTGTCGGTCGCCATCTTCACGGCCTTGCCGGAGATGCCGTCGACGGTGGTGACTTCACCGTTCGGAGTGACGGTGTGGCCCTTCGCGTCGGAGGTGCCGTCGTCGAAGGAGATGTAGACATCCGCGCCGTCAAGCACGGCATTGCCGTCGGGAAGGTTCGCGGGGAGATCAAGGAAAGCTTCTTCCTTTTCCACGAACTCGGCGGATTCATATCCGGCGGGCGCGTAGGTGTAAATCGCGACGACTTCTTCCGCCGTCAGGGGCTTCATAAACACGGCGAATTCATCCACGTCGAAGTTGAGCGGACCGTGCGTCATGTTGTAGATGCCGGTGCCGTCTTCACCGATGTAGAAGGGGTATTCCATGTCCTCGTCGTCCCAGACCTTGCCGCTGTGGCCCTTGCCGGCGAACGAGATCTTGTCGAGCGGGTTGCCGTTGATGTAGAGGCAGTATTCCTCGGCATCGCGGTCAACGACCATAGCGATGTGGTACCATACGCCGTTCTCGTCATCGAGGGCAAGCGTGTAAGCGTACTCTTTGTCGGTACGGCCGTCGGGGTTGTCCATGGCGTTCGCGTTGAACTTCCAGTCGCTTCCGCGGGCGGAAAGCAGGAAGCCCGGGTTCTTGCCGGAATCCCAGCTCTTGTTCGCAAAGAGGCAGGGGTCGCTCGTGCCGTGCTCGTTCACCTTGAACCAGCCGGTAATGGTGAAGGAGCTCGTGCCGAACTTGAGGTCTTCCGTGTAGATGGAAACCTCGGCGTCGATCAGTTCGGCAGCCTTGCCGAACTTGCCCTCGACGAACACGCCGTCACCGTCGAATTCCAGCGTATGCTTGCCGGCCTGGTCGGTGATGTCGTCTTCAAAGGTCACGTACATTTCCGCGCTCTTCAAGAGTTCTTCACCGTTCGCGGCGAGCACGCCGACGGCGAGAAGAGAAGAAAGAAGAAGCGCGAAAACGATGATGGAGAGTTTCTTCATTTTCTTTTTATCCTCCTGTAAAATTTTGAAAACTCCCGGGGATTGCTGTGATATATTATAACGAATCTGTGACTGTTTGTCAAGAGAATTATGAAAAAAAACGGATGTGGATGAGATTTTGCGGGGGTCTATTGGCGATACTATCTGTACGCGGGGCATGTCTTCAGCGGCTTCGTTCCGGCGGCGGGGGAGTCTGCTGAAACCGCATCATAGAGAATGCTGCGCCCTTGCCTCGCCGGTGCGACTGCCGTGCCGACGCTGTCGCACTCGGCGCGGGGGAGAGGTGGCACCGTCGTGAGACGGTGACGGAGAGGGCTTTAAGGAAACAAACGCTGCGCCCGAGTTCGCTTTGCGAACTCGTGGAATTCGCGCGCAGCGCGAACTTCCGTGTTTGTGGAACGAGATATTGCCCTGCGCGGGCGGCGGCACGGGGCGCCATCTCATGGCCGACTACTTTCGCAAGCGAAAGTGGCGCCCCCGGTGGGGTCCCCTTGGCCATTACACCTGCGGTTCTTGATTCTCCGAAGCGGCTCCGACTCGTTAGCGCACTTATCAGCCGAAACTTTCAGCGACTGCGGCTCTCGAATCGTCAGCTGAAACATTGCAATTCGCTCCCGCGCGAATTTGAGCGCGACTGCGTCGGCGCGGCGAACTTCCGTGTTTGAGAACGGATTTAATTGTCCTGCGGGGACGGCGGCGAAGGGAATCTGCTGAAACCGCCTGTTCTTTTAGGAAACAAACGCTTCGCGTTTGAGAATTACGGATTTGTATTGCCCTGCGCGGGCGGCGGCACGGGGCGCCATCTCAGGCCGAAGGCGCCCCGTGCGGGTCACCTTGGCCAT
>JAFYBN010000022.1 GCA_017540175.1 Clostridia bacterium | reverse complement strand
GCTTCCGTTTCCGAATCAAAATCACCAATGGCGCACTCCAGTTTTGCCCATTCTCTTTCAAAACCGGGCTGGTAGGAAACGATAGAAAAACCATCTGGCAATTCTACATCCCTGTATTCATAATCGGAGCATTTCATAATCATATTGCAAAATGGAATGGTTCTGTCGAGCATAGTACCCTCCAAATTCCGATTTGTCCGTCGTTGGGGTGTTTGGGACGTGATCGAATCATCCGGTCTATTCTCAATGACCAGACAACGCTCGGTTCCAATGTTCCCGTATCGTTTCCCAGATATATTTCGCGGCGAAATCGGAACCGGCAGGGGAAGCATGACCTCCGTCTTCGGCGTAAAGCTCGAGGGTCGGGTGGCTTTTTTTGTATTCCCACCAGTTTTCACCGACAGGAGCGACAAGTGCGCCGATCTCGGCGGCAACCATACGATGCGCCTCGTTCATGACCGCCTGCATTTCAGGTTCATCTTTCCGGGACCATGTTTCATAGATCACGGGAATGCTCCCGCCTTTGCGGATCAGTTCGTTCAGAGCGACGGCAGCGTCCCGGAATTTCTCAAAAGGACCGAACGGATGGGCGTGCTCCTGAAGGACGACGTAATCATACCCGCCGTACAGGAGATTGAATCTCACGTCCGGCTCGCCGACGTGCTGTGCGAGAAACCAGCCGCCGTGCGCGATCATGAAGACACGGCAGTCGAAGCCTTCTTCTTCCGCCCGCTGCTGCACCATGAGCGGCATATCGTTATAATAGGTATGGCTGTTCCCGATAAACAGGATGGAGAGGGTTTTCTTCATGGATGTGATTCCTTTCTGCGCCTGCATTCAGTTGATTATGCGTTCCGCGATACATCGAAGACGGTCCGTCGGTTGATCGGCTCCTTTCGGGATTTTCCGGCGTACTTTCAGTTACTGTTCGTGAGGCTTTCTTTATAAAGAGCATATCTTCTTGTATCCAGAAGATACTCGCCCTTCAGCAGCCATGTGGAAATCGTACTTTGAAAACGAATAATTTCCTTTGCGGTTTTCGGACCGACGCCATGCAGTGAGAGGATGTCTTCCTCGGACAGGTCGGCAATTTGTCCGAGGGTCTCAACTCCGTTGCGCGGCAGGGCACGGTCTGCGATTTCTGAAATATCGGATATAAGGTAGAAAGGTGTGTTTTCGGTGATCCGGATCATTGCGGTCTGTTTTCTTTCCAGTAAATCCTGCGCTACGATTTCATATATCAACGGAACACCGGGATGCAATGGAGCCTTCATGTATTTTAGCGCGCGGTGACATCTGATGGATACGCTGGTTGAATTTGAATCCAATTCATCGGCGATTGACCGGTACGTCCGGTATTCCTGATAACGTGCTCTGACAATCACGGATTCCAGATAACGCAGATGAGAGATCAGATAATCGGCGAGCCTTTCGTCGTTCGATTCAACGTTGATCAGATCGAGGAACAGATTGGCGGGATAAGTGTGTTTCTTTTTCATGCTCGGTCTTCAATCCTTTTTGCGAGCGATACGTTGTCATTCAGCTCAAAGAACCCGCGGTGCGTATAGAAGCTGCAGGCGGGAACGGTCCTGTCCGTTTGGAGAAAGAGATACCGGACGCCGTTTTCGGAAAGATGAGCTTCGATCTCGCTCAGAAAAGCGCTGCCGATCCCCCGGTTCTGAAACGCTGCGTCCACACAGAATTCGTCGATGCAGTACTCCGTCCCCTCGTGCCAATGCTTGATCCGTCCCATCGCCAGACCGACAAGCCGATTGCCGTCCAGATATCCGAACGTGAGGGAATTGCTTTGCCCGATCAGGTCGTCGATATATGCCGCGAGCTGTTCCGGATCGCTCCAGTCGTCGTTCCACGGTTCGCGCGTGAAGACATCCCGGAACAGGTTTGTGACGGATTCCTTATCCTCGGTCGTCAGGATTTTGAGATTCATAATTCCTCCCGGATTAGATTCGACGAAATCAGCGGTTCCACGACAGGCGGGAACAGCGGACCGCGGCGTATCGTATGCGGGAAACATCCGCGGCAAAGGATCGGCGTCAGTCCCACAGGCAGTCAAGGATCCGCTCTTTATTGTGCAGCCGGTCAAGCCATTTTTCTTCCTGAGTGTAGAAAAGCTCGTGTATGATCCCCGCGAGACCGCCCGTCACCGCGCCGACCGCCGAGGTGCTGCCGCCGAGGTTGATCGCATCCGGCACGTCGGTGGAGAAGAACTTGGCACGATATCCGCCCTCGGTCCGCACGACGTGGCTGAGCGCCCAAAGAGCCGTTTCCAAAACGTCGACGGCACGGTCGGAGGACCGGATTTGTGCGGCGTCCAGCTTGTCGATCTCACATAAGCGGTCAAACGGAGCGGGGAAGCGGAGGGTCGGGATGATATCCCGGATATCCTCGCCCCGAAGCAGTCTTTTGGCGACGCCGACATAGATGACGCACGCCTCTTTTGCGTCATGTCCCGGCTGCGTGACGCCCGCGGCTGCCCGGATCTCATCGTCCGAGGCGTCCGCGAAGGCAAGGGGCAAGATCCGCGTCAGCGCGCCGCAGCTGTTTTCCTCATTCCCGGAGCAGAGTCCCCTATGCGTCAGCATGCGGAGGGTCCCGTGGTCCATTCGCGAGGTCGTACGCGACATCGCACGCGCTGCAGCGCACGACGTCGCGCGCGTCGACGCACCGTTCGCCGTGCCGTCCGCCGCGGGAGGGAAGGGCTTGCCGAAGACGCTGTTTACGATGCTTCGACGGATAGCCTCTGGATCGATTTTGCCTCCGGCGGATTTCAGGCTTTCGAGCGTCGCGAGCGTCATCGCGGTCGCGCTCCCCCATGCGCCGTCCCTCATATCCGCGCACGTGAACGTTCCGCGTTCCTTCGTTTCAAAAGGGAGTCCGAGCGCTTCTCCGATCGCCAGACCGAAGACCGCGCAGTACAGTCTGCGGTCATAAGGGAAAACCTTCTTCCGAACAGCCTCCAGAACGTCCTCGCTCATGGTACTGAGCTTGTATTCGGGAAAATACTTTTCGATTTCATATTCATAGAGATACCATGACCGGATGCCGGAGCAGGTGCTGTAATGCCTGTATGCGCCGTCCCAATCCCAGTCATATCGCTTGAGGGCGTAAAATCGGTTTTCATCGACGATCCGGCGTGCGATATCCTCTACGAGCTCACGGTATTCCCGGTATTGATCGCTTGTCGGATCGGGATGGACGTTCACGTATTTCGACTGATCCTCCTTTTCCGTGAAGATCATGTCGTAGTGCTCGCTTTCATCTCCCGCTTCGTCGTACCTGTCGCGCAGGGAATTGAGATATTCGCTCTCTTCATCCGTAATGGGACTGACGTCCTCGACGACCTCGCCGTCCTGCCAGTAATAGTGGTAGATTTCCGAGCATCCGTATTTGAACCACCACTCGGCGTCGTGGTATTTTGAAATGAAGGCGTTCACGATTTCAAGATCCGGATAATACCGGACACAGAAGCCGAAATCGACGCGCCCGTCCTCCGTCTCCCGAATGAGCACGCCCCAACCGTAAGAAAGACCCCAGGGACCGGAGGCGGTGCGTTCTCTTCCGAGCGCTTTCATAAAATCGATGGGAGCGAGATATCCGTCTCCCTCCGTCGTCATCAGCTGCCGTGCCGTCTCGCGGCTGCAGCGGATGCGGTTGTCCTCGTAGTTTGCCATGATCACACCTCAGCTGTACCATGAATCGTATTTACGCCGGATCCCCATATCCCTGCCCGTGCGGCGCTCTCTCCTCACTTTGAGAAGAAAGCTGTGCGGGCGCAATGATCGGGTTCCTGCCGCCGGACCTCTTCGGCGCAGCTTCCTTTCAAGAAGCCGCAGGTTCTTTTCGGGTCGTGATCAAGTCGAGACTCCCGGCCCGTACGGATCCCGGCGCGCGCGCCATTCGCGCAAAAACGCCTCGTATCCCGCGTCTTCTTCGCAGTCCGGGTCCTCCGGGAGCTTCTTCGGCTTCGACGCCCGGTAGAACGCCTCGATTTCATCCGCGAACCTGCACACCTCATCCTGGTACTGCCCGAGGGGAACCCGGAAGACGCACCCGTCCTCATCGCCGATATCCAGTATGACGTCCTCCCCGTCGTGACGGACCGACCAGTCCGCCCCGTTCGGACAGGTGATCAGGATACAGTGCTCCGGATCGCTGTCCATTGGCGGGAGCGGTCTGCCGCAGCAGGGCAGCATCCCGACGGCGGAGCGGCCCGCTTCGTGATCCTCCGTCAGGGTCCTGAGCAGCATCAGCGCCGCCGCGCTGACCGTGACGGAATCGTATGAGATTTCATATCCTCCGACAGCGGCTGCCGCCCTGCCGTGCAGGCAATAATCTTCCGCTTCGTCCTCCGTGAGCCAATGCAGGTCCTCGGCAGTGATATGGAACTCTGCGATCTCCTCCCGCGGCGGCTTTTCGGGCTCGGCGGCGCGGAGGATGGTTTTCAGCCTTGCCATCGGGTAGGGCGCGTCTATGCCGGGCTTTTTTTCTTTTCCGACGATCTCCACGACCGCTTCATGGTTGTCCTGTCCGGCGGGAACGACGACGCGGTCCCCGATCTCATAATCGGTATCGCCGCCGAGATAGGTATACTCCTGCGAGCCGTGCGGAAATACGACCCTGTAGAAGGTCCGAAAGGAGGCCTCGGGGCGCATCCAATCGGGCTCCCCGTCCTCTCCGTATTCGATAAAACGGATCTCGAGCCGCCCGTCGTCCGACCTTCGCCATTCGGCATGGCAGTAATAGTCCTCGTCCCAGTCTCCTTCCCGATATCCGTGTGCCCAGAGGTTTTCGAAGCGGTCCGCAAGCGAGATCGGAATGAGCCAGCCCCACAGATCCTCGCCCTGCATGTCGTCCTCCTCCAGCTCGTGACCGTCCCCCGCCTGAAGGAAGAACACACTGTTCAGGGATTGAGCCTTTTCGCGTACAAGGGAGAAATACCGCTCGAACGCCGGGTCGGAGGAGCCCCCTTCCTCATAGACAAAATACCCCCGCATCGGGTGAGAGCGGAGCGGCTTCCACAGCGGCTCTCCCTCGCGGTATACCCGCAGGACCCTCTTCGGATTTCTGCGAAAATAACGGGGGCCCCGCGCGACGGCAATGATTTTCGCGAGCTCCTCGGGTTGATTCTCGCCTGCCTGTACGACGACGAGGTCCCCCGGCTCGAAGCGCTCTTCGGCAAGATAGTCCGCCGTCTTCTTCTCGCCCGCCCGCTCTGCCTGACAGACGAAGTGGACGTCGTCGGCGTCATCCCCTGCTTTCCCGGAGGCGGGGGTGTGCGGCAGGATCTGCACGGAAACGCTTTCCGCTTCGATTGCGATCTCGCCGTAATCTTCTCCGGCGTCCGGATGCCAGCCGCAGAACAGGCGGAGCGCGCCGTCCCGATACTCGCTGAGATAAACGGTGTTGTCGGAAAAGGTGAATCCGTCCGGGACGCGCACCCGTCCGACGTTTTCGAAGACCGCGAGCAGATACCCGTTTTCTGGCATCCCATGGACAAACCAGCCCTGAAACCAGATCGCAAAATCGATAGTCAGGACGGCGATTCGTTTGTCGGGAAAGTATTCGAGACGCTCGATCGTGCTGTCGTGGAGATTGTTTGCGCAGTCAAACGCGGAGACGGTCATGACGGACCTCCAAATGAGATACGGGTATTTCCGGGAAGATATGAAAAGCGGCAAGCGGCCCGTTCCGAAATAATCATCACGGCGGCGCGAACATGGCCGCGCATCGTTCCCGTGTGCGCCCCATTCGGTGACGCAGGCGGCGTGATCGGAGCGGCTCGCGAACGGATCCTTCTCATTCCTATTATACCTTGTTTTTACATCTTCTTCAATAGGTTTCCGAACGCAAAACGAGAAAAAGAAAGGAGGTGGTGATCTTGTGTCAACGACGTGCTGGATCCCAATTCAAACGGGGAGGGACGCACGGTCGGACGGACGACTAAAAAAGTGAACGCTTATATTGAAACCAAAAGAAGATAGAGGATGAAGCAGCATTTCGTATCCATGAACCTTGCGGTTCCGCCTTTCAATCATGACTTCGTCCATTTCCGCGGCACTCGAAAAGGGACGGCCGCAGAAGCCGATGACGTTTTCATGCCCGAAATGCGTATCTGCGATATAATATACCGTTTCTCCTCCAATACGGATGCTTTCAGTCCGCGATGCCGTTGTTGATCCTGAACTCCCTGACCTTCTTCTCCATCACGAACTCAAGCGTCTCCCGCTCGTCCTTCGTCGGTCTGTCCGCCGACACGACCTGACCGAGGATCACGCCTTCGATCTTTATATTCATGTTCTCATACGTGACTGTATATCAAAAAATGAAACCGCGTATGCTGTGTAAAGTGTCGCAGTTTCATTTTTCTGTATTTATCAAATTGGTTATCTCAGAACCCTACATCAATTTCTGGAAGATCGTCCTTGCAGATTTCCTTTGAGGCCTCATCCCATGAAATATATGATTCAACCTTCCCATCTTTCACATAAGCCAATGATGGCTTACCGTTGATCCGATACGGTTCCCCAATCATACGCGGTTTGGCAGAAGGGAGAAAGTGCGTTGTGTACAAGCGTCTCTTTTTTGCATTCTTGAATCGTCCATGGACAACCAGATCAACCTTGCCGTCCCTGAACTGTTGTTTTTCTTCCATTCATATCCTCCGTTTTATCGTTGCAGTCAGTCAGCGAGCTCAGACGAGTTCATAATTTATTTACATTTTTTCTGTCGCCACCTCTTGACAATGCGCATGTTGCGTGTTATTATAGGTGCGTAAGTTGCGTATGTTGCGTATCAATTATAGCAGACCCCCTCGGGGATGTCAAGAGGGAATCCGAAAAATTCAGAAAAAACCTTCGGGAGCCCGCGGCCATCAAAGAAAGGAAGAGTGTATGGAATTCGGAGAAAAAGTAAGGAAAGCAAGACTTGCGATGAACCTGTCGCAAAAGGAATTGTCCGAGATGACGGGGATCTCCCTGCGGACTATCACGAACTATGAAAGCGGCGGACGGAAGCCGAAAACAAAAGAGTCATACCAGAAACTCTCGGCAGCTCTCGGCTTGGAGGTTTCAGAATTGATGGACGATATGGACGATTTTGTCATCAAAGCGCAGGAACAGTATGGAAGCCGAGGCAGGAGACAGGCGGAAGATGTTGTCCGGACTTTTCGTATTGCTGCGGCCGGAGGCGAACTCGACGACGACGATCTGGACTTTATCAAAGAGGCCATGATGCAGACATATGAGGACGCCAAGAAATACAACAAACGCTTTGCCAATAAGACCAAGAAAGGAAAGTCCACAGAAGGGGATTCCAATTGATCGGAGGAACGAAAAATGTCATTCTCGCGGGACCCCACCGCTTTGGTCAGGAGATTCGGCACCCGCAATCCCTTTGAGATAGCCGAATATTTGGAAATTAAGGTCCATTATCTCCATCATCCTGAATCAAAGCTTCCCGGACTGACCTGCCTAGCAGCGAACCGTCCTTCTATCTTCATCAATAAAGCCTATTTCGAAGCTATGCAAGCCAAAGACAAGCTGTACACCGATGAAGCGATGAGGGATGACATTCTGCAGGTAGGCGCTCATGAATTGGGGCATGCTGTTCTGCACAGGGCAGAGTTGAAGCTTTCCCCAATAAAAGAATACGAGATTTTCAATGTGCGCCTTCCCCGTGAAGCAGAAGCGAATACTTTTGCGGCGGACATCAGAATCGACAAAGAAGAACTGCTCGATCTCCTTTATTCTCAAAAAACACTTCTGGAGATAGCTTCTGCAATTCACGTCAACGTTAATCTGCTGATGTATAAGATCGATTCGCTACGCAGGGAAGGATATAATCTCAGACAGCTTCCGTATCTACCAAAGAACAATTTCATGGGCAGCATTCACGGAAGCAGTTCGACAGAATGGTGTGAATGATGTGAATCAAACAATAGATCGCGTTTTGAGTGAGGTGTACGATTATGATTTATTGCTGCCGTAGCTGTAAAGGGCTGTTTGACCACATTCCTGTCCGAGAAGATATCAAGTGTCCGTATTGTAAGAGTACGACCGTCATCTGGTCCAGAAGACAGATTGCCGTCGAAGAAGCAGCCCTCCTGATGGCGAAACAAGCTGAGAGGGATGCCAAGCGTAAAAACAGGAAGCCGTCCGGGAGGAAACAGAAGGAGTCTCCCCCAGAGATTCCTCCCTCGCTCGATGACAAGGTAAAGGAAGAAATCGCAGCGGTTCGCCCGGCAACGAAGGAAGAAGCGAAACTGGCACGTTCCGAATTCTATGAACCGCCGGATATTGTATGGGAGGACGAACCCGAATCTCCAGAATTGGATTGGGATGATCAGAGAACTCCGTCCTTTGATGAGATTCGGATGCGGGAAGATCCGTACGCCCCCAACAATCAATCGGCAAATAAAGCTGGCTTTGCTGTCGATGAAGACGGGTTGCCAATCGATGATGGCGAGGATGAAGACTTCAGTTATGCAGAAAGATCGCTCAAACCGCCGGACACAAGATGGTTCCCAGACGAAGATACAAGCTCTTTCTGGTCCGATGGTGACGAAGACTTCATAGACGATGATACCGATTTCCTTTGGGCCGACAGGGATGAGACCTTCTGGGCAGATGATTCCAGCGATTTCTGGTCGGACGACGAAGGTGACTTCATAGACGATCTTCCCATAAAGGACTCGGATGAAAAGCCCTTGCACCGCATATTGTTCAGCGACGAATTCGAAAGCCAGATCCCATTCAGAAGCAAGAAACAAGAAAAACAAGAAATCAAACCGTGGAGGAAAAGGCCTTCCGCGGGAAAAAGGAAAAAGACGGCGTGACACCCCTCCGCCAGAGATGCTATACATAGGGATTTTTTGCGCCAATGAAAGAACATATATTTGCAATCATTCCGCATAACGATTTATCACAAAAAATAATCTGTTTGGCTGCTAAAAAGATGAAATGCCGCGACATTCCACGGCAAAAGAGGAGAACAATGACAATGGAACATATCAATCTTACATCTACCGAGCCGTTCATTCCGGCTGAACTACCCTGTCCGACAAGGTTAACCTCCTATGGAGAAGCGATATCAGCTATCAACTACTTCGTAGGAAGGTACGCTGACCGGATCAACGAAATCGCATCCGCTCAGGGTCATGAATCCCGGCAGCGCCTGCTGTTTGCAATCGTTCGGCTGATCTTCTTCTGGAAGGAGAAGAAACTCCCTGTAACTGCACTCGAGGACGAGGTGACCGGACTCCTCGAATGGGCGGAGGCCAATAACCTCAGTTCCCCGGTCTGCATCATTTGAGCAGCGATGCAGGGAGTGTAAATATCGAGCGCCATGCTCTTTGAGGAGATTCGCATGTACTTCGCAGTAGATATGAAAAGCTATTACGCTTCCGTAGAATGCGTAACGCGAGGGCTTGATCCGCTTACCGCCCGTCTTCTCGTTGCGGATGAGTCCCGAACGGATAAAACAATCTGTCTGGCGGTTTCCCCTGCCTTAAAAGCAATCGGCGTGCCAAGCCGTCCGAGGCTGTTTGAGGCAAAACAGGCTATCGCTCTATACGAGGCACAGCATCGGTGCAAAGTCGACTATATCATTGCAGAACCGCGAATGGCAGAGTATATCCGAACGAGCGCTAAGATTTACGAGATCGCGCAGAGATTCGTCTCTCCGGAAGACATCCATGTGTACTCCGTCGACGAGTTCTTCGTGGACGCCGGACGATATGAAATGATGTACGGAAAAGCTGCTGCGGAAGCCGGGGTGAGCGTTCCTCACTACATAGCCATGCAGATCGTGCGGGAGGTACTCAGAGTCACCGGCGTAACTGCCACAGTTGGAATAGGAACAAATCTTTACCTTGCCAAGATCGGGATGGACATAGTCGCCAAGAAAGCAGCCCCAGACAAGGATGGCGTCCGCATCGCCACTTTGGATGAGGAAACATACCGCCTTAAACTGTGGTCTCACCGTCCTTTGACAGATTTTTGGCAAGTCGGACCGGGAACCGCCCGCCGCCTCATATCGCACGGAATGCGCACGATGGGTGATATCGCTACTGTGAGCCTTTCAACCCCTGAAATCCTGTACAAATTGTTTGGCATCAACGCGGAGCTTTTGATCGATCATGCATGGGGCATTGAGACGGCAACTATGGCGGATATCAAAGCATACAAGCCGCAGGGACACAGTTTGAGCACTGGGCAGGTCCTGCCTCGCGCATATAAACACAATGAAGGGTTTCTTGTTTTCAAGGAGATGACAGACCTACTCTGTTCTGACCTTGTGGCAAAGAATCTTACCACTGACTCCATGACCTGGTGGATCATTTTCGATCCGACGACCCTGGATTCGATTACCCTGAAAGAAAACGAACTCGAAGAAGACTTCTACCATAAGATTCAGCCGAAAGCTGCTCACGGAACAGTCAGGCTCCGCACCCGAACGAACAGCAAAAGGGCGATTATGGAAGCGCTCTGCGCGTCTTTTAAGACCCATGTCGATCCGCGGTTTCTCATCCGACGTCTGGGCATCTGCGCCTGCAATACTCTGCACGATATCGGCGACGGACAGTTGGATATGTTTACATCAGCCGATGAGCTTGATAAGGAACGCGAACTACAGCGCGTGATGGTTCAGGTGCGGAGGCGGTATGGTCTTAATGCCGTAGTTCGCGGGATGAATCTGGGCAAAAGCGGAACGACAATCTCACGGAACGAGAGTATAGGAGGTCATAAGGCAGGAGCAACGCCTCTTCCGCAGAAACAGCCTGATCCGAAACCGGTTCATCCACCGCTGCGAACAGTGGATACATCCTGATCCATATCGCCTCAAGCCAACTATAAGAGGATAGAATCATGGCAACAGAATTCCAATATGCAAAAACGCTTCTTGCAGGACCGCCCCGCTACGACGACATCTTCCTGCGAAAACATCCACCTATGGATCGGACACACCGGGCAAAGATTTTTGCCCCGTTCGACGCATTGGATGGATTTGATCATACCTTAAGGTTCAAGGATGTTGTTTACCTAACTCAGACAGCTTTATCGGAGGATGAGGCAGCAACACTGGATAAGCGGCTCCGGCTGCTGGCACAGCTCACCAAGAACGGAAAACAAGCCAGAGAGAACCGGATCGTAGTTTCCATCAAATACTTCGCTCCGTGCGCTGATATCTATAGCGAAGCATACGGAACTGGAGGAACATATGATACTGTAACAGGAGTGGTATGGCTGGTTGACCCGGTAAATCGGGTTATACTGGTCGGGGAAGCAGCAATCGGTTTTGAAAACATCCGCCAGATCAACGGTCCGGTTTTTGAAAAACGAGGGATAGCAGTGGAATCGTGGGAGGACGACGATGAATAAACCGCCTCTTCTTATTCCGACATCAGAAGAACATAACGGGATACGATACTACATCTACAGGTCTTTCTTTCCGATCATATTCTTCATTTCGGAGTCCACGCGAATACTTGATGTCATTTGCACAGTGGATTTCCTGTCGAGGGAGGAAACCCTTGCGCTGCTTACCTGCTTCGGGTTTATTCGCGGTATGCATATAGGAGTGTCACGAAAGGGAGCTCACGTAACATTCGTCCAGAAGCTGATCACCGTCAGGATTCCCGAATCTCTTGACACCCCTCTTGATTCCATGATACAATACGTTAAGCCAGAAGACAGACAGGAGGAAACCGCAATGTGCTGCCGCTACTACATAGACGACAAAGCAGACGAATTCGCAGAATACTTCAAACAAGCAGCGGCTTCACCGCTGAAGGATAAGATGGTGGCCCGTCTTGCCCGCCCTTTGAGAATATCCGGAGAAATAAGTCCGACCGATATGGTTCCGGTGCTTGCGTGGGACAAAAAAGGCTCAATCCGGGCTTTCCCTATGGTTTGGGGCTTTACGCCGGAACCGTCCCGAAGAGGAAGACCGTTGGTAAATGCCCGCGTGGAAACAGCTGCTGTTGTTCCCTCGTTCCGGGACGCGTGGGCTTCTCATAGATGTATCATCCCAGCAAGTTACTTTTTCGAGTGGGGGCCACCGCAGTCTGAGGATAACGTCCGTCTAACTAAAGCAGGAAAAGCCAGGTATATTATACAATCCAAAGGTACATCGCCAACATGGCTGGCGGGGCTGTACCATACCGAAACAGTGAGTGGTTTGACCTACCCCTCATTTACGATCCTTACGAGAGACAGCGCCGGGGATATGCGCGCTATCCACAACCGGATGCCGGTTATCCTTCCATCATCTTTCATGGAAGAATGGATTACGCCGCAGAAGGATCCGGCAAAGCTTATAAGGTATGCTCTGACCGACCTGTATGTAGCGGCAGGGTGAGGTCATATCGAGGAAAAAACATACGAACAAAACGATTATTAAATCGAGGAAGGAACACATGATGCCAGCAGACAAGAAAAACGCCACTAAAATCAAGAAGAAAGAATTCGATCTAACTACAGCTGAAGGGAAAAAGGAAGCTCTTAACACCGCGCTCGGCCAGATCGAGAAGGAGTTTGGAAAGGGAACAATAATCCGTATGGGCGAGACGCCAAAGATGAACGTAGAAGTCATATCGACCGGATCCATCGGCCTTGACATTGCGCTTGGAGTAGGAGGTCTTCCGCGGGGAAGAATTGTCGAAGTCTATGGACCTGAATCATCCGGTAAGACTACTCTGACTCTCCATGCTATCGCCGAAATGCAGAAGGCAGGCGGTACCGCCGCGTTCATTGACGCGGAGCATGCGCTGGATCCCGTCTATGCGAAGAACCTGGGGGTGGATATCGATAACCTCCTCGTTTCTCAGCCTGATTCCGGCGAGCAGGCACTTGAGATCTGCGATGCTTTGGTACGATCCGGCGCTGTGGACATCATTGTAATAGACTCCGTCGCAGCGCTTGTTCCACAAGCAGAGATCGACGGGGATATGGGCGCTGCCCATGTCGGCCTTCAGGCAAGACTGATGTCACAGGCTCTCCGTAAACTCTCCGGTACCATCTCCAAAACAAACTCCATCGTCATCTTTATCAACCAGCTTCGGGAAAAGGTCGGCCAGATGTACGGCAATCCGGAGGTTACTACTGGAGGACGCGCTCTGAAGTTTTACGCCTCCGTGCGAATTGAAATACGGAAGAGCGAATCCCTCAAGAACGGAGCTGAAATCTATGGCAACAGGACCAAATGCAAGGTCGTAAAGAATAAGGTCGCGCCTCCGTTCAGGATTGTTGAGTTTGATGTTCTGTACGGAACTGGAATTTCCAAAGCCTCAGAAATCGTGGAGTTGGGAGTAAACCTGGGCATTCTTGAAAAGAGCGGCGCATGGTTCTATTACAACGGGAATCGTCTGGCTCAAGGCAAAGACAACGCCAGGATCGCTGTTGAACAGAACCCTCAACTTGCGGCTGAAATCGAAGTGAAGATCAAGGAAAAAGCAAGGAGTGCGGACATGAATCAAGAAGATCTTCCAATCGACGAAGATGCGCTGCTCTCCGACGGAATGGATGACGATCTTGATATTAGGACTCTTGAACTGGGGGAAGATTACGAATAGCAACCTGCCGTATCTGGATCAGGATGCTTCGAGGTGACTAGCCAGAATTGATGTTGAAAAACAATTCTAACACAAATTCAGGACTATTGGCACAAGCTGAAATGTTCTGAAACCGGTACACTCACTGGTCGTCTTCAGTTGAGGTTCCGGCCTAGCCACATGAAAACTGTGAGACCGTGGTCTGTCGAAGGTGTGCAGATTCGGCATGGTGGTGGGAAAAACCTAATACCTGTCTTACGTGCCATCCGTTTATCGTGAAGTGTGCCGGGGTATAGACGAGAACTGTTCCTTTTGGAGGAATGGTTTAATGTCTATACCCCGGCTTTTTATTTTCCGGTCAAAAGTAGAAGGTCTAAAGAGGATGAAGATACACGAGATCTGGCAGACCGCCATCGGGAGATACCCGTAGTGGTCATGTTGTCAAGAAAACCAGCTGCAGCCGAGCTGTCACAAAGATTGTGAGAAGCGGCTGACCCCACCTTAACAAAACATATTCAAAGCCTGGATGCATACGGGCAAAGGATGTTCATACGAAGCGCGACCCCAAACGGGAGTTATTTCGCTTCGGACGGCACCCTCGGCCTTGTGCGTCCATTTTTTGATGCTGGCCGTCCTGCCGTCAGAACCGGGATATTGAAAACGGTCTATGGATTTCCTTTGCCTGATGATCCAAGGGGAAAGGAAACAGAAGTGTCTAAGATTTTCTATGTAAAAGATTCCAAGAATGGATCGTTTCCCTCCGTGGACGGGGATATCCGCTACATGGCTCTGAAGGGAAAAGCGTTATTTGAGTATCTAAATAGCAAGGAAGGAAAAAACAAGGTGTTCTATAAGGACAATGAATATGGAACAGACAGAATTGGGGTTGAAGTCCCTGCAAAATTGGCAAAGAAGGTCAAGGCGGAGAAAAACCGAGAAGACTATTTGGAACAGGTGAAAGAGGATTCTGGAATCATTGAGGTTTCTTTGGATCAAACGATTGAGAATTCAGATGGAGATGAGACGAACCTCTACGACATTATCAAGGATGAGTATGTCGACGTTGAGGGCGAGGTAATCCATCGGATGATGCTGCTGACCCTGAGAAAAGCGCGGAGATTTTTGACGGATGATGAAAACCGTTTGCTTGACTGTCTTTACAATGATACAAACCCTTTGTCAGAGAAAAAAACCGGAGAGGTGTTAGGAATGACACAACAGGCTGTCAACTATCAGAAAAAAAAGATTTTCAAAAAAATCAGAAAATACTTTGAAAAAGGTGTTTGTTAAACACGAAAAAATTCAGCAATAGGTAAGTGAGGGGACAAAATCTCCTCACCGCTCATTGAGAACTGAATAACCCATCAGGCAGATACCTTCCCGTTGACGCAGAGATGCAAGCGACCGGGGAGCAAACCGAAACCGCCGGTTCCGGCAAGCTCCCCGACCGAGAGACTGCTCCTCCCGGACCGCGACGACCATCAGCGGGGACAATGATACTTCCGCAGCCGAAAGGCGCGGCCGGCGGAGAACCCGGCGGGGGTGAGAATCCCATGAGGCTGACCAGCAATCAGCCGTCTGCCCGATGCCCACTCCGGGGGTGTCCAGGACAAATACGGAGACATATCACAAAACGACGTAACTAACCGCCCCCCGGGGGAAGTCTGTTCTTTTTCGGACAACCTCCGGGAGGCTTTACATACCACCTCAACAAGGAGGGCTTTATGCCAATCAAACGCGGTGAAGTTTACGTCGCAGACCTGTCCGGGAGCATCGGCAGCGAACAGGCAGGTACCCGCCCCGTGGTGATCGTCCAGAACGACATCGGCAACCGGCACTCCCCGACCGTGATCGTTGCCTGTATCACCACGAAGGCCAAGAAAACCGGGATGCCGACCCATATCCCCGTCCGGATGGAGGAGGGAGAGCTCAGCCGGAAGTCCATGATCATGACCGAGCAGTTGCGGACCATAGACACAAAGCGTCTGGTCAAACGGCTCGGGAACGTGGACAGGACGACGCATCTGCGCCTCGACAGGGCTCTCGCCATCAGTCTCGCCATCGGGGAGGAAAACAGACATATCTATCAGTTATAAAAGGAAGGACATGATGGATGACACGATTTGAAGAAATCGGAGTGGAAATGCAGCAGAACAGCCGGAGCAGGGAAGAAGCGGACAGGCGTTTCAAACGTTCCTGTGACATCTGCTGCTATACCGGCAGACATCTGAGCTGTGATCGCTGTGCCATCGACTGCGCGCACAGCGACAAAATCCTGATCCTCGAAATATCGAAACCCCGGCGCGCCGGGCAATCCGGCGGCAGATACCGCCCCCGTGTTTAACCCGCCGTGAAACAGAGAATAATCGTATGGAAAACTGAAAAACAAAGGATGGTGCGCCATTGATCACAGTTATGAATCCCGAACTGTGCATGCTCGAAATCTGGCTGATGAAAGCGGAAACGGGCGATGAACGGATCGAGAAAAAGATCAGGGAATTCACGGGATATATGAAAACGCTCGGCATCGGCGTCGTCGTTTTCCGGTCCGGCAGAGAGGACCTTCGGGAATGCACCCGACAACTGGCTCTCCATAATTACGAGTTGTATAAAAAAAGCCTTCGGGAAAACGCAGACTATAACGATAGCCGCGATTTGTACAAAAAAAGTTTTCAGAAAAACGCTTGCTATCCGGAAGAAAAGTGATACAATGTTATCATAAACGAATTATTGGTGGTGATTGACATTGACAGAAACATACGCCATCGCCGGATACGCGCGGATCTCGGTGGACCTCGAGCTTGACCGGGACAACACCTCGATCGAAAACCAGAAGGATATCATCGAGGATTACGTCAAACAGCGGTTCCCGGGCAGCTCCCTCACCTTCTACGAGGACCGGGACCGCTCCGGTTATACATTCGAACAGCGTGAGCAATATCAGGAAATGCGCCGGGGCCTGATGGCGCACCGGTACGACATCCTGATCGTCAAGGACTTCTCCCGATTCTCGCGGCGCAACAGCCGCGGACTCGTGGAGCTTGAGGACCTGAGGGACGCCGGGGTGCGCATCATCTCCGTCAGCGACGGGATCGACTTCCCGAACGATGACGACTGGCTCAAAATCCAGTTCCAGTTCCTGATCAACGAAATGCCCGTGACGGATACCTCCAAAAAGATCAAAGCGGTCATCAAGCGCAGACAGGCGGACGGGAAGTGGATCTGCGCCGCCCCCTTCGGGTACAGGGTCAATAAGAAGTCCGAATTCGAGATCGTCCCGGAATCCGCCGCCGTCGTGAAAAAGATCTTCGAGCTATATAATGAAGAAGGCTACGGGTACAAAAAGATCGCGAAATACCTGACGGACCATGCCATCCCCACGCCGCGCATGACGGAAAAGATGCGGGCGGAGGCGGAAGGCGGGGAAAACAGGCAAATCGCCAAACGGGAATGGAGCCTGATCACGGTTCAGGAGATTCTCGACAACGACTTCTATATCGGGACGCTCAGACAGGGAAAATACACCAGGGCGAAAATCAACGGCAAGGACGTGAAAAAGGACGAGGCGGATCACATCGTCATCGAAGACCACCATCCCGCCATAATCGATTACAAAACCTTCGCCGAAACGCAGGAACTGAGGAAGCATCGGTCAAAGACGAATTACCGCGGCGTCAAGAAGCATGAGAACGTCTACGCCGGATTCCTGCGGTGCGGGGACTGCGGTGCTCCGATGTTCTGCCGGAACCGTCCGAACCTCGCGCCCGCGTATCTGTGCGGGACCTACTTCCGGCTCGGCAGGGCCCATTGCTCCGCGCATACAATCCGCGCGGATAAGCTCGACGCGATCGTGAAAACCTATATCGCCCGCCTGATCGATACCTCCTCTGCGATGCTCGAATCGCTCGAGCGTGAGGAGAAGGTCGGAAAGATCGACGAGCGGAACGCGGACGTAACCATCTCGAAGCTGACGGAGACGATCGCGGGGCTCAGGGAGGAGCTGAAGGCTACGAAGCGTCAGCGGATCCGCGACATCATGAAGCACCCGGAACAGGAGGAGGTGCTCGACGAAACCTACGACGAGCTGGAAAACGAGGTCCAGAGCAAGATCGAAGGACTGACCAACCAGATCGAACTGATTCAGCAGAGCAGGAGCGACAACATCCGCATCCGGCGCACCGCGAAAACTTTAACGGAGGTTTTCCGGGATATCCTCTGCAAGGATTCGCTGGATAAGAGGGATGTCGGAATGATCGTGGATACTATCGTAGTGTACAAGGACCATGTCGAAATCAAACTGAAGCCGGATGTCGACGCCATCCTCCGCGCGGGAGATGCGGACACTTCCATGAGCGTTTTGCCGACCGAAGAGGACAAAATCGCGCCCATCGGTGTAGACGTTATCAGTGACGGTGACCCGCTCGAAATCTACACTGACCGCGAGGGCGAGGTCATCTTCAAGAAATATTCCCCCATCGGAGAGCTTGCACAGTTTGCCGGGCAGTACGCCGAAACTCTGTCGAAAACCTGCGGGCTCTCCGTGGTGATCTGCGACCGCGACGCCGTCATCGCCTGCGCGGGTGTCCCGAAGAGGGATTACGCCGACCGCAAGCTCACCGCCGAGGTCGAGCGGATCGTGGAAAACCGTCAGCTCTATGTCCCCGCCGGCGGCGAGACCGTCAGCGTCGTCGAAGGCGGCCAGCCCGTCGGATGCCTGATGCCGATCATCACCGAAGGAGACATCGCGGGCTGCGTCGCGTCCGTAAGGGGGGAAGAGAAGTCCCCCGTCGCGCCGGACGTGGAGGCAAAGCTCGTCCAGACCGCCGCGCTCTTCCTCGGCAAGCAGCTTGAATCATAAACACATGGCTTCTTCCGTGTTTCACGGAGGAGGCTTTTTTCGAATCTGCGGCGAACGCCGCGGGATATCTCTTCCCAGCTCAGTTTTATATTAAGCAAATGTACAAAAGAACTATTGACAAAGATCGTCGGAAGAGCTATAATAGAAGAACAAAGGCGGCAGACAGGAAGAGCGCAGGGAGGAAGGGAGAAAGAGAATGAAACGGAAAACGAAAAACCGCAGGAAAGTCTGCGGTGTGGGGAGGGCGGGGCTTCTGCCGCTTCTGCTCGTTTTTTGTCTGCTTGTCTTTTCCTGCGGGGAATCGGAGCACGTATTCTATCCGAGCGGGGACCGGACCGCCTACCGGGAGGCGCAGAAAAATCGAAATAAGCTCCCCTTCGAGCCGGTCTATACGGACGAGCTTGTGCCGGAGGGGTACGAGCCGATGAAGGACGATCTGATCCTGAAGTTTGAGAATGGTGAAACGCCGCTGATCTACCTTGTCAATCCGTATTCGACGCGCACGACACTTTTGTGTCATGATCCGCTCTGCGTCCACGAGTCGCAGAACGGCGAATACCCCTTCGTTTTTTCCTGTCCGCTTTTCAGAACATGGACGAATCTGCCCGCGTTTTTTGGAACGGACAGATCGTTTTGTGCGGCGGGGACAGAGCCATGACGGACGTTTATTACGCGACGGACGATGGATTCAAAAGCGTGCGAGAAATGAACGACGGCGGCGGTTACGGCATATGGCGCTACGATCCGATGAGTCTCAAAAAAGAAATCATCCTCCGCGCCGTCGACCGTCCCTTGCCGAAACGCGAGCCGTTCGATATGGAGCTTTACGGGGACGTACTGTATTATGTCGACTGGATCTCCGAAGAGGACGACCGCGTCTGCCAGGAGTTGTTCCGCGTCGACCTCGATACCGGCAAGACCGCCGACCTCGGGGATTATCTCGGCTATACGCACATCATCGTGAACGCCGGGTACATCTGGAACTATTACGGCTTTTTGAACCCGAACGCCTCCGAGCTCTGGGAGGATCATGAGGATTTCTGGATTCGGTGCGATCCCGACAATCAGAACCCTGAGTACATTCCCGTCCGGCACGAGCCCTGCGCCGATCTCGGGGGCTACGTCATGCCGCGCGCCGAACTCACGGGCAATAGTCTGCGGTATCTTTTGTACGTCGGTGAAGAGGACGAGCCGCACGTCTGGGAAAACACAAGGGACATTGTGTATTGGTCAGGCGCGGACGGGCGCGCCGTCGAGCGTGTGGGTGCGCACGACGGGGAGCTCGACATCCTGTACTTCCACGATTACAGAACGGGTGAGGACTGTCGTCTGCTCGAGGACTGGGACCCGGGCGACGAAGAGCGGATCCCGTCTTTCACGCGCATGGTCGGAGAGCGATACGCGATCTTCGCCATGTGCGACGTTCAGATCATGCGGACGGGGGGCGCGGCATTCGGAAACAGCCGGTATTACCTCCGCGTCGATCTCGAGACGGGGGAGACGGCGCGTATCCTGCCGACAAACTGACCCCGCGCCGAAACCGAAGAAAGAGCTTCACAGCCGATGCGAGAAAAAGGGCCTCTCCCGCCCGATGCGGGGGAGGTCCTTTTCCGTGCTCCGAAAATCTGCTTTCAGAGGGTCAGGCGCCGCGCGCTCAAACCTCTTTTCCTTCCTGTTTCAGGTATTCGCTTCTGTCCTGTGTGCCGAAGGCGGCCATGAAGATCGTGAGACCCTGCTCGTCCTCGAGATAGGTGTATTCCACGGAGCCGTGATAGCCGTTCTCCAATCCCTGTGCCTCGTATTTGCGGAAGAAACCGTCTTCCATCGGGAAAAAGCCCTTGCCAGTGCCTGTCATTTCCGTCAGGAGCCAGACCGCGTTCTTCCACGGTTCGCCGCATTCCGTTATGGTGCGCAGGAACTTCACAAGGCCCACGCCCTCCGCGAACCAGAATTCGGTATGCCCGGACCAATAGCCGTAACCTCCCTGCATATCCGCGACGAGGTGGCGGCAGGCGAGGAACGATCCCACCGGAGTCTCGACGGCTTCGTCCTCGCAGACCTTGATTCTGCCCGAGACGTCCATGTCACCGTACTGTTTGAACTTCCGATTCTCGGAATAACCCGGAATCCACTTGTCCGACCACAGCGCGCCGAGGGCGAAGTTCACGATGTCATAGAGGAAATTGCACCCGACGGCGAACATGTCGAAGCAGCTCTTGCCGTCCTTCCAGAACCAGTCCTTTAGCTCGAAGGAATACGTTCTGTCGCTTTCTCCCAGACAAAGCGAATCCCCCTTCTTCCACGGGGCATAGAGCTCGAAGAATGTCCAGCGGAGCTTTTCGGTATAGGCCGGATTGAAGACGTCGTCCGTCTCAAAGATACTCCGCATGACCTTGTTGGCGACGGCGGTGTGAACCTTTTCGCGGCGGGTCTTCGCAGTCCGTTCGGCTCCCGCGAGGTATTTTTCCACATCGACGAGATGACCGCTGTTCTCACCGTCGGGGATGAAATACTCGTTTCTCGCCGCAAGCGTGCAGCCGAACCACGAATTCTCATCGTACCGAAGGCGGGCGAATATGCCGATGGACATGGCGGCGAGGCTGTCCGTCACGCCCGTGACCTCCATGACCTGCTCGTCCTCGATCAGGTGACCCTCTTTCTCGATGTGGTATTCCCAGCGGTTGCCGACCGCAAAGGGGATGCGCCCGTCTCCGCCGTTGATGCGGTACCCTTTGAGCACGATCCTCCACTTCAGGGGGTGATTGATCTGTTCCACGACGCCGATCCCCGGGGCGATGAAGGTCGTTGTGTCAGCGTCTCTCCTGCTTTTATCCGTCGTGCGGAATTCGAAGCAGTTTTCAAAGGTTCCGGCAGGTGTGACGACGGGCTTCTCCGCGAGGCGGCAGGTCATGGTGGACTTGCCGTCCGCTGAGGTGCGTGTGTCCCCCGGCTTCATGTCCGGATCGTCGATCAGCTCGCCGCAGCGGGATAGCCAGTAGAGCGGCGCGATCTCGATATCGTCAATACCTTCCCTGCGATAGTAACCCGGCTCCTGCCAGAAGTACCATTTTTCGCCGATTCTCTGACAGGTCTCGCCCATGTACGCCACACCCGCGTCCTCGTCCCCGGCGGCGATAGCTTCGACGAGCTTCTTCTCCGTCCAGATGGCGGAGAGCGCGATTGCGTAATAGACGTTCGTCGGCTCGAGGAGGGAGATCGTTTTCTCAAACGCCTCGTATGCCTCCTCCATCCGGCCGAGGTCACCCAGCTCTACGCCGCACCAGAAGGACACCATGCCGGCGGCCTTTGAGAATCCCCCCGCCAAAAGCTCCGGGATCTGCGTATCCCGCATGAATTTCATGCGTTCCTCACCAAACGGAACTTTGTTGTATTCCCGCGCCGCGACAGACTGCATCACGTCGTCGTTGTGTCCGGCGAGCGCCGCCTGCTTGATTTCGGAGAACACCTCCTCGTTCGCCTTTCCGGGGATCCACCACGCCCCGCGGAGCCAGACGTCCGCCAGCATGTGCTGTTTTTCCTTCGATTCATCCAGCGCCTCCACTGCCGCGAGGACGTTTTTGTAGTCTTCCTCGAAGCCCGTCTTGTCCCTTTTGAACTGCCAGAGCTTCAGCTCCTCGACCTGCCGCATCACGCGGGAGACGAGGGTTTCGTTTTCGTTGTATTCCTTTCCCACGATTCCGTATCCTTTCCGCAATTGTTTTCGCCCCTCCGCGAGCCGCCATTTCACCGTTCCCACCGGTACGGAAAGCAAATCGGCGATCTCCGCGACGGAATACCCTTCGAAATAATGGAGCCGGATCGTCTCGCGGAGCTTTTCGCCCAGCGCGTCCACCAAAGCGTGAAGCTCCTCGTCGGTCTCGGACGATAGAAGCGCGGACAGCTCCGGATCGGGATTGTCCGACAGCTCTTCGTTTTCGACAAGGTGAAGCGAGATATCCGGAACGACGCTGCGGTACCGGGTGAGGAGGGCCATCGCGCAGTTTTTCGCTATGGCGCAGACCCACGGCTTGAACTTCGATCGGTCGCGCAGGGAATCGAGGCGCATCCAGGCCGAGACAAAGGCGTCCTGGGAGGCGTCCTCGGCGGTGAAGCGGCTGCCCGTGATGCGCTTCGCCGTGTTCATCACCGCGTTTTCGTGGCGCATCACCAGCTCTTCAAACGCGCCACTCTCGCCGAGCAGGCAGATTTCGACCAGCGTTTCGTCGTTCATGACCGCGTATTTCGTCATGTCGGTCTCCTTTTCGGGGTATTTTTCGGGGTTCATAAAGATAGATACAGAAATCGGGGAAAAGGTTGGGTGTGAAGAAAAAATGTTTGAATCACGGTTATTTCGCGCCGTCGAGCGTGTGGGTGCACACGACGGGGAGCTCGACATCCTGTACTTACACGATTACAGAACGGGTGAGGACCGTCGTCTGCTCGAGGACTGGGATCCGGGCGATGAAGAACGGATCCCGTCTTTCACGCGCATGGTCGAAGACCGTTACGCGATCTTCGCCATGTGCGACGTTCAGATCATGCGGACGGGGGGCATGGCATTCGGAAACCGCCGGTATTACCTCCGCGTCGATCTCGAGACAGGGGAGACGGCAAGGCTCCTGCCGATAAGCTGCCCCCGCGCCGAAACCGAAGAGAAAGAACCTCCCGAACGCGGATCCGGGAGGTTTTTTCCGTCAGAACGGGATGAGCGTGATTTCAAACTCCGCGGGAAATACCGCCGCCGCGGCAAGCTCCAGCAAGCCCGGCAGGGCGAAATCCCGGATGAAAAGCGTCTCCCCGAACACCTCGGTCGGGCTTGCCGACGCGTCGAACGAGGAAAATCCCCCGTCGATGCCGCGCCCGGAGAGCTTGGCGGCCGCCTCCTTGCGCGACCACATCCGGCAGAACGCGGCGTCGCGCGCTTCGGGGGATGCGGCGAGCACGGCTTCGCGCTCCGCGGGATGGAAATACCGCGTGAGGATGCCGTCCATCCGGCGCACCGAAACGGTCTTCTGAAGATCGAGCCCCACGGGCAGAACATCCGAAAACGCCGCCGCCCAAACGCCCCCGCTGTGGGAAACCGACGCGTAAAGCGGGAACGGTGAGAGGAAGACGGGCTTTCTCCCGCTTTCGCGGCGGATCGAAATCTGCTCCGGCGGCCGGTTCGTGCAGAGCGACGCCGCCCGCACAAGCAGCGACGCGGACGGCTCGCCCGAGAGCGTATAGTAGATCAAAACATTCGTCATAGCCGCGCCTCCGGGGATAATCTCAGAATCAAAATCTCGCAGGGATTGAAGAAGCGCGGAATGAGCCGCTGTGTGTTGCGCATGCCCCGGCTCACCGCAAGGAATTCCGTTTTGCTGCCCGCATCGTAAGAATAAAGCCCGCTCGTGTATTTCGGGAAGAGCCCCTGACCGGGCGCGAAAACGCCGTGTCCGAAAAAGCGCCACTGCCCGCCGTGCGCGTGCCCCGAGACCGTGAGATCGATCCCATGGCCCCGGATGGTTTTTTCCCAATACTCCGGGTGGTGGGAGAGCAGGATCTTATAGCCCTCCTGCGCGCCGAAGACGGCGGGAAAATCCGGATCCGGCTCCTTCGGCCCTGTGTGCTTTCCCTTCATGCCGAGAAAACCGGTCGTATATCCGCCGATCACAAGCTCCCCGCACCGCACGAAAGAGTTGTCGAGCACGACCGCGCCCGTTTTGGCGATTTCGGAGAGATGCTCCGTCGTGACGGCGTGCTCGTGATTGCCGATCGAATAAAACACGGGCGCAAGAGCGGCGGCGCGGCGCAGAAAATCCATGCCGTTTTGGTTAAAGCAGCTCTCGGGCGCGTCATCCGGCGCGATGATGTTGAAAATATCGCCGGGGCAGAGGATCAGGTCGGGCATCGCTTCCTCGAGAAGACGCAGGGTTTCGTCAAGCCGCATGTTCCGGTATACGGAGTGAAAATCCGCGCAGACGGCAAGGACCTGATCCGCCGGAGCGGGGACGGGAAGAGTTCTCAAAATCATCGCGGACAGTTTCCTTCTGCTGAATTCCTTGCCCTCATTATATCACAGGTTTTCCCGTCTTGCAACAAAAGTTTTTTGCGCAGTTTTCACAGAACACTTTACTTCGTGAAAATCTTGATGTATAATAGAGGCAGTTACCAACCGTTCAGGGAGGACAGCATGGCGAACCAAAGGCGCGATCCCGCGCGCGACTATCTTTTTGAGGCGATCCTTTCGCTCGAAACCATCGACGACTGCTATAATTTCTTCGACGATCTCTGCACCATCAAGGAAAATACGGAAATGGCAAAGCGGATGTGCGTCGCGAAAATGCTGGAGGAAAACACCGTCTATACCGAAATCAACGAAAAGACCGGGCTGAGCACCGCGACCATCAGCCGCATCAACCGGTGCCTGAAATACGGGAGCGACGGGTATGTCAAGATTCTGAAGCGCCTCGCCGAAAAGGGGATCGAACGGCCGGATTTCCCGGGCCCGGATGATCCGGATCAGAAGCGATGACCGGGGGCTACCGCACGCTCGCGCCGGTGTACGACCGTCTCAATTCCACGGTCGATTACGCGGCATGGGCGGATTACATCGAAAAACGGTTTCTCGCCGTCATGGGAAGAAAGCCGTGCTCCGTGCTCGAGCTCGGATGCGGAACGGGCAGCATGACCGTCGAACTCGCCCGCCGCGGGTACGACATGACCGCGCTCGACCTCTCGGACGACATGCTCTCCGAGGCGGACCGCAAGGCGCGGGCGGAGGGGCTCACGTCCATCCTGTTCCTCTCGGGTGATATGCGCGATTTTGAGCTGTACGGCACGGTGGAGGCGGCGGTCTGCTGTCTCGACGGGCTGAACCACCTGACCGGGCGGGGAGAGCTGGACGACTGTTTTGCGCTGGTCTCGAACTATCTCGAGCCGGGCGGGGCGTTCGTCTTCGATCTCAACACGCCGTACCGCTTCCGCACGACCTATGCCGACCGCGATTACGTCATCGAGGAGGACGGCGCGCTGTGCTGTTTCCGAAGCCGCGTGTCGAAATCGGGGACGACGGCGGATTTTTACCTGACGGTTTTTGAAGAAAAGAACGGCGTCTGGCTGCGCTCGGACGGCGTGGAACGTGAAAAAGCGTTCGGGCTGAAGGCGGTAAAGAACGCGCTCGAGAGAAACGGGCTTCTACTCGCCTCCGTCACGGACTGCTATACCGACGCCGCGCCGACCTCCATGACCGAGCGGTGGACGCTCACCGCTGTGAAGGCGTGACGGGGAACGCCAAAGGCGCTGTTTCGCTGTGCATGCGCACCGAAATCGCGCGGGAGAACAAGGTTCCCGCCTACATCGTCTTTTCGGACGCGACCCTCGTCGATATGTGCCGCGTTCTGCCGGACAGCGTCGACGAAATGCTCTCGGTGAACGGCATCGGTCAGGTCAAAGCACAGCGCTATGGCGAACAGTTCCTCGCCGTGCTCCGCGAATACCGGAAACAGAGCCGGTGAGTATCCATCATATTGAATACCACACAGAAAAGGAGACGAACCATGAAAACCCCGTTCTTAGGCTGCGCGTACTATCCCGAGGATTGGGACGACGATCAGCTTTCCTACGATATCCGCATGATGAAGGCGGCGGGCATCACCTGCGCGCGCATCGGCGAATTCGCTTGGCGCAAAATGGAGCCGAAAAGAGGGCAGTATGAGTTTGCGTGGCTCCACCGCGTGGTGGACGCGCTCGGAGAAGCCGGGATCGCGGTGGTCCTCGGCACTCCGACGGCGACGCCGCCGATCTGGCTCGGCAAGGCGTTCCCGGATATCTTCGTGCTCGACGAGAACGGCACGAGGGCTTCGCACGGCGGCAGGCGTCACTGCTGCTCGAACAATCCGCATTACCTCGAGGCGTCCGATCAGATCGTTCACGCCATGGGGCGCGAATTCGGCTCCGATCCGAACGTCATCGGCTGGCAGCTCGACAACGAGATCCTGACGTGGGGAACGGGGTGCACCTGTTCTCACTGCATGGACGCCTACCACAAGAGACTGAAGCGCGAATACGGCACGATCGAAAACCTCAACGCCCGCTGGAACCTCAATCTGTTCAGCCAGGCGTACGACGATTTCGACGAGGTCCCCGGCGACTGGAAGGCGTGGCACAATCCCCACCTGAAATACGAGTGGGCGGCGGCGCACTACGACTCGGACGTGAACTTCATGCACCGGCAGGCGGCGATCCTCCGCCGTTATACAAAAGCGCCCATCGGCACCGACATGATGCCCACCAACGCGATGGGCTACGAAGAAATGTGCGACAGGCTCGACGTCGTGATGTTCAACCACTACAACACCCCGTCGAATCTCTCCGACGCGGTGTTCTGGTTCGATTTTCTCCGCACCCTGAAGGACCGCCCTTTCTGGAACACCGAAACCGCGACGACGTGGAACGGCTCCGTCGCCATCGGGCAGGCGCTCAAGCCGGAGGGATACTGCCGCGTCAACTCGTGGCTCCCGGTCGCGCTCGGCGGCGAATCGAACATGTATTGGCTCTGGCGTCAGCACTGGGCGGGCCATGAGCTTGTGCACGGCTCCGTGCTCTCTCCCGAGGGCAGACCGACCCATACCTTCGGCGAGGTGCGCCGCACCTCGGACGAATACGCGAAGGCGTCGGATTTCCTCGCCGGAACCAAGGTCAAAACGCCCGTCGCCCTGCATATGACGACCAAGGCGTGGAAGCTCTTCGACAAACAGGCGGTTTTCGACGGCAACTGGTACTGCGGCGACGTGCAGCAGGTCCACCGCTCGATGATCCGCGGCGGCGTTCGTCCCGACGTCATCGGCGCGACCCATTCCCTCGACGGCTATCGACTGCTCGTCTCCCCCTGCGTCATGACGCTGGAGGACGGCGACCTCGCGGACAAGATCAAAGCCTTCGTCGAAAACGGCGGCGTCTGGGTCGCGGGACCGCTGACCGACGTCCGCGACTCCATCGGCGCGCACTATAAGGACCGCGCGATGGGCATGCTTGAGGACTGGCTCGGCATCCGGCAGGATTATTCCATCCCCACCGACGGCTCGGTGCTCAAATGCGCCTGGACGGACGGCGAGACGCTTCACGTCAGAAAATGGGCGGAGGCGTACACGAATCTGAGAGGCGGCGAGACGCTCGCGTCGATTACCGGCGGGCACTGTGCGCTCGAGGGCGAGGTCGTCATCGCGAAATACAAGGTCGGCAAAGGCGAGGTCATCCTCTGCGGCGCGCTGCTCGAGGATCCGGACATCGACAGACTGCTCGCCATCGCATACGAGGACGCCGGCGTGACGCCGTACAAGACGATGGGAATGCTCAGCGTCGTCCCGCGCGAGGGAGAGGGCGGGGAAGGGCTCGTGCTCTGCGAGACCGCTCACGCGCCCGCGTCGATCGAGCTGGACGCCCCGATGACCGACCTGCTCACCGGAAAAGAGTTCTCCGGCACGCTCGAGGTCGAACCCTACGGCGTGTACGTACTGAAAAAATAAGCCGATCGGCGATCGGAGGCGATCATGAAACAGATTCCCTTATGGAACACCCTGCCGGGACCCACGGACGGGGTCCTGCCGCGCATGACGTATTACGAGCCGCACGAACCGAAGCGCGACGCCGCCGTTGTGATCTTTCCGGGAGGCGGATACGTCATGCTCGCCGAGCACGAGGGGAAGGGCTATGCCGAATTCCTCGCCGCGGCGGGCTACCACGCCTTCGTGTGCGATTACCGCGTCAAAATTCCCGGTCTGCCCCTCTATCCGTACCCCCTTCTCGACGCGCGCCGGGCAGTCCGCCTTGTCCGCGCCCATACCGGGGATTACGGCATCGATCCCACAAAGATCGCCGTCATGGGCTCGTCCGCGGGCGGGCACCTCGCGGCGGCGGTCTCCACCTATACCGAGCCCTTGGAGGGCGAGGAAGCGGACGAGCTGAGCACAGTCTCCGCGCTCCCGAACGCGACTGTGATCTGCTACGGCGTGACGGACGACCCGCTGGACGACATCATCCGCGAATGCTACGATACCCTCATGGGGGACGGCGAATGGAAGAACGCCGCAGCATGCGCCCCGGCGAAAAACGTCACGGAATCGACGCCGCCCGCCTTCATCTGGCACACCTCGGACGACGAGATGGTCAAGGTCGAATACGCATACCGGTATGCCCTCGCTCTCGCGCGTCACGGCGTGCCGCACGAGGTGCACGTATTCCCGCACGGCTGTCACGGGCTCGGGCTCGCGATGGGGAATCCCTCGGTCGGACAATGGGGAGGACTGCTCCTCAAATGGTTTGACGGTATGGGGATGTGAAACCGGGCGGCAAAACCCGGAAAACAGAACGGAAATCGAAATCAAAAAAGATAAGGATGCTATTTCCATGAAACGTTTTCTCTCGATCACACTCGCGATTCTCCTTGTCTGCGCGTTCGCCGCGGGCTGCCGCAGATCCGGTTCGTCCGATTCAAACCCGGCGGGCAGATATGGCATCGCAAAGGTCAACGGCCAATCCCTTGAGGAATATGTCAGATCCCTCGGCGTGGAGCCGGCGCAGTTCCTCCAAACGTACAACCTCAGATCCCTCGATGAATTGTTTGCCATCGAACTCAAGGCGGACGGGACGGTTGTTTATTCGGAAGCGGCCGGGGCCTACAGTGAAACCGGCACGTGGGAGCGGCAGGGCGGCAAGGTCATGATAACGATCGACAACCTGACGAGAGAAGCGACGCTGAAAAACGGCGAGCTTTCCCTTGATTTGGGTGACGGCGTTATGACCTTCCGCAAGAGATAAGCCTGCAGATCCGGAAACCTGCCCTCAACCCCGGCAAGCCCGCCGTCTGCGCGCCCGGGAACGAGAACGAAGCGGCTGAGACTTTCCCCCATTGACTCATAAATCGAAGCGAAGAAGGTATCTTGCTATGAAGCGTTATCTTTCCATCCTTCTGACAGTTCTTCTGGTTGCCTCATGCGCGGCCGGCTGTGTCAGACGCAAAAAAGACACCGCCGCTTCCGGCGATATCAGCGCCATTTCCGACATTGCCGCGAACGCGGGCATCACCGGCGGCACCGACGACGGCGAAAAGACCGAAGACGTCACCGGCAGCACCGACGACGGCGAAAAGACCGACGATGTCACCGGCAGCACCGGCGACGGCGAAAAGACCGAAGACATCACCGGCAGCACCGACGACGGCGAAAAGACCGACGATGTCACCGGCAGCACCGGCGACGGCGAAAAGACCGAAGACATCACCGGCAGCACCGACGACGGCGAAAAGACCGACACCATCGCCGACTCATCCGACGACGGCGGCAAAACCGACGACAACGCAGACAACCCTGCCGTCGAGGAAAAGCCGGACAGCGCAGACAAACCTGTCGTCGAGGAAAAACCGGACAGCGCAAACGACCGGACCGACACCGCCGATACAACCGACAGCATCGCCGGTAAATACATGCTCAAGTCCGTCAACGGTCAGACCGTCGAGGAGTATTTCAGAGCTCAGATGGGGGAGGAGGCGGAGGCATACCTCGGCTTATTCAACCTCAGTGCCTTTGGGGATCTCATGACCCTCGAGCTGAAGCCGGACGGGACCGTAGTCTTCACAGAATTTCTCGAGGACGGCGAGAGCGGCACGTGGCAGCGGTCGGAAAGCGGCGTCCTCATTACGATGGGCGGTGAAACACATGAATTCCCGATAGAGAACGGCGAGATCACCTTTGATACCGGGAGCGAAGTTTTCGTCTTTCATTTGTCCGACGGCGTCAGCATTCCGTCGGGCGGGACCGGCGAAGGACCCGGGGACGACATCTCCGTATCCGACAGCGTCGCCGGGAAATATACGCTTCAGTCCGTCAACGGTCAATCCATCGCGGATTATTACAAAGCCATGCTCGGCGAAGAAGCTGCGGCATTCCTCAGCATTCTCGACCTCGACGCCTTTGAGGAGCTCATGAGCATCGTACTCAGGCCGGACGGCACCGCCGTTTTGATGGAGAGCCTCGGCCTCGGCAACAGCGGCACATGGCAGGAAGGGGAGGGTGCCGTCCTCATAACGATCGAGGGCGATACGCAGGCGATCCCGTGGAAAAACGGAGAACTCACCTTCGATACCGAACAAGGAGTTTTCGTATTCCGAAAAACCGCTGACATTGACGATACGACCGGCGACGACACCGGCAGAACCGACGGCGTCGACGTCCCGTCCGACGACATCGTCGGCCTGTACCTGCTCAAGACCTACGACGGTCAGCCCGTCGAGGAGTATTTCAGATCCCAGCTCGGCGACGAGGCGGCGGAATACCTCGCTCAGTTCAACATCAGCTCCTTCGCGGAACTCATGACCGTTGAACTCAAATCGGACGGCACCGCCGTGATCACGGAACTGACGGAAGTCATCGGAGTCGGCACATGGACGCCCGGGGGAAGCGGCGTCGTCATCACGGTCGAAGGCGATTCCATGGAGTTCCCGCTTGAAAACGGAGAGCTCACCCTTGAAAACAGCGTAGGAGTTTTCGTCTATCAAAAATCTTCCGGTGTCAGCGGTCAAACCGGCGGCGCCGACGTCTCTTCCGACAGCGCCGCGGGCAGATACGTACTCAAGTCCGTCGACGGTCAGCCCATCGATGATTATTTCAAAGCCGAACTGGGTGACGAAGCGGCGGATTACCTCAGCATGCTCGGCATCAGTTCCTTCGAAGAACTCATGACCATCGAACTGAAAACGGACGGCACCGCCGCTGTTTGGTCGGAGGGAGAGACCGGCGAGGGCACCTGGGAACAGCGTGGAGAGCGGGTCATCATCACGATCGAAGACGAACCGGAGGAATTTATTCTGAGGGGCGGTGAGCTCATTCACGATTCCGGAGATGAAGTTTTAGCCTTTCAAAAATCAGACGGCGTCAGCGTCAGCCCCGACGACGGCGCGGACCGATCCGACAGCATCGCGGGCAAATATGTGCTCTCCGACGAGTCCGCACGGGCGACTCTCATGGCATCGGCGGAAATACAGGAACTGCTCGAGACACAGGGTATTTCCCTCGACACCCTCCTCACAATGACCGGCATGTCGTCGCCCAGCGAGCTGATGACCATTGTTCTCAACGATGACGGCACCGTGGTCTTATCCGCGTTCGGTCAGGAGGACAGCAATGGGACGTGGACGCGTGACGGCAATACGCTGATTATGACCCGTGACGACGGAGAAGCGGAGTCGGAACTGGAAGTCATCGACAGCAAGCTCGTCATGTACGAAAACGGCTTGGAGTATGTGTTTGTGAAATCGAACGAGCAGTAAACCCTGCGCGGGTTTGGATGAGGGCGCAGACCTCCGTGAGCGCTCGCGCCGCGGACGAATTCCATGGGAATCCTCCCGGAATCGTCCCGAAAATCTGTCAGAAAACGCTTGAACCGCATTCCTTCCCGGAGTTGATCACCGGGGATGAAAAAGAACGCCGCCGCCCCCCTCCCGCTCTGCCGGAACGCGCGGTCGGAGGACGAAGGCATCGGCAGGCAAGCGTTCAACAATAAAATCTACGGAAAGGCGGTGATTGAATAATTTACTATATGAGATGATCTCTTCCGTTCCTTTTTTGTAATCCCATCCGCAGGTTCGCTTTCGCGGCGGAGCTGCCATTCTGACCAAGTTGCCTCGGCGACCGAGATCTCAAGCACAGACCGCAGTTTCGTCCCTTCGCATGGGGGGACGAAAGACAAAAGCGTCCGGCGGCAGAAAAACAAACAAAACATAACAAAAAAAGAAAGAAGGTATTTCATCATGAAGCGTACATTTTCTCTGATTCTGGCACTCCTGCTCGTGACCTTGTTCGCAGTGAGCTGCGGCGGCGGCTCCAGCCCTGTCGGCGAGTATGTTCTCAAAACGGTCAACGGCAAGAGCGTTGAGGACTACTTCAAGGAAGAACTGGGCGATGAAGCTGCCCAGTACCTCAGCATGCTCAACCTCAAGTCTTTCGCGGAAATGTTCACTCTGGAACTCAAAGCGGACGGTACCGCCAGCTTTTCCGAGGTGGGAGAAGCGGATGACAGCGGCAAATGGGAACTGAAGGGCGACAAGGTGATCATCACGGCGGACGGCGAAACCACGGAACTCCCGTTCAAGAACGGCGAACTCACGCTCGATGTGGACGGGCAGACCATGGTCTTTAAGAAGAAATAAGTCAGGACAAACGAAAGCACGATCTGTCAAGCGCATGTCCTCCCCCTCCCGATGGGGGACGGCATGCGCTTGATGATGAAGAAGACAGGCTCCGGACAAATCGGGCGAAATCAGGCGTTCCGCATGAGGCCGCCCTCTCTTGCCGACACTCCTCCCCGTTGCGGAAGGCTGCGGCAAATCCGCCGGCTTATCGGCGGATATCCGTTACCGGATGTGATCGGTGGGCGGCTTTTACGGCTCCGGACGTCGGACGGGCAGCGTTCACCGGAAGAATCGCCCACCCCCATTCGGAACGAAATCTGAGACAAACCAATACATACCCTGGGAGGCATGCATGAAAACCTATACCTTATGGCAGGACGGCGGCACGGTCATCGAGTATTACCCGGCTGAAAACCGTCTCACCGATTCGACCGTCGTTATCTTTCCCGGCGGGGCGTACGCGTTCCGCGCGCCGCACGAGGGAGAGGGCTACGCCCTGTACCTCAATTCCATCGGCATGGACGCCTTCGTCTGCGAATACCGCGTCGCGCCGGATTATTTTCCCCTGCCGCTTCTCGACGCGCGCCGCGCGGTGCGCTGGGTGCGCAGCCGTTCGGCACAGTTCGGTCTCGATCCGCATAAAATCGCCGTGATGGGCTCGTCCGCGGGCGGGCATCTCGCGGGCATGGTTTCGACCTATCTCACCCCCATTGAGGGAGAGGACGCGGACGAGATCGACCGGGAGGATTTTCTGCCCGACGCGACGATCCTCTGCTATCCCGTCTGCCATATGCCGGACGAGACAGGCGTCGCGCACGTCGGCTCGTTCCAGAATCTCTGCGGCGGAAAGATTCCGTACGCCGCCGTCTCGAACGATCTCAACGTCACGGACAAAACGCCTCCCGCCTTTATCTGGCACACCTCCGACGACGCGGGCGTCAACGTGATCAATTCCTATCTCTACGCCGCGGCGCTGAGAAGGCACGGGATCCCGCATGAGGTGCACGTCTTCCCGCACGGGGCGCACGGACTCGGACTCGCGCAGAGCGAACCCCATGTCGCTCAGTGGGCGGGTCTCATGAAGAACTGGTTCGTCAGCCTCGACTGGCTCCCCGGGGAGACGAACGCATGAACCGCAGAACGGAGGATCTGACCTCCGGCGGACATCTGACTCCGAAAATCATCCGCTTCATCCTCCCGCTCATGTTCACGGGCGTGCTGCAGCTCCTCTACAACGCGGCAGACAGCATTGTTGTCGGCCGCTTCGAGGGCGCGAGCGCCCTTGCCGCCGTCACCTCGGTCGGCTCGCTCATCAACCTGCTCGTCAACCTCTTCATGGGGCTGTCGGTCGGCACGTCGGTGGCGGTCGCGCACGATTACGGCGCGAAGGACTGGACGGGGGTGAGCAAAACCGTACATACATCCTATCTCGTCAGCTTTGTCGGCGGTGTGATCGTCGCAGGGATCGGGCTTTGTTTTTCGCGCACCTTCCTCATCCTGATGGGAACGCCTCAGGACGTGCTCCCCCTGTCTACGAAATACCTCTCGATCTATTTCCTCGGCACGCCCGCGAACATGGCGTACAATTTCGGCGCGTCCGTCCTTCGCTCCACGGGGGACACCAAGCGCCCGCTGTACTTCTTGTCGATCTCCGGACTTGTCAACGTACTGCTCAATCTCCTCTTCGTCACGGTCTTTCATATGGGCGTTGCGGGGGTCGCGTGGGCGACGGTGGCGTCGCAGGTGCTGTCAGCTGTCTTCGTGATCGTCTACATGATGCGCGCGGACGGCCCCATCCGCTTTGATTGGAAGAAGCTCCGCCTCCATTCCGACAAGTTCAAAAAGATCGTCTTCGTCGGTCTGCCCGCGGGCTTTCAGGGCACGGTCTTTTCGATCTCGAACGTCATCATCCAGTCGTCGGTCAACTCCTTCGGCTCGCTCGTTATGGCGGGCAACGGAGCGGCGGCGAACATCGAAGGCTTTACCTATATCGCGATGAACTCGGTGTATCACGCCTCGCTCACCTTTGTGGGGCAGTTCGTCGGCGCACGCAAGCTCGACCAGATCAACCGCGTCATGATCCGCTGCATAGGCATCGTCACGGTCATAGGACTCGCGTTCGCCGCGGCGAGTTACCTGCTCGCGGAGCCCCTGCTCGGCTTCTATCTTCCGACCGACCCGGACGCCATCGCCTACGGCAAGATCCGCATGACCTATATCCTGCTCCCGTACTTCCTCTGCGGCATGATGGAGGTGATGGTCGGCGGCCAGCGCGGTCTGGGACTTTCCCTCATCCCAATGGTGAACGCCCTCGTCGGTTCGTGCCTCTTGCGCATCGTCTGGATCGCGACGGTTTTCGCCGCGTACCGCACTCTGTTCTGGCTCTATATCTCCTATCCGATCTCATGGCTCGTGACGACGCTCGCGCACCTTGCCGTCTATCTCGTGCGGCTGCGCAGGCTGAAGCGCGCCGCCTCCGGGGAGGCATCCTTATGAACATTGTTTACATGTTTGCCGATCAGCTCCGGCTCGCCTCCTGCGGGTACGCGGGCTCAAAGACGGCGAAAACCCCGCGCATCGACGCGCTTGCCGCCGATTCCTGTGATTTCCGAAACGCGGTGTCCGGACATCCCGTGTGCGCCCCGTACCGCGCCTCCCTGCTCACGGGGAAGTACACGACCTCAACGGGCATGGTGATCAACGAGATCCGCATCTCTCCCCGCCACGACACGCTCGCGAAGGCGCTCACCCGCGCGGGGTACGAGAGCTCCTACATCGGAAAATGGCATCTCTACGCGAACGAGCTCGGCAACCATTACGACCCGAAGAATTCCTTCATTCCGAAGGGAGAGGACCGGCTCGGCTTCGACGGTTATTTCGCCGCGTATAATTTCCATCACGATAATTACGGCGAGCATTCGTACTATCACCTCGATACTCCCGAAAAGCTCTCCTACGGAGAGGGCGCGTACGAGCCGGACGTGCAGACCGACATGGCGATCGCCGAGCTTGAGCGCCTCGCCGCGGGAGAAAAGCCCTTCGCGCTCTTCCTCTCCCTCGGCACGCCCCACGACCCGTGGGACCGCTCCAACGTCCCGGCACAGTGGCTGAAGCTGTTTGAGGACACGGAATACGCCCTGCCGGAGAATTATCTTCCCGAGAACGATCCCCACGCGGACGGCTGGGCGCGGCTGAGCGAAAAGGAGCGCGGCGAGCTGACCGAATGGATGCGCGTCTATGACGCCATGGCCGCGAACGTGGATCACAACGTCGGGCGCATGCTTGACGCGATACAGCGGCTCGGCATCGAAAAAGATACGATCTTTGTCTTCACCTCCGATCACGGCGAGCTCTTCGGCGCGCACGGACGGCGGGCGAAGAACATCTTCTACGAGGAAGCGGTGCGCGTCCCGTTCCTCATGCGCTGTCCCGGAACGATCCCGACCGGGTTCTGCGGCGTCTGCCTCAACACAGTGGACATCATGCCCACGCTCTGCTCCCTCTGCTCCGTGCCCATTCCGGACGAAGTCGAGGGAAGGGATCTGTCCCCCGTCATACTCCGCGACCCGAACGCCGAAGAGCCCGAGGGCGCGCTCATGATGGGCACCGGCGCGACCGCGGACTGGTCCGAGGGCCACGAATGGCGCGCGTTCCGCACGAAGCGGTACACCTATGCCGTTTACCGCGCGGATGGGGAAGAGCATCTTTACGACAACCTTGCTGACCCGCTTCAGATGAAAAATCTCGCTTTCGACCCGGCGTATGCCGACGTCCTTTCCGCGCTGAAGGAAAGCATGGCGCGGGAAATGGAAAGAGTCGGGGACCGCTTTCATCCCGTGACGTACTATCGGGAAAACTGGGTCGTCGACCGCATCATACGGAAAATCAAGGCGGACTGAGCCATGGAAAACGAAATCTGGGGGCTGTTCGATCAAAACAGACAGCGAACGGACAAAACGATCCGCCGCGGCGAACCCATTCCTGCGGGATATTATCACACGGTCATCCACGTCGCAGTTTTTAGCAGGCGCGGGGAAATGCTCATTCAGCGGCGTCAGCCGACGAAGGAGCTTTTCCCGGGACTGTGGGACGTCACCGTCGGCGGCAGCGCGGTCTTCTGGGAGACGGGCGGGGAAGCGGCGATGCGCGAGCTCGAAGAAGAGGTCGGCATCCGCGCCCCGGAGCTGTGCGGCATGATCCCCGTGTGGACCGTGGGCTTCACGGGCGGCTTCGACGATTATTTCCTTCTCCGAAAAGACGTTGATCCCGCCTCCCTCCGCCTGCAGGAGGAAGAGGTGAGCGCGGTCCGTTACGCCGGAAGGGAGGAGATCCTTTCCATGATCGAAGAGGGGACCTTCATCCCCTACGCCCCCGCCCTCATCGAGCTGCTGTTCCACCTGAACGAACGCGGCTCGGTTTACGGGTGGAAATGATCCGATACGCGGGTCTGTCGCAAATAGGAAAAAAGTTTTCGTCCACCTTTTTCAAAAGGTGGTGGGGTGAGCAACGCCCTGACCCGAGGTCCCGAGATTCGCGCGGAGCGCGAACTCTCCGACCTCGGAACACCCAAGACTTTGAAAGAGTTCCTCTTTTTGGTCCTTTTGGGTTCAGCTTGCTGAACCGGCTCCTCTGATAAAGGAGAAAAAGGACG
>JAFYBN010000021.1 GCA_017540175.1 Clostridia bacterium | reverse complement strand
GACAAAACGGCGAAGTTCAGCTTTACGTTCAACGATACGTGGAGTCCCGAAATCACCGCCGTCGCCGGTCCCGCGCAGTACACCGCGCAGTTTGACGAGACCGTGAACAAGTACAAGATCACATGGCTTGACGGCGACGGTCAAGAGCTGTATCACGAAGAGGTCGAATACGACGCGACGCCCGCGTACTCCGGCGACACGCCGACGAAGACGGGCAGCGCCGAGATCACCTACGTCTTCAACAATACGTGGAGCCCGGAGATCTCTCCCGTGACAGGGGAGGCGGAATACACCGCGCAGTTCGGCACGACGACCAACAGCTACACCGTCACGTGGTACGACGGAGACGGGAACGTGCTCTATGAAGAGCAGGTCCCCTGCGGCGAGACGCCGGAGTACACCGGCAAAGTTCCGACGAAGACGGCGGAGGAGGGATCCTACTATGTCTTCACCGGCAGATGGAGTCCCGAAATCGAGCCCGTCACCGGGGATGCGGAATACACGGCGATCTTCACGGATCGGCCGAACGTTTACAAAGTGACATGGCTTGTCAACGGGAGCACGGTAATCGAGCTCTATGAGTACGGTGATATGCCGTCCCATCCGGTCCCCTCGATCCCTGCCCTTCCCACCTTCACCTTCGTGTTCGAGGGATGGTCGCCGGAGATCGTGCCGGTCACCGAAGATGCGGTCTATACCGCCGTGTTCCGCATGGTTCTGAATCCGTTCAATCCCTTCTTCCCGAAGACGCACACAAACGATGAGACGCCGCCGGACGAGTCCTCTTCCCTTCCCTTCGCCGACGTGGAGCCGCTCACGCCGCTTTACGACGACGTGAAATACGTTTACGACCGCGGCATCATGAACGGCGTGTCGGAAACGGAATTCGATCCCGACGGTCCTCTCACCCGCGGCATGATCGTGACGATTTTGTACCGCATGGAGGGCGAGCCGTCCGTCTCCGGCGTCCGGATCTTCCGTGACGTTCCGGTCGGCGAATGGTATTCCGACGCGGTGGAATGGGCGGCGTCCGTCGGCATCGTCAAGGGCTACGGAAAAGGCGACTACGGTCCGAACGACGAGCTGACCCGCGAGCAGCTTGCCGCGATCTTAGAGCGGTACGCGGATCACAAACAGTACGGTACCGACGCGGCGGAGCTTGACGCCTCCGTCTCCGACAGCTCGGAAATCTCCGACTGGGCGGAGGAGAACGTGAAGTGGGCGGCTTCAAGCGGCATCCTCACGGCGGATGAGAACGGAAAACTCCGTCCCGCCGAGCCCGCGACAAGAGCGGAAATCGCGCTCGCCGTCCGCGCTTTCCTCGAAAACGTCGCGAAATGATTCCCGACGGGATGCGTCTTCCGTCAAACGCCCAATAAGCGCAGTTCAGCCGTCCGGAGAAACCGATCTCCGGACGGCTGTTTTCCTATGGAGGAAACGCGGCTTCTTGAAATGAAGCCCCGCGCAGTAAACTGCGCAGCAAGAACTTTCATACGACCGGTGCAGCGAACGGCTCAAAGTACACCGCGGGGGCAACGTGAAGCGCACGATGAAACCTTTCGAATTCTTCTTGGTGACTTTGTCGTTTGTATCACTCTTCCCTGCCCGACGCTACGATCTTCACATAGGTGCGCGCCGTCAGCCGATATACCAGGAAATAGAACAGGGCGAAGAGGACGGCGGCGACGGCGGTCGAGAGGAGCATCAGGGCGAGATCGTCGATCTGCACGAGGAGCATGATGCGCTTCAGCATCGGGAACGCGAAGCAGAGGTGCAGCAGCGCGAGGGCAAAGGGAGCGAAGAAAACCGTCACGATCTGGGAGTTCACGCTTTTTTTGATCTGCTTTTTCGTCATGCCGACCTTCTGCATCACGTCGAACCGGCTCTGATCCTCAAAGCCCTCCGACACCTGCTTGTAGTAGACGATGAGAGTCGCCGCGCAGAGGAAGACCGCCGAGAGCAGGATGCCGAGGAAGAACACCCCGCCGTACATGCCGTAGTAGTACCCTTTCTGCTCGGCTCTGCTTTCAAGCACGATCGACCTGCGGCCGTTCGATTTTTCCAGCTGTTCGTCGCCCTCATCCGTGCGAAGCTCTTCTTCGGGATAGCCCCACACGCGGTAGGACAGACCTTCGGAGCGGTAACGATCATACAGTTCGATCTGTTTCTCGCTGCCGCAGGGCAGATCGAAGCCGCGCGTCCACATCCAGCGCAGGTACCGGTATTCCCCGGGAGACACGGCGTCCGCGTAATCCTCCGTCGCCCGCTCAACGTCGTTCACCACGACGCAGAGATTCGGGAGCATGACCTCCGCGAGAGACACGGGGAGGCGGAAGACGGGCAGCCGCTTCGCGACGCGGTACCGGTTTTTACCGAAAATCAGTTCGTCGCCATCATACGTTCCGTGCGTCACAAAGATCGCAACTTCGTCGTCCGCGAGCGCGACGGGTTCTTCGGCACAGCGGTTGTAATCCTCCGCAGGGATCCAATAAACTTCGTACAGGCAGTCATAGGTCTCGAGGTCGATCTCCTCGTCGGACGAGGTATCGATCAAGCAGACGCCGTCGTTGATCTCGGCGGTGAGCTTCGCAAGCCGGCAGGAAACGTCGCGCTCTGAGGGAGCGTCCTTCATAAAATGCCCGTCGAGGATTTCGATCATGTCGTTCTTGTCGTCCGCTTCGAGGTCTTCGAACGTGTCGTACCACACCGTGAAGAGATAATCCCTCGGGAAGCGGCGGGCAAGCATGTCTTCCGAACCGAAATAGAGGGTCGCCGTCGTGCACAGCGTCGTGAGCGTCATGGTGGAGAGGATGCAGATCGACGCCAGCCCCGCACCGTTGCGCTTCATGCGGTACGCCATCTGCGCCGTGGGGACAAAATGCTTTTTTTCGTAGTAATACCCGCGGTTTTTCTGCAGGACGCGGCACACAAGGACCGAGCCGGCAATGAAGATCAGATAGGTCCCGAGGATCACGAGGATCACTGCGCCGAAGAACCAGAGCAGCGCCTTGACCGGGTTCGTGATGCGCACGGCGAGGACATATCCCCCCGCAAGCAGCAGAAAACCCACAGTCCCGAACAGCCAATTTGCCCGCGGGGGCTTCTCGCCGAAATTCTCCGATTTGAAGAGCTCCGCCGCGCCCGCTCTTCTAAGACCGATGAGGGACCAGAGCAGAACGAAGGCGAAGATCGCGGCGTAGAGGGGCAGCATGACCCGGATCGCCCGGGTCGATACGAAGAAGGCGGAGAGGTTCGCTTCGTTGCCCGTCATGCGCAGATAGACCATCTCCGCGAGCTTGGAAACGGCGATCCCGAGAAGGAGCCCGCCCGCCGCGGTGATGAGATAAGCGACCGCGGTTTCCGAGAGCATGACCCGTCCGACGCCTCTTTTATCCATGCCGAGCATGTTGTACAGTCCGAATTCCTTCCGCCGTCTGCGGATCAGAAAGGAATTCGCGTAGCAGAGGAACAACACGGAGAAGATGCCGATCACCCATTTGCCGAGGCTCATCGCCGCCGACATGGTGCGGCCGCCCTTCGCGCCGATGATGACGGGCGAATCCTCGAGGCAGGCGACGATGTAGAACATCGCGGCGACGCCGACGGACGCGAGCATAAAGGGAATGTACAGCCTGCGGTTCTTCGCGATCCCCGTGAGCGCGAGCTTGAAGTAAAACCCGGTTTTCCTCATGGGTTCACCTCCGCTGGACGAGCGCGGTCTGGGCGTCGGAAATGCGCACGTAGAAGCGTTCGCCGTCGTCCGCGCCGCGGTACAGCTGGTGGAAGACGACCCCGTCCCGGATGAAGAGTACGCGGGAGGCGTGGGACGCCGCTTTGATCGAGTGCGTCACCATCAGAACGGTCTGCCCCGACCGGTTGACGTCGGAGAACAGCCGGAGCAGCTCATCCGTGGAATGGGAATCGAGCGCGCCCGTCGGCTCGTCCGCGAGCAGAACGGAAGGGTCGGTGATCAGCGCCCGCGCGACTGCGACCCGCTGCTTCTGCCCGCCGGAGAGCTCGTAAGGATACTTTTTCAGCAGCTCCGTCAGGCCGAGCCGCGCGGCGAGGGGCGTGAGCTTCGCTTCCATTTCGGCGTATTTCTTCCCCGCCAGCACAAGGGGAAGGTAGATGTTGTCCTCCGCGGAAAAGGTGTCGAGCAGGTTGAATTCCTGAAACACAAAGCCGAGATTGTCCCGCCGGAACGCCGCCGCCTCGGATTCTTTGATCCTGGAAAAATCGCGTCCGTCGAGCTTGACGGTGCCGGAGGTGGGCTTATCCAGCGCGGCGAGAATGTTCAGCAGGGTCGTCTTGCCCGATCCGGATTCGCCCATGATCGCGACGAATTCCCCTTTTTCCACGGTGAAGCTCACGTTTTTGAGCGCCTCCACCTCCGTGCCGCCGAAGCGGGAGCGGTAGATTTTCCCGACTGCGGAAACTTCCAAAAGACTCATGTCGTCCTCCCAGTGCTTGATGACGCCCCTATTATACCGCGTCCGCCGCCCGGATTCCATCGGATCGTCTTACATTCGGCCCGTCAAATCTGACGGTTTTGTCACTATTCCGGTTTTTCCTCCGGTCTGCCGAGCCACAGACGCATTTCCGTGCCGACGCCGACCTCCGACCGCGCTTCGATGCGGTGCCCGAGCATGTCGGCGGCGCGCTTCGTCAGCCAGAGACCGAGTCCCGTCGAGCCGCTGTACGCGCGTCCGGTCTGGCCGGTATAACCGTTATCGAAAATGCGCGGAAGGTCCTCGGGAGCGATGCCGATGCCCGTATCGCGGATGACGAGGGTATCCTCCCCGTCCATATAGATCGAAACCGTTCCGACTTTCGTATATTTGAGGCTGTTCGAGACGATCTGCCCGACGATGAAGCCGAGCCATTTTTCGTCCGTGAGGACGGTTTTATGAAGCTCGGCGCAGTCGAGGCGTATGCCGCGGAGAATGAACTCCCCGGCGAATTTCCTCACCGCGCTGTGCACCACCGAATCGAGCGAGGTCTCGCGGATCACGAGATCGTCCCCCGGTGAATCGAGCCGGAGGTAGGCGAGCGCCATGTCGGCGTACTGCTCCACCCGTCCGAGATCGGCTCTCAGCTCCCGCGCGAGCGCCGAGTCCTCATTCTGCAGGCGCAGGTTCATCGCCGCGATGGGCGTTTTGATCTCATGCGTCCAGACGGTGAAATACGCCATGCGTCGCTCCATCGCCTCCGCGGAGCGCGTTTCGCGGAGCGTGCGCGCCTCGGCGAGCCTCAGGCAGAGCGAACGGTACTCTTCCCCGACCGGTCCTTCCGGGGGAGGCAGCGCGTCCGACTGTTCTGAGACGGCGATCCCTCTCAGAGCCGCGAGAGCCCGGCGGGTCCTCAGGTACCCGGCGGCGGTGAGGACGAGCCAGAGCGCAAGGGACAAAACCGCGGGATAGACCGCCGCCATTACCGGAACGGAGCACAGCGCGAAAATCGCCGCGAATGCGGCACAGGCGGCGGCGAGAAACAGAACGGACCGGACGCGCGCCGCGAGATACCTCATGAAATCACGCATCGCCCTCTCCCACGACGTAGCCCACGCCGAATTTCGTGCGGATGAAGTCGTCGCCCAACCCCGCCGCGGCGAGCTTGCGTCTCAGCCGCCCGACGTTGACGCTCAGGGTGTTTTCATCCACGAAGGTGTCGGTTTCCCACAGCGATTCCATGATCTTCTCCCGGCTCACGACCTTGCCCTTGTTTCGCATGAGAAGATGAAGGATGCGGTATTCGTTGCGGCTCAGGGGCACCGTCTCGTCCCCGACCTTCAGCTCCTGCGTGTCCGCGGAGAGCCACGCGCCCCCGCAGGTGAGCACCGGCGCGGAAAAGCCGTAATCGTACGCCCGTCTGAGCAGCGCCTGGATCTTCGCCATGAGCACCTCGAGATCGAAGGGTTTCGCGATAAAATCGTCCGCGCCAAGGTTCATGGCGGTTACGATGTTCAGATTGTCCGCCGCCGAGGAGATCACGATGATCGGAACCCGGCTGACCTTGCGGATCTCGGAGCACCAGTGCCAGCCGCTGTAAAACGGGAGCTTCAGATCCATGAGAACGAGGTGGGGCTCGAAGGACGCGAAGGTATCGCCCACCCGTCTGAAATCCTCCGCCGTCCGGGCGTCAAGCTCCCATGTCAGCGCCGCCTGACGGATCGCCGACGCGATCCCGGGGTCGTCCTCCACGATCAAAATGCGGTACATCGAATCTCCCTCCGTCCGCCTCCCGGCGGAGCAAATCTGCGTTTTGTTTCATTATAGCACGGGCGCGCGCTTTTTTCAAATGAAATTATGATGAAAAAAGGAAAAGAGTCAGCCCTGCCGGGGAGCGAATCAAAAACCCCTCGAGCGTCGGGCTCGAGGGGTTTTATCATGCGCTTATACGGCGGCGCGGGTGCGAAAGCCGGGGGGAACCGCCGGTCTCGGAGACCGGCATGCCGACCGGCTCACACGGCGTCCGTCATTACATTTCGATCATGCTGCTGTTTTTCGCGCTCGCGAAGTAGACGGTGTCGCCGGGATCGAGGAAGCACTCTTCCAGGGGAACGAGCTTTCTGGGCGTACCGACGGTGCCGACTTTTCTGACGTACGTGCCGTTGGTCGAGTTCATATCGCGGACCATCAGACGTCCGTTGAAAATTCTGAATTCCGCGTGGTTGTGGCTGATTTCCTTCGCGGTATCCGGATAGCTGATCGAGGACATTTTCGTTCTTCCGACCGTGAGGACGCCGCCGTCACCGATCACGTAGTACTGGCCGGCCAGAGCGCCGCCAGTCACTCTCACTCTGTAGAAAATGCCGCCGACGGGCTGGGGCTGCGGGGGCTCGGGGTAAATGGGATCAGGACCGGGAACAGGACCCGGAACGGGGCCCGGAACAGGACCCGGGATCGGAATAGGTTCAGGAATGACCTCCCGTCCCGACCATAAGGTTAGCAGCACAAATCCAACCGTGGAGGCGATCAGGAAGACGAGCGCGATATACCAGCCCCACGCGGGTACGATCTGCGCGTATTCCAAATCGGCGGAATAATAGTAATCCTCGCTCCAGACGACATATGCGGCGAGCACCCAGGTCAAAACCAGAAGGACGAGCGCGAGAGCGGCGAAGATCGTGCCCATGAGCGCGAAAGTCTTTTTACGGGTCATAAACGAGAAGACGATCGCGGCGATGATGAATACGACCGCGGCGATCATGAGAGGATTGATGATGAGACCGGATTCCCCATCCTCAGCGTCTGCGGTGCCCGTAATGGAGCCCACGAGGCTGCTCAAGCCCAAAGCGTCTTCGTCGCCGGACGATTCGAAAATGCGGGTTCCGATCATCGATTCAAGACCCCAGACATCCTCACCCGGATGCAGGTCTATTCCCAATATGGAATAGCTCACATGAACCAGCGGGAGCAGAATTGCCACGAGGGAAAGAACGGTCGCGATGATGACAACAATGGATATGGCTTTTTTCGCGGAATGTTGCTTCATAATGATACCTCTTTTCCTTATATTGAAAAAATTGCTTGGGGTACAGATTAAGCGGTCCGCGGACGCCGCCGCGGCGGAAAGCTCCGGTTTCGCGAAAAGAAACCGCAGTCTCCCGGGTGAGGTCGGAAACGGCACTCAGCCGCTTGGGGTGATAACAATCAATACGCCATGTCCTCCTCTCAAATCTCGGGGTCCGGATCCGCCGAACAAGGGCGGAGCCTCGCCGAAATAATCAACTGCGCGGGCGGATGAACGCCCGACAGAACGATGCCGTAATGTCCTCCTTCCCGTGTTTTTCAACTGCCGTGCAAACCCGGCGGTATGAAGGCTTCTTTGACGGATCGCCGCCGCTGCGCGGTTCGCGTGAAATGCCGGCGGCGTCGGATGTATGGTTTTTCGGCTCATATGACGTCTCAGGGCGTCGGGACGGGATCATTTTCCTATTCAAGCGGAAGCGCAGGGGGTTCGGTTAGCGAGCGTGTCGTATCTACTGACGCATCTGCGGGTGTTTCCGCGGGCGTTTCCGCGGGTGTTTCCGCAGGTGTTTCCGCGGGTGTTTCCGCAGGCGTTTCCGCGGGCGTTTCCGCAGGCGTTTCCGCGGGCGTTTCCGCGGGTGTTTCCGCGGGCGTTTCCGCAGGTGTTTCCGCGGGCGTTTCCGCAGGCGTTTCCGCGGGTGTTTCCGCAGGTGTTTCCGAAGGCGTTTCCGCAGGCGTTTCCGCGGGCGTTTCCGCAGGCGTTTCCGCGGGTGTTTCCGAAGGCGTTTCCGCGGGCGTTTCCGAAGGCGTTTCCGCGGGTGTTTCCGCAGGCGTTTCCGCGGGTGTTTCCGCGGGCGTTTCTGTGGGCGTTTCCGCGGGTGTTTCCGCAGGTGTTTCTGTGGGCGTTTCTGTGGGCGTTTCTGTGGGCGTTTCTGCGGGCGTTTCTGTGGGCGTTTCTGTGGGCGTTTCTGTGGGCGGCTGTTCGGCCGGTTCGGTTTCCGGCTCCTTCGTTTCCTGAGGCTCGGTTTCCCGCTCGCTCATTTCGGTTTCCGTGGGCGCCGCGTCGGAGGCGGCTTTGTCTTTGAAATATGCCTTGATCTTCGGGGCGGCCAGCACGCCGCCCGCCGCGAGGAGTACGACGCAGACGGCGGCGATCACGATCGCAAGACCTTTTTTGCCCCGTCCCGATCCGGCGGTAAAATCCGGTGAATCCCGCCGGGGATGTTTGAGGGCGGTCTGTTTTCCCGCGCCGTTCGGTCCGGCGGCCGCGGGGCTTTTCGTGAGGATGCCCGCGTTTCCCGACGTCGTCGGCACGACGGAGCCGTTGAACTCGCCGCGGGCGATCCGGTCGAGATCCTGCCGCATTTCCTCCGCCGAGCGGTAGCGGCTCCTGCTGTCGAACGCACACGCCTTCAAAATGACCTTTGCGAGACTCGCGCTCGCGTACTGCGGGGCGGGCAGCGGGGCGCCCTCGGTCAATCTCTTCATAACTGCGCCGCGTTCCGACGCGAGGGAGGTATCGTCCGGGCTGACATAGGGAATCTTCCGGTTGTTCAGGCAGGCGTACAGGACGAGTCCGAGCGAATATAGATCCGACGTCCGGTCGCATGCCTGCCCGCGGTATGCCTCCGGGGACACGAACAGATCCTGACCCTCGGGGATCCGGGTCTGCTGACGGATCAGACCGAGATCGCCGAGCTTGAAGGTCCCGTCCATCCCGATCATAATGTTTTCGGGCTTGATGTCCCCGTGGACAAGCCCGATCTTTTCACACGCCGCGAGCGCGGCGCAGATATCCCTGCCGAGGGAGATCACCTGCTGTTCGCTGAAAGAACGGGTGCGGGTGTACGCGGCGAGAGACGTCAGGCAATCCGTCCGGACGACCACGTACCACACTCCCGCGCCGCCGATCTGGAAGATTTTGAATTCGTCGATGCCGACAATGTTCCGGTTTCCCTTCAGGGACGCCGCCTTTTTGAGGGCGTAATGGTATTTCCCCACCGTATCGCGCAGATACTTGTCGATGGATTTCGCGTTCCGGTGCGCCGCGAGCGACTGGTATTCCCGTTCCGACGCCGGGACCGAGATGATCTTGACCGCGCAGTCGGCTCCGCCGCGTTCGCACCGATACACGATTCCCGTACCGTCCGAGCCGATCTGCTCGATCACCCGGCATTCGGGCATACAGTAACCGAGTATGGAAGTGAAATCCTTCTCCATCTGGTGGTCTCCTTATGATTTGCTGATACGGGGGGCGGAACGGCCTTCGGACCGAAACCCGTCCGGAGGGTTCCGCGGTGCGCGGATTTCAATTCCCGGCGCGTTGTTTTTCATGCCTGACGACCTTGCAGACCACAATTGTCGTGTTGTCCCGTCCGCCGTATCCGAGCGCCTGCCTCATGAGGATCTCGCCCGCGGTGCGGACTTCGTTCTGTCCGAGGATCTGAGCGATTTCCTCTTCCTTCACCATGTCCGTAAGTCCGTCCGAGCAGATCAGATAGACGTCCCCGTCGATATATTTCCCGTGCGCGACATAGGGGCTGATGACAAGTTCGGTTTCCGGGATGCCCAAATTCTGCGAAAGCGCCGGTTTGCGGCCCGCAACGATCTGAACGACGTGGTCGGTCGAAATCTGTTTCAGCTTGCCGCCGGAATACCGGAAGATCCTGCTGTCGCCGATGTTGCACAGCCAGATCGCCGCCGGATGGAACAACAAGACCGCCGCCGTCGTCCCCATGGAGGAGACGCCATGCTCGTCCGTGTAGCGGCAGATGCGCGCGTTCGCGTCCCTGCACCAGAGGGGAAGCTCATCCTCCGGCTCGCCCGTGAAGGGATATTCGGCAATCGTATCCGACGCGATGAAGGATGCCATTTCGCCGAGGTCCTCGCCCCCCATGCCGTCGAAAATGCCGAGCACGCGCGGCTCGTCCACCGGAACGATTCCGGAGAGGGGCTCCTGCGTCCCGCGGTTGTTGTGATGCATATACCGGCCCAGACAGATAAAATTGTCCTGATTGTTCTTGCGGTATCTGCCGATGTCCGATAAACAGACGTATTCAAGATCCCATTTCATTCTGTCACTCCTGTTTCCCCCGCAGAATCCGCGGCGGATCCGGGAACCTCCCCGCCGTTTCGCGGCAGGCGGTATCGCCGGGCGCACATGCGGACCGTCACAAGACCGCAGCCGTCACAGTCCGTTTCTGAAATCATCGCGGAGCTGATAGGGGATGAAAAAGATCGTTGAGTCGGTCGCAGCAGAAAGGATCTGACGCGTCTCAGGATCTCCGTAGAATCCGCCATGTCGGTCTTCCATCGTTTTTCGCAATTCCGCGGGGGGGCGAAAATCCTCTCCTGCGGACACGGCACACAGTCAAACTCGCTCATGTTATTGTAGCATGCCGATCCTGTTTTGTCAATCCTGACGAAGGATTTTTTGCCCTCACCGGCATACTTTTGTCTCGTTTCCCGCTCTTCTCCCGCCGTATCCGTTTTCGGCGTCCGGGCGCGCAGCCCCCGGAGGGGAGCGGGATTCACGGCTGCCAATACTCTTCGACGCATTCCTTCGCGATTTCGACATAGCGGCGGCCGCGCTCGAAATCCCCGAAGATCGTGCCGACCTCGCGCTGGGCGACCTCGAGCAGGCATCCGGACGCGGCGGTGAACACACCACGAAAATACTTCCGAAGCGCCTCCTCGTCGAGCGGTCCGCGGTTTGTCACGAATTCCGCGCGGGGCTTGCTGTAATAGACGATGTCCGAGCCGCGCAGGTATTCCCCGACCTGCGGCTCGTTGTTGAACGGGGAGACCGACAGCTTGCGCAGATTCTTCCATTTCGCGAGATAATCGGGGAAGATCGCGTCCACACGCTCGCAGCAGCCGTAGGAAAGAAGCCCGTACCGACGCGCGAGCCGATCCTGATACGGGAAGACGAACTCCCCGAAGGTCTCGGGCGAGACGGCGGTCGTCTCCTGGGATTCGAGAAAGCCCCAAACGTCCGCGGTCTTCTCCGCCCTGTCCGCCGGCAGTTCGTGATTGAAGGCGAAGCTCTCCTGCGAGATCGGGCTGATCCCGACGGTCGGGAGAAGGAGCTTCTCTTCCTCCAGATAATCGTAATACCGCTCGAAAACGCCCGTTGCCTCGTCCATGAGCCGATGCAGGGCGTCGGGCGTATCGTACATCGCCATGTAATAGTTTTCCATGCCCATGAGGTGCACGAGGGGGTTGGTGATCGCGCCGGTGAGGTTTCCCATCACCATGCGCGGCGGGAGGATGTCGCCGAACAGCTCGCCCGCGAATTCCATCCGCCGTCTCGTGCCCGCGGGATCGGCGTAAAAGCCGCCCTTGCCGAGCTTGTCGTATTCCTCATCGAGATTTTCGATCACGGGGTTGATGTGGAACCCCTTGCCGTGCGGGCTCCTTGTGATGTTCGCGCCGATCCCGAAGGGGTGAGCCCCCGCGCTCAGTCCGACGTCGTAGGTCGGGGAAATGGGTGTGTCGTCGTCAAAGAGCTCCCTCCCCACGAGCGTGGAGAGAAGCCCCCATTCGATCCCGCGTGCGGCGTCCCCCTCGCATTCCATGCGCGGCGCGACGACCTCGTCCGGAAAGTTTGAAAACAGCAGTCTCACGGTCGGCGATTCGCGGCGTCCCGCGCCAAGCGCCTCCCATTTTCGGAGGATCACGGCGTTCTTTTCCGAGTTTGCGAACTCAAGCTGTTTTTTCGCGAGGGAACGGAGGCGTTCGAGGTCTTTCGGAGAGACGGCGGGTTCGGTTGTCGGCTGCATATCCGTTCTGCCTTTCTTTTTCGCCGGTTTCCCGGGAGCGTTTTTCGGCAGGCGCGGTCCGTGGACAAAGTCCCTCAGAAAAATCCGTCGTCATGCCGCCTTTTTCGGCGGACGGCAGGATTCCCCGGAGGCTGCCGCGCCTGCCGGGATTTTTTGCACAGCGTCGCCCGGTTTCACCTCCGCCGCTCTGCGAGCTTGCGGATCACGGCTGCCGCGCCGATCCCGAGAAGCTCCGCCGCCAGCATCAGGGCGAGAGCTATGAGAAATACAAAGAGAAAATGCAGCGGCCGGGAAAAACTGTCGTAATTGACGCCGTAGGCGCGATTCGCAGAATAACAGCGGGTCAGGATCAAATACACCGCGTCGGGGATGATCCATTCCACGATGCGGTCGGACACCAGGCCGACTCCGAGCCCGATGCAAAGCAGAAAGGTCAGAACAAAGATCGCGGTGGCCTCGCTGCTTCGCGCGTAATAATTCGGAAGCAGTTTCGGGAATACGAGAAACTGGAGCAGGTACAGCGCGCTTGTAAGCAGGGTCAGAATCAGGATCTGCTTGGTTCTCATTGTTTCACTCCCCCGGATTCAAGGTATAGTCCGAATACTCTGTGTTGTGCGAGATCAGATAATAGGAGCCGGGAATATGGGGACATGCCATCCCGCCCGTCATACTGCCTATGCCGGGAATCTGTCCGCTGCCCAGAACAAACGAGGTTCGCGCGGAGCTGTATTTTCCCTTGAGATCGATGCCGAGCAGGTCTGCCGTGTCGTATCCTCCGGCGTAACCGAACTCTTGCCAGTGATTCTTGATATCGTCCGTCGCGGCGAGAAGAGCGGAGAGCCTTGCGGCATAAGCGGGGCAGTATTTCACGGTGATCGTATATAGTCCGTAGCCTTCGATGCTGCATTCGCAGAACTCCCAGAGTTTCAGATCTTTCAGCATGGTTACGAATTCGTCGCACTTCTCCTTCCGATGCAGTCCCCCCTCCAAGACCTTGCCGTCTCCGGACTGCTCGTCGATCACATAGAAATCGGAGCGTCCGCCGGACATCTTCCCGAAGGCCTTCTGCGTGTCTTTGAGCTGCTGGTTCTTGTCATAATCCTTATGGAACACCGCTTCAAACGTATCCGCGGCGTTGCCGAACGGGCTCGTGTCTTCATAATGGTCCGCGACGCTGATTTCAAGGGTCCTGCCGTACTTGTGGAAGCCCCATTCCATGAGCGGCAGATACGTGACCAGGTCGTCGGCGTTTCGGATGTTGAAAATCGTGCGGTACGAATTCCAGCTTCCGGACGTGGTCGTAAAAGGCGAGGCCATCGTATAGACATAGCTGTCGTATTCCGGGGAATCCTCGAAATACGCGCCGAGGATGTTCGCGACGCCGCCGCCGCGGGAATGTCCCGTGATGAAGATGCTGCGTTTTCCGTTCGGATCGACGATCCCTGCCGCTTCAAGTTCCCTGACGTATTCGTGGAAGGCCTTCAAGACCCGCACGGCGGCTACGTCAAAGCCCTTGTGGTTTTCCTTATTGCTCCAGTCCGGATGCTTCCCGGTTTTATCATAGTAGGAAGCGTCGTCCGCGCCGATGTCGAAATTGCTGGACCATTCCGCTACGGTTCCGTTCGTGCCCCGGACGGCGAGGATGAAGATTTCCCGCTCCTCCCCTTCGCATGCCACGGGGCGGTGACCGAAATAGACCTCAGAAACGTCGTACGGATCGATCCCCGTGCCCTCCGCGTACGTGGTTCTCAGTTCGTTCGCGTCGATATTGACCCCGTCCTTCATGCCGAAGATCTCACCGAGGGAAACGCCGTTTTCGCTCGCCGAATCTCCCGTCGCGCCCCGGCTGAGCGTCAGGCTTCCGCTGTCGTACATATCGCACGCGTAAATGCTCGCGAGAGTTGCCAGATCCTGATTGAACTCCGTATTGTCCTCGAAGAAATAACTGTAATCCACGACGAACTCCACGTCCGCGTCGTAGCTTGTGCCGCCGCTCGAGTGGTTCAGCCGTCCCTCGAAATGATTGGAATGAACATAGCCGGGCAATTCCTCGTTGTCGTCGATTCCGTCATAATCGGAGTCCGCGCGGACGGGATTCGATTCGTAGTAGGTATATACTCTTTCGTTTTCCGTCCTCACGATCAGTTCCTTGCCGTTGATCAGGCCGTCGTGATCGTAGTCCGCGTTCGCCTGCACATCCTCGAAGGGGATCCCGAAGAACGGACTGGGAGCGCCGGTCCCGAGGCGCATATCTCCGCGGCACATCAGCTGCATATAGTAGTCCGGGATCCCGTCGTTATTCTCGTCTTTCACAAGATCGACCGTTTCCGATTCGATCTCCTCATAGACGGAATCGAGATCAAGGATATCCTCGGAAGACGAATAGGCGGTGGCATGATAATACCTGCCTCCGGTTGCGTCGGCAATCGCCCGCAGCACCGCTTCCTCCGCGGAGCCGAGCCCGATCGTATAGATGCGGATACCCGCTTCCACCGCTTTTTCGGCGAGGGAATCGTAGGAATAGCTCTGATGCGTATCCTGACCGTCGGTCATGAAGATGATGAATTTGACCGTATTCACGCCGCTGCTTTCGGTTTCGTTCCGCTCCGTCAGGACCTCGAGCGCCATATTGATGCCCTCGGAGCCGTTCGTTCCCGAATACCATCCATAACCGTCGTCATAGACGATCGATTCCACCGCTTCGGTCAGCACCTGCTTATCCGTCGTCAGACCGGAAAGCAGCGTCGCTGCACGGATGAATTCGGTCACCGACGCCTCATCCTCTCCGTCGCGGAGGCGGCTGATGAAATTCTTTGTCAAAACCTTGAATTTCTGATCCGGATCGTTGTCGTCCATACTGGCGGAATAATCGATGACGAACGCGATCTGCAGAATCGTCTCTTCACCGCTCTCTTCCGTCATCATGGGGGGCTTGATCTCTTTTTCCCAGACCTTCTCAAAATCCACTTTATTGAGGAGAATGTAGGTGGAGAAGTGGGTCACCGAGGTCGAAGCCGTATTGCCGGACACCACGGTCGGCAGCTCTTCCGGCATCTGGGTGGTTTCGTTGAGCCAGTAGATCGTCGGGATCACCTCGCCCCGCCCCTCGAAGGAAGAATCAAACGTAAAGCTGAGCTCCGCCGACTCAAACTCCCCGTCCGCCTCAAAGCTGAAGCCGCCCATGTATCCCGGGATGTCCTCGCTCAGCAAATCGTCTTTCGCGGCGGGCGCGGCTTTAAGGGTGGAGATCCGGTCGCCGGGCAGCTCGAGCGAAACGGCCGCGCTGACCTGTGCGTCAGCCGCCGTGCCGACGACATGGAACGACTCGTCCCGGTGCAGCGGGTCATACCCGTTTGAGATCTCCCAGCCGTCCGAAGAGCCGTCGCCGTCCGTATCCCATTTCAGCGCGTCTGTGCCGTGCGGATCGAACTCCTTTGCGTCTCCCAGCCCGTCGTCGTCCGTGTCGTCGTCCGCGGGATCGGTTCCCCGATCGATTTCGTCGAGGTTGGTCAGCCCGTCTCCGTCCGCATCCTCGTCGCCGTCGGGAACCCCGTTCCCGTCCGTATCCGGGAGCGCGGGATCGGTTCCCACGCGCAGCTCGACGCCGTCGTTCAAACCGTCCCCGTCCGTGTCGCTTTTCGCGGGATTCGCGCCGAACAGGCGCTCGTACGCGTCGGAAAGACCGTCGGTGTCTGTGTCCGGTTCCTCCGGCCGTTCTTCAGCTTCCGTCCCGACCGTTTCCGTCCCGACCGTTTCCTCGCCCGTCGGCAGACTGCCCGCTTCTTCCCTTCTGCCGGCTCTTCTCCGCGAACAGGCGGGAAATATCGCCGCAGAAAGCAGGATCGCAAGGAATAGCGAAATCATTCTCTTCATGGTGCTGCTCCTTCATGTTCTTCCGCGCGCCGGGCACCTCGCCTCAGAGGCTCGGCGGGCGTTCACCGCGGAAAGTCCGATGCTGTCAAAATCTTTTGCATTATCAGCATTATTATACGGTATTTTCCGGGCGTTGTCAAGCTCTGCGGAGGCATTGGGCGAATCGATCGGGGAATCGGCGCAGAATGAGATCGAAGCGGTTCCGAAGCGGAGCCCCCGCTCCGGGCGAAATCAGCGGGTCGGTCCGCCGGGGAGCGACGGCACCGGGCGGCGCCACGATCGTTGTATCGGCGGAATGCCGCGGGGAGGATATGCCCGCGGTCGGCGCGAAGATGATCGCCGCGGTCAAGCGGATGTTTGAAAACGGAGACGGTGAAACAGAGCGCCGCGGGAAAAATCCGGCGGGCGTCTCAGGGGATAACCGGATCAAATAACCCCCGAAAGCAGGATCACACGGATCGGCTTTCGGGGGGGGGGGGGGCTTTGAGGGCTCGCGCGGACAGATACCGTTCAAACCGCGGAACGCGAAATCAGACCGTCGCCGTCAGCGCCCCGTGACCGTTAGGGCAAACGTCGAATTCAAGCGCTGCCGGAGAAGAGATCCCGTTCGCGTTCCGCCGCTGCGAGGTCACGGTTCATAGTTGCTGAAGGTATTGATGAAGGTAAACTCCCCATCCATAAACGTAAACACATCCCAGTAGTCCGACGATCCGCTCCCTTCCGGTACACTGATCTCCCACAGCAGGGTGGCTCCGCTGTAGATCTTCAGCTTCGCGCCGGACGTAGACAGGGTTCCCCATCCGGCGTACAGGTGAACGAAATAGTGATATTCAACTCCGCTCGCCCAATGCAGCGTAACGGTTTCCGGTCCGTAACTGGTGGTGTCGTCGATGTCAAGATTTGCAACCAGACTTCCGTCCGGATTGTACGCGCTCTTTTCGTGGAAGAACACATGGAAACGGTATCCGTCGGACAGCGTTCCTTTGATATGGGAATCGATATCGCGCGGATCCTCATCCCATGTCAGGACGATTCGGAGGGTATCGTCCGTCTCAAGATGGGGCGATATCACAAAGTCCTGATGCAGCGCCTGCGTGCGGATATCCTGATTCCAGTCGAAAGCGGCGGCGATGACGGTGCCGTATGATTTGATATAGCCGTCGGCCGTTACCTCAACCGTATAGTATCCGTAATCAAGATCGTCCGCGTAATAATATCCATCCTCGTCCGTTGTTTTCACAAGAACGCTTCTGCCCGAAGTCGTATCGATGCCTTTGCGGAAAACCAGCTGAGCGTTCGGAACCGGCTCGTTCGTCATCGCGTCCCTGACCTTGCCTCCAAATTCGGCACGGATATTGCTCCATTGATTCGAGGTCTTCTGGAGATAAACGGTTATTGTGATCAGATTTCTGTCACTCAGGGTCAGCGTCCCGTATTCACTGAAGTATCCGCTTGCCGAAACCGTATAGCTGTATGTACCGAAGTTCGCGAAGCATCCGATTTCGATTTTTCCGTTGTCGTTGGCGTAAGCCGTGCTAATTCCGTCGCGGAAATTGATTTCGATTTTCGCTCCGGGGATTGCGTCCCCACCGGCGTCGTAAACATAAACCGCGACGGGGGTTCCGTATTGGATGCGATCTTCCCGATATTCGTAGTAGTTTTTCCCTTTAATGTTCGCTTCGTCGAACGCTTTCGCAATTATATCTTTCTGATTGTCGGACAGTTTCATATCCCTTGCCGCCGCCATCATGGAAACCCGGTATTCGATAAATCCGGAGGTTGCGGAAAGATACGACCACGTGCGATAAAGCAGCTCCGTCATGGCATCTGCATCTTGAATGGCATTTGTGTAAATCACATATCCGAGATGAGATATAACGGTAGAATTGTGATGAACTCCTCGGTTGTCCCATTCCGTAGCGGTATAGTACCCAGCCCCCTGATACTTTTGGGGATATGCATAGGAGCTCGGTGAAGAGTATTCTATTTCCTTTTTCCCGTTAGCATCTGTTACTTCACGCTGCGCGTTCGGCATATTCTCTTTAACGGACGAGGGACTAATCATGTTCCTGCTGCTGTGTACCCAATCAGTCGTTCCTGTGCTGCTGTAATAAAGCTGGACCAATTCTCCGCCCAAATCCGAATATCCCTCCATCAATGCACCTGTCTCCCCGCTGTATGCGATCGAGGGGACCAGGCTGCCCTGAATCGAGTGGGTGAATTCATGTCCGACTACGTCCAGTTTGTCCTGATAGTCCGCTTGCCAGCCAAAGGAAAGAATTGTCAACTCACTCATATTGTTTCCGTAATACCGGTCACGGTAAGCGCCCTTAAATCTGTCGTGAGGTCCGTCGCTGTACGCATTGTTGCCGCTGTCGAACCCGTCATTCACATAGGCATATATCTTTCCATGTTTATTATTATACGAATCGATACCGATAGAATCGACATAATAATCGTAAACCCTGGAGAGATTTTTGTATAAAGTAATTGCTTTATTTGCTTCCGCTCCCCAAATATTATCATTATCCGTTAAGACATAATCGTTCAAAAACTGATTCAAGCCGGTCAATGTTGTTAAATCAAAACCCTTATCGCTGTCGATCCTGCGGAGGTCGCTGTAATATATGTTTCTGAGAGAATCGAAGAAATAAAACTCCGATTTATCGCTGTCCTGAACCGTATTGAAGGTGGCGCTCCTCTCCCCCACGACATCCTGACTTCTGCCGGTTACGGGAACCTGATCGGTGATCAAATTCGTATAACTCAGCAAAACCGTGCCGTCGACGGCGGAAACGAATACCTGATCCGTGCCGCTGAACATCCACGCGTATTCGTTATACCCTTCCTCAATGGTATACACGACGCGCTCGGGCGTTTGGTCAACGGATGAAAAACCGTCGGAAATCAATGCGTAAGCCTGTTCGGCCGAGATGTTCATCTCTTCGTTCATAACGCCCGTCAGGGGATCGTAGTCCCCGCTGAGCGCCGTGATTTTTCCGGCGTCGTCCGTGGTAACGACGAGCTGCTTGCCGAACACGGTGACGCCCTTATACCTCTGCTGAAGTCTGTATTGATGCGTCTGTTTGAAATCGTTGACCTGCTGACCGACAAACTCTTTTTTCGGATCATCAAATCTCATCATGTACTGAATATCATTCAGCGAACGGATCGCGCTGTCAAAATCCGTCACGAGCGTATCGGAATAAGCTCCCATGATAAAGGCGGGAATGGAATCCTCTTCATCCAGCGTGATCTCAGGCAGCTCGCCGCCGTTGATTTCTTCGATTTTATCGAGCTCCTCCTGGATTTCCTCGGTGGAGAGCGGATTAGAGAGCTCCTTTTTTCTGCTTTGCGTATTCCTGCGCCTCCTCGCGCATCCGGGAAGCAGTAATCCAGCGAACAGAACCGCGGCGAGCAGGAAAGCGAGCATTCTTGTGAGATTGTTTTTCACGGCATCCTCCCATTATTCATTATTGTTTTCAGATACGGGCGCATCAGTTTTTCGGTGGAGCGTTCTCTCCGGACCAGCCTGAACGCTTTTCTTTATGTCTCGAAATCCACGGCGGTACGAACGGCGGGGCGTCGGTTTCACGGAAATCGTTCGGTCCGACGCGATCAGGATCCCGGTCAACTCTCGATCGCATTTCCGCGAAAGAAACTCAACGTTCGCCGCGCCGTCTTCCGTTCCGTCGACGCCGGAATGTCGGCTCATTCCGGAGTATAGTAATAGATGGAAGCGATATCGTAATATTTGTAATAATCCGGGAAGGATATCTTGTATCCGGTAACAAAGCCGAACAGCGTTTTCTCGGTTACGGTAAAGAATCTGTCCTCCCCCGGGTGATTACAGTCGTAAACCAAAACATAATAGGAGTGCGGATTGTCCGCCGAACGCAAAACCCTTTCGGCAACCAGAGCATGCAGATACTCGCCGCTGATCCCCAGCACAACGGGTTCCCCTTTTTTGATTGCGTTCACCATTTTATCAAACTGATTTTTCTTCGTGAGATTCCCCGTTTTGAAAAGAATGTTGTCGAATTTCTCAATCAGATCCGTTTGATTCTGAAACCACCAATAGATGCACTTCAACGCTTCGCCGCGTCCGTCGGTGTTCCAATAAGACGAGGAAGCGAATTCTTCCGAGTGAAGATCGAGGCTCGCGAACTCGCATTTCTTCTTCACATCTTTTTTGTCCAGTTTAAATTTTTTTTGAGTCTCGATTGTATAACCGAACTTTTCCAATTCCCTTCGTACGAACGGATCGAATTTATAAACGCCGTCCTGAAGTATTCTGTATTTCATCGAAGAGTTGTAAATCTCGCCGATGTACAAGGCGCGGTCACTGATATTCAGCGAGTAGAGATTCTTTGTCCTGAATGCGTCGACGGAAGAAATATCATAGGCGGTTTTGCCTAAAAACTCCGATTTTTTGCTGGAAGCCAGCTTTCCGACGTAATTCAGTTTCGCGGTCATCGCCATGCCCTGACAGTTTCCCCCGGAGGCGTTTTTCGTGACGAAGTTTTCGAATGCATACGCGTGATAAGCAATGTCAAACCCGCTGTCGGCGATCAAAGAGCCGGTCAATACGGTTTCATCCGTCTCGTCGGTGTGCTTCGCGGCAAATTTCTTTCCGAGGCTTTCGAACGCCATGTCGATCTGCTGGTCCATATCGATGTGATAGTACAAACCGCCCGTCGGCTCCGCGATCATGCCCCGCAGCATGCTTTCGTTCACAGCGTAGCCGAGACCGATCACATAGATCCGAACATGTCGTTCAACGGCTTTACTGACTTGTGATGCGATATATGAGGTATTGCTGTCCTCTCCGTCGGTGAAAAGGATGATGATCGAATTCCCGTTTCTGTCGGAGAGCAGCTCGAGCGCGCTTTCCAACCCCTCGCCGATATTCGTGCCCCCGTAAGCGTCGTAATACAGCCGGTTGATTTCGTTCTCGTAATTCTCGTTGTATTCGGAAAAATCTCCGACAACGATCTCCGCGCCATAGGAAAACTGGACAAAAGCGGTCTTGATGCCCTCCCCGAAAGAAGCGAGCAGATCCTTCGCGGCGTCCAGTCTCTTGTCATGCGGGTCGTTATCCTGCATCGATCCGGATTGATCGATGACAAAGACGATATCGGCGTCCGAGAAACTGTTTACGATGTTCCCGATCTGTACGAGAACATATTTTGAAAAATGCTGCAGCGTCGCCCGCGCAGTCCCGGACGTCGGATCAACTTCGGTGGGAATCAGTTCGACGGTGTTGTCCGTTTCGTTGATATAGGCGAACGAGATGGATTTGGGATCCTTGTTGATCAGATCGGACTCTTGGAATCGGTATTCGAGAACCGCGCTGTCAAAACCGTTGTCGTCCGTCGAAATATCGATGACGGGACTGACGACTCCTTTGAATCCCGCCAGGTAATCGTTTTCGTAAACGTTGAAATATGCGCCCGCCACCTGATTGATCGATCCGGTCAGCTCCAGAGAAAACCCGCCGTCCGCCGCGGTAAACGTGTGCGAGATCCTTCTGTCGGAATCCGGCGTTTTTCCGTCGGTAGATTTCTTCAGCGGATCGGTCCCGGCTGCAGTCTCATATCCGTCCGCAACTCCGTCCCCGTCCGTATCGGCCGACAGCGGATCCGTGGAATAGACGAAAATCTCGTCGTGATCGCTCAGCGAATCGTTATCCGTGTCGTCCGACCAGAGATCCGTCCCATAGCGCTCTTCGCTCTGATTGTCCAGACCGTCTTCATCGTAATCTTCGTTGGGTTCGACCGTGAAACTGTTTTTCATGACGATTTCACCGTCGACCTCGAGCGCTTTGCCTTCGCCGTCCGGATCGTCTTCGGCCATTTCGACCACCCCGTTGACCATCGAGGAAACCGCTGCCTTTTTCTGAAGAACGGTTATCTCCATCGTGTAGGGATCATAGCCGATCACGGTCAGATAATGAGCGGACGTCGGCATTCCGGAAAACCACTGGGCTTCGGCGCCGTTCTCAGATGTGATCCCTCCGCATGCGGCCATCCATTTGACCTGAACGTCTTCGTACCGCTTGTTGACTCTGAAGTCATAATACGTGAAGGGGGCAAACATGGAGTACATGCTCGTCGGCTCCGAATAATCCCACTCGATCAGATCCTCCGCCTGAACGTAATTGTCGAACTCGGGGGGAATGACAGGTTCTTCCGCGGATCCGGCGAGAAACGGCGCCGCGTCGTTTTTCTTTCCTCCGGCGGATCTCCGACTGCACCCGGGCAGCGCCAGGCCCGCGAGAAGAATGGCTGCAAGCAGCAAAACAGGTATCCTTTTCCAGCTGTTCTTCATAACATACTCCCAAACAAACGGTATTGACCGGGACGCCGCGCGGGACCGACGCTTATTCGCCGTCCGCGGGCTGCAGCCGGAGTCATCGGAACATTTCTTTTTTATATATTTTACTGCATTCTCCAGAACCTGTCAAGTCCAAACCGGTGGAAATTACCAAAAGCATTCCGCCGATCTCAGGCTCCGACTCGTCGGAGCCGACGCCGTCTGAATCCTTCGCATGATGATACGTTCTTTCGGTTCGTTGTCAAGCTTTACGGAGGTATTGGGCGAATCGATCGGGGAATGGGCGCAGGATGGGACCGAAGCGGTTCCGAAGCGGGAGACGCCCGTCCCGGGCGCGGTCATCCGCGAAATCTGCGGGGCGGTCTGCCGGGGAGAGCCGCAGCAAAAAGCTGATAAAGGAATACCCCCGAAAGCAGGATGAACCGCCCCCTGTCAAGTAGACAGTGAAAAAACAAAAGAAATGTTTCATGAATTCCACCCTGCTTTCCGGTAGGGTGGAGTTTTTTACACGGCAGCACGATGAAATTCCATCGGCGTCATGCATTTGAGCCTGAGCTG
>JAFYBN010000020.1 GCA_017540175.1 Clostridia bacterium | reverse complement strand
CAGCTCAGGCTCAAATGCATGACGCCGATGGAATTTCATCGTGCTGCCGTGTAAAAAACTCCACCCTACCGGAAAGCAGGGTGGAATTCATGAAACATTTCTTTTGTTTTTTCACTGTCTACTTGACAGGGGGCGGTTCATGGGCAGACGGGGGATTTGTCATGTCGATTGATCAGCCGCGTTCCCCGCGGCGGGGAAGGGCTTCGGCCGCTGGCAGCCGGCTGCGGAGGCGGGTTGCGGATCAGTCTTCGCTGAAGGCCTTCAGCGTCCGTTCGACGGCTTTGTTCACGATCTTCGAGGTCTTTTCGAACGAGGAGGCGAAGGTGTCCTGCTTGCCGTTCCACATGTTCGAGATCGTGCCGTACATGCTGCCCCAGTTATAGAAGCGTCCGATGTCGTAGATCACGCTGTCGAAGATGATGTCGAGCATTTCCTGCGAATCGTTGTCGCGCATGTACTTGCCCTGCAGGGTGATGTCATAGTACGCGGGGAGCACGATCTCCATGCTTTTCGCGGAAAACGCCTCGATGAGGATGCCCGTGCGCTCCGGATTCGCGCAGGAGACCGGAACGGAGAAGAAGCCCGTGCCGTAGGGGTCGTTTTCGTTGCAGTACGTCGTCTGCGCCTCGTCGAATTTCGGGTTCGGGAGAATGCCGAAGTCGGAGTCGATCTCGCGCAGGTTCTCGATGTCGCGCATGTGCACCCACGAGAAGAGGGTGTTCTTGCCGCCGAGCATCTTGACCTTCACGTCGTAGTCGCCCATGCCCTTGTACACGTCAAGCTCCGTGGACATGGACAGCGTGCAGTCCTGCTTGATGAAGGAAATGAGCTTCGTCCACGACGCGGCGCTGCGGTCGGTCAGGAAGGTGATTTCCGGATCGCCCTCCGCGTTCAGGCGTCCGCACATATTGCCCAGCGCGTTGAACATGGTCTGGCCGGAATCGCTGAAATAGAGGTAGCCGATCACGTCGTCCTCGTTGTACTTCCCGTCGCCGTTCTTGTCGGTGAGGACGGCGTTCGACATTTCCACGAATTTGTCGATGGTGAAGGTCCCGTTGCGGACGAGCTCATAGGGGTCGTCCAGATGATAGTCCGTGACGTTGTCCTTCACGAAGGCGATGACGTTGACGGCGTTGTTGTCCGCCTCGGTCAGCTCGCCCGCCGCGAAGAAGGTCTTCCCGCAGAGGGAGAGGTCGTGGATGGAGTTCTGATCCCACCACTTCTGCTCCAGATTGAGGTAGGGCACGTCCTTCAGGTTCATCAGCTGACTCTTGCCGGCGACGGCGGTCGTGTCGTTGCCGTTGCAGATGATGGCGTCCATGTTTTCGCCCGACGACACCATTTTGTTGATGTAGGTCGTGCACGCGCCGTTGTCGCCCATGAATTCCTGCGCGACCTCGATGTTGTAGAGCTCGTTGATGTATTGGTTCCGGTTGTAGATCGCGTCGTTCAGCGCGTCGCCGCTCACGCCTTCCACCCAGATGTCCTTGACCGTCCAGAAATTCGCGTGGCACTCGCGGATATAGAACGTGAAGGTATATCCGTCGTAGTTGTTCACCGGAACGCCCGGATCGTAGGAAACCGTTTCATCCGGCTCCGTGTCGACGGACGACGGGTCGACATCCGTTCCGGCGTCGGCGGGCCCGGATTCGCCTTCCTTGGCGTTCGAGCTTTCGCTGCACGCCGCGAGCGCGGATGTCAGCATCAGGAGAGCCAGCGCGAGGCAGAGAAGCTTTTTCAGGGATGAGTTCTTCATACCGATCCTTCCTTTCGCTTGCCGCGGGGAGAACCTTCCGTGAGAGAGGTTTTTCCCCGCCGGATCTTTGATTTCGGTTGAAAACAGTATATCACGAAGGGACACGCATAGTGTGAACAAAATGTGAATATTTCCGGTCTCAGCAGTTCCCGGTATAAACGTATTTCAGCCTCTCCCGTGCGACGTCGGCGAGCCGGTACACAAGCGCCGGATCTGTCGCGCGCCGGTCGGTCATGCGGAAGCGGGGGAAGAACCGGCTGACGTGCAGGGGGATCTCTTCGCCGATCACCGTCCCGTCCGCCGAGGTCAGTCCCGCGACCCAGGCGGAGAGCGCGCGCATCTCGTCCTCGGAGTCGTTTTCCCCGGGAACGACGAGGGTCGTCAGCTCCACGTGGCAAAGCTGCGCGGCGCGGGCGATGAACGCCTTCGTCATCCCGAGGCTTCCGCCGAGCACGTCGGCGTAATAGAGCTCCGTAAAGCCCTTCAGATCGATGTTCATCGCGTCGATGAACGGCGCGAGCTCCTCGAGGACCGCGGGCTCCGCCGTGCCGTTTGAGACGAGCACGTTGACGAGCCCTTCTTCATGAGCGAGCGCCGCCGTGTCCCGCACGAATTCCCAGCCGACAAGCGGCTCGTTGTAGGTGAAGGCGATCCCGATGTTCCCCCGCGGCTTGTATCGGACGGCGCACCGGACAAGCTCTTCGGGGGTGACGGCCTCGGCGCGCTCTCTCAGCCGCATCGCCGCCGCGGACCAGCTGATCTCATGATTCTGACAGAAGGGACAGCGGAGATTGCAGCCATAGCTCCCGACCGAGAGGATCATGCTCCCCGGATGGAAGCGGCTGAGGGGCTTTTTTTCGATGGGATCGAGCGCGAGGGAGGTGATTTTCCCGTAGTTTTCCGCCCGGATTTCCCCGTCCTCGCAGATCCGTGCGCCGCAGAATCCCCGTTTGCCTTCGGGAATCTCGCAGTGCCGGAAGCAGACGCCGCACCTTGCCATGTCCCGCCCCCCTTATGTGTGTCTCACAACTTCGAACCGCTGGAGCGTGAATCGCTCTCCCGGCGCGATCCCGGCCTTCTGCCGCGCGATGTCGATCTGCTCCTCCACAGTGTCCACGCCGTCGAGGTCGGGCAGCAGCAGTCCCCGCCGCACCCCGCGGCTCACGATCACGCCGTACCGCTTCACGTCGAGCTCGGCGGGCGAGCTGATGTCCTCCGCCTCGCCGAGCACGTCCACCGAGATCTCAAGCAGGGGCAGCTCATCCGGGCGGATGGGCTCGAACCGCGGATCGCGCGCGCAGGCGCTCGCGGCATTGTGAATGATCTCCTCCGCGAGACAGCTCCGAGTCGGGGCGATCGTGCCGATGCAGCCCCTCAGCTGTCCGAGCTTGTGGATGGAGACGAACGCGCCCGCCCTCGTCCGCGTCAGCGCGTCCGGCAGAGCGGACGCTTCCGGGAGGGGCAGGACTCTGCGCTTTGTCACATAGCTTTCGACGGACTGCCATGCCAGCCGCACCCACGGATCGCAGGTTTCCCGCAGACCGTCGAGCCGCGCCTGTGCAGCCACTTGCCGTACGCTGAGAAAACGGCGGCTTTCGTCGGCTTCGCCCGGATGAAACGCCGCGATGCCGTAGCCCACGCCGGTGACGTCCTCGTGGGACCACACCTCCGCGTCGACCTTTTGTCCGTCGAGCGCTCCCGCCATGATGACGAAGGAGCGGTGACCGCACTCCGCGGCCTTGTCGCAGAACGCCTCGTCGAAATCGAAGAGCTCGCCGAACGCCGCACGGGAACAGACGTCCATGAGACGCGCGTCGTAGAGCGGTCCTTCCGGCGCGAAGCCGTAGGGGCCGTCCTGCCGCAGCTTGTGGGACAAGTCTCCGCTCGCGACGAAAACCGTCCGCCGCCCGATGCTCTCGACCGCCTGCCGGATGAGCTGGCCGAGCCGGTAGTGATCCTCGAGCGGCAGGCCGGACAGCCCGATCCGCACGATCATCGGCAGGGTCCGCCCCGCGTACGCCCGTTCGATGAAGTAGAGCGGGACCATCGTCCCGTGATCGAGCGCGGGGTCGCGCTCCCCGTCCGTGCCCGCGGGAAAATCCTCTTTCTCAGCGAGCCGTTCGATCTCTCTCACAAGCTCCGCGTCGTACCGCACGTCGAAGCGCACGCCCGGCGCTCGGAACTGTGAGAACGATCCCGCCGCCGATTTCCCCGGCGAGAGATGGAACCAATCCCGGTACATCACGGCGTGCGGGCTTGTGACGACGATCGTCTCGGGATCGAGGGAGGCGATTTCCTCCGCCGCCCGGACATACGCCGCGCGGGTCGCTTCGATTTGTTTTTCCCCGCCCCTGCCGACCTCGGGCACGATGAGCGGGGGATGGGGAACGATATAGGATGCGAGAATGGACATGGCCGATCCTCCGTTTTGATGGATTGATTTCGGGCTGGGGCGTTTACTCCGGATAATCCCGCGCGAACGTCGCCGTCTCTGCTGCCGCCCCCTCAAAGGACTGGATCGCGACGCTGCGCCGCGCCCCTGGGATGAACAAAATCATCTGGCCGCGCATGCCGCCTTTCGCGCACATCCGGTGCTCCGCGTCCCAGTTCCACGCGAATTCCCGCGTCACGGCGAGCTCGACCCATTTCTCCGAGAGAAGACGCTGTCCGTGCCAAAGCCCGCCGTCCAGATAGAGCGCGGCGAGCTTCACCATGTCGGACGAATGCAGATAGAGCCCCGTCGCCCCCATCGCGTGACCGAGCGGGCAGCGGCTCCATGCCATTTCCTGATAACCGAGCGCCCAGAAGAGCTCGCGCCAGAGATAGGTGTCGAGCGGCATACCCGCCCTCTTTTCCACGAGGCGGGAGACGAGGTAGAACGCGCCGTCGGAGTATTTTGCCCCTTCTCCCGGCGCGTAGTCGAGCGGATGGGTCATCATGTGTCGGAGGTAATCCCGCCCGAAGAGGGCGGAGGGATTCACGTCGATGTCGAGAAACCCGCCGGGCAGGCCGAGCCGGTGGGTCAGCGCCATCTCTACGGTCGAGGTGAACCAGCGGGGGTCGATCTCGTCCCGGTACGGCGCGATCTCGTCGGCAAGGACGGAGCAGACCGGCTCGTCGAGCGAAATCAGCCCGCGGTCGTAAAGAAGGCCGATCCCGGTCATGGCGAAGGTCTTCGCGACGCTGTACGTGTTCTGACAGGGATTGCCCGGTTTGAATTCAAGAGTTTCGGGTTCTCCGCCGTCCCTGATTTCGGACACGCGGATGACGGAGAGAGAGTTCGCGCGCAGATAAGCGGCGCAGTCGTCGAGAAACCGGCTCATGGATTTTCCTCCCCTCCGAAGACGTCCGATTCGATGTAGTCCACGCCGAGCGCGCGGTATTTCGCGAGGGTTTCTTCGTCGTTGACCGTCCAGACGGCGGCTTCGAGGCCGCGCGCGTGGAACGCCTCGATCATCTCTTCCGTGAGGACCTTCTTGCTCGCGTCGATGGAGAAGCCCCGCTCGAAGCAGCGCTCCCAGCCCGTCATTTCACCTCCGTACGTCCACATGAGGGGCAGGTCGGGAAAGAGCTCGCGCGCGCGGATGAGGTTCTCAAAGGAAAAGGACTGCAGGATGCATTTTTTCAGGTCGTAGACCTCGGCGGCGAGCGCGAAGACGGCTTTCACGTCATCCTCGGAGAAATCGTCCTTCAGCTCGATGAAGCAGATCATGCCGTTTTCCCGCATGATCCCGAGATATTCGCGGAAAGAGCAGAGGCGCACGTCGTCCTCCGTCAGCGTATTGCGCAGGGGCTTCGCTGAAAGCTCTGCGAAGGTGTGCTCCGCGATCGTCATCTCCTCCCCGTCCGCGAAGACGACCTCCGCGTTGTGATTCGTGACGAAAACGCCGTCCCTCGTGCGCCGGATGTCCGTTTCCGCGCCGCCCGAGCCGTGCTTTGCCGCTTCCCGGAACGCCAGCGCCGTGTTTCCGGGGAATTTACCGCTGTAACCGCGGTGCGCGATCATAACAGCCATGGGAAACCTCCTCTGATGATGTGAACCTTACATCTTGTACCCGATCTCCGTGAACTCCCCGCTGCCCGGGTTCCCCCTGCCTCGGATCTCCACGCCGCAGGCGGTGAATGTCAGCGTCAGGATCGTCTCAAACGGCGTGAACACCCGGCAGCTGTGCAGGATCAGCCCGTCCCGCGTCTTTGCCGCGCGGACGGCGACTTCGGGATTACCCGCCGCGGGGATCCATTCGTCGAGCGAAAGCGCCCAAGTCTCCGCGTCGTCCCCTTTTGAGAGGGTCACGCCGTCGGCGCCGAGCGTGAACGTATCGATCCCGAGGGGGGAATTCGGCCGCATCCGGTAGGTGCCGAGCCAGCCCTCCTCCGGGATGGGAGCGCTCACCGCCGTGCCGTCCTCCTCCCAGATCGCGGGCGTTTTCGCATCCATCTGCAGGGCGGAGAGAGCGTTTTCCGCGCCCGATGCGGCAATCGGCCCGTCCGCGACGCAGGGCAGGATATTCGTCCAGATCGAATCGAGTACCGCGCCCATGTCGCCGATGCCGCTCAAAATCGCGATCACCATGTCCTGCCCCGGCATCACGACACAGTACTGGCCGTACGCGCCGTCGCCGCGGAATACCTCGTCCGGTCTGCACATCCAGAACTGATACCCGTAGCCCGAGCCCCAGTCCGAGTTTTCTCCGCCGTGATTTTTGTTGTCGGACCACGGCGTCGCGGCGTCCCGGATCCAGTCCTCGCCGAGAAGCTGTTTCCCGTCCCATTTTCCCTTCTGCAGATAGAACTGGCCGAGCTTCGCGATGTCCCCGACCCGGACGTTCAGACCGAAGCCGCCCGTCGCCACGCCGGAGGGGGATTCGTCGAACCGGATATCCGGGCTCATGCCGAGGGGATCCATCAGCTTTTCGCGCAGATACGCGAGCAGCTTTTTGCCCGTGACCTTCTGCACGACGGCGGCGAGCATGTAGGTGGCAAAGGTGTTGTAGAGAAAATGCGTCCCCGGCTCGAATTCGACGTAGCTGCGGATAAAGACCTTTTCCCAGTTGTCCCCGTTCCACCGGGGTTCCTCGCCGTGCCCGGTGTTCATCGTGAGCAGGTGCTTCAGGGTCATTTTCTTCATGTTTTCGCAGGGCTCCGCGGGGAGCAGATCGAGGAAGAAATCGATCAGACGGTCGCTCAGCCTGAGCAGTCCGTCCTGTACAGCAAAGCCCACCGCCGTGGACGTGAAGCTCTTCGAAAGGGAGAAGAGCATGTGGAGGTTGTTCTTCGACCACGGGGCGAATTCCGCCTCGGCGATCACCTTTCCGTGCCTGAGAATCATCACGGCGTGCATGTGCAGCCGCTTCGCCTTCATGTCGTCGAAAAAGCGGACGATCCCGTCGCTGTGGACGCCTGCTTCCTCGGGGGATACGCGTTCAAACATAACTGCCTCCTTATGGTTCGAAATTGGATGGGAGAAAACCGTCCGCGGACGGGATACCCCGTTTCCTGTCCCGCGGCCGCGGGGGAGACGGACCGGGACGCTTTCTCATGTTCACGCTTGACTTTCGTGCTGTTCTTATTATATAATAAAATCGCCGCGGACTCAAGACCCCGCGGGCAGAACACTCTAAATTTTCTTTACGGGAGGTCCCCATGAGAATCCCCCTTTGTGACTGGACCGTCGCCGGGTCGTGGCCCTGGACCGTGATGCAGGGCGCGTCCGTCGAGACCGGCGCAAAATTCTCGGCCGTCACGCCGCGCGTTCCCGCGAGAGTGCCGGGGAGCGTTTACGACGACCTGCGCCGCGCCGGGGTGATCCCCGATCCGTATTTTGAAATGAACTCCCTGCTGTGCGAATGGGTCGCGAACCGCTTCTGGAGCTATATGACCTCGTTCCCCATGCCGGAGACGGGCGGGCGGCGCGTCCGGCTCGTGCTCGAAGGGATCGACTATCACGCGCACGTTTATCTCAATGACCGAAAGATCGCCGAGCACACCGGCATGTACGCGCCGCTGACCGTCGACGTGACGGAGGTACTCCGCGAGGAGGAGAACACGCTCACGGTCGTGCTCGAGAGCGCGCCGGACGAAATGGGACAGATCGGGTACACCAGCCGCACCTGGACGCAGAAGGCGCGGTTCGGTTACAAATGGGATTTCGGCACGCGCCTCGTCGACCTCGGGCTCGACGGCGCGGCGTATCTCGACATTTGCTCCGACCCTGTCCGTGACGTGATGATCCGCTGCCGGGAAGGGGGAAAGCTGACCGTTTCGGCGGCGAACCGGAAGTTCCGCGCCCTCCTCTCCCTTCGCGGGAAGCTCGCCGGCGACGGATGGACGACGTGCGGGGAGCTCACGCTGACCGTTCCCGACCCCGAATTCTGGTATCCGAACGGCTGGGGAGAGCAGCCCCTATACGATCTGACGCTGACCACTGCCGACGACGAGAGGACGTTCCGCGTCGGATTGAAGACCGTCGAATACCGAAAGCCGGACTGCGCCGACCCGGACGTGCTGCCCTATATCCCCGTCGTGAACGGCGTGCCCGTCTACATCAAGGGCGTGAACATGACCCCGCTCGACCACATGATCGGAACGGTGACGCGCGAACGGTACGAGCGCTTGCTCTCCCTCGCGCGGGACGCCGGGGTGAACCTCATCCGCGTCTGGGGCGGCGGCGTCATCGAGAGCGAGGATTTCTACGATCTATGCGACGAATACGGCATCATGGTCTGGCAGGAGTTCATCCAGTCCTCCTCCGGCATCGACAACATCCCGTCGAAACGCCCGGAGTTTTTGAAGCTGATCGGGCAGACCGCCCGCGCCGCCCTGCCGGTAAAGCGGAACCACGTCTCCCTGACCTATTTAAGCGGCGGCAACGAGCTGATGGACGAGAGCGGGATCCCCTCGACCTTCGGGGACGAAAACCTCGCCATGCTGAAAGGGATCGCAGACGAGCTCGCGCCGGACGTGCTCATGCTGCCGACCTCCGCGTCCGGTCCGACGGAGTGGTTTGATCCGATGAGGCCGGAGCGCAATCAGGACATCCACGGCCCGTGGAAATACGAGGGCGTGCGCACCCAGTACGAGCTGTACAACAAATCCACGATCCTTCTGCACAGCGAATTCGGCGTGGACGGCATGTCGAACATCGATTCCATCCGCTCCGTTCTCACGCCCGAGCATCAAAAGGTGACGACGATGGGCGAGAGCCTCGTCTGGCGGCACCGCGGGGAGTGGTGGGACACCTATGCCTACCGCGAACGCCCGCTGTTCGGGGAGATCGACGACCTCGAAGAGCTCTGCGATCTCAGCCAGTACCTGCAGGCGGAGGGGATCCGCTATGCCGTCGAAGCCCACCGCCGCCGCGCGAAAACGGCGAAGCCCGCACTCCTCGCCCCCGGGGAGGCGTTCGCGCCCGCCGCGCAGGAAAACGTCGGCTCCATCGTGTGGCAGCTGAACGAGCCGTGGCCGAACGTCTCCTGCACGTCGATGGTCGACTATTACGGGAATCCGAAGCTCGCCCTCCTGTTCTGGCGCGACGCGCAGAAGCCGCTCCGGCTCACGCTTCGCTACGACAGGCTCGTCTGGAGAGTTGGCGAGGGTTTCGAGGGGTACGCGTTCCTCTGCGATGATCACGGGATCGGAGCGGATTCTCTTTCGGTCAAAGCGTACCGGGACGGGTATTCGCTCCTCTCCGGCGCGGACAACGAAAAGCTGAGCATCCCGGTCGGGCTCTCCGGGAACCGCGTTTCCTTCCCGGTCCCCGAGGGAAAGTCCTTCTCGGTCGTCTGCGAGGCCGCAAAGGACGGAACGACATGCCGCGCGGTTTATCTCTTCCTCGTCGGGGAAGAAGGATCCCTGCCGCGGGAACCGATCCTGCGCTTCGTGCGGGAATACCGCGAAACCTCGGGGTGAGTCCGCGCATCAACAGAAAAAGCGGGAGCCGCTTCCGATTTCGTTTCGGAAACGGCTCCCGTGCGGTTCTGCGCGCGAAAGGGATTTGTGCCCGTGCCGCTTTACCCCCCATCCCTCGCCTTCACCACAGGCAGGTTGTCTCTGATCTCGCCGGTTTTGTGCCAGACGGTGCAGGGCTGTTTCCCATCCTGAAGAGCCCGGCAGAAGTTCAGCACGCTTCTCAAATCAGCCCGATACCCGCGGACCTGAAACTGGGTATGGAGCGCCTTTGCGGCGTAAAGGCGCCGATCGGCGCGGATATGGTCGAGGACCTCTGTAAGGTCGATCCACAGAGGCATGGGTCTCTTTCCATTCGTTGCCTGCAGTTTGATGAATGCGCCGCGGCATGTGCCATTTACGGCAGGAGCAAGCTGGGGATACGCTTTGCCGCACCACGGGCAATGGCCGTCGAAATTCAGGGTGGAGAAGGTTTTCCGGCAGTATGAGTTCGTACAGCGTTTGTTCATGGACATCCCTCCTTCCGTCTTGTGCGGATCCGTAAACGACAGCGATCGAATGGAGAATGGGACGCGGATGCTCCCGTCGGGCTGTGGGGCTCTTCCCGCCTGAACCGAGGCAATTGCCGCGAACGCGGGCGTTTGAGCCCCGCTTATACCGCATGATGTGTTCCGCTTTCGATCCAGCAGCTTCCGCCGGCTTTCGCCGTACATCGTGCCGTACATCGTTTGTTCCGCCGCCGGTAAGTCCGCTTGCGTCCGGTAGCCGTCCGAACACCGCGCTGCCCCCACGGTTACCCGTGGAATCCGGGAGGGATTTGTTACCCCCAGCTTTCACTTGAAATAGCTGCCTTCCGGCAGTTGGTTTTACCGATTAAGCTACTGGTACGGAAACTCTGCCTTATACCGCGGTCCTTTCTCAGACCGCGTTCAACGGCGGCCGACTTGTTTCCCGGGTCAGGGTTTCCGGTGTGTGCTCCGAGTGACCGACTCGGAGCCGGAACCGGATTCTTCCTCCACAGGAGGCGTCTATTGCGTCGGCGGCAGAATTCCTGCGTTAACGGTCTCCGACCTTCTGCACCTTGCCCGTCGGGTTGGCGTTTTCGCCTGTGCGCGCGGCGTCGCCGCCGAGCGCGGGCTGATTTCGGAAGGTATCCCTTCCGTTCAGCTCCCATTGGGCATGTCCCGGGCGCGTGATGACACTTTGGCACCGGGTTGTGAAAGCTGCTGGATCGAAAGCGGATGCGGGGGCTTTCCGGTCTTGCCGGTCTGCCGCGGGAGAGCTTGCGCCCCACAGCCCGTTTTTTCGTCCGGTCAAAGGTCGGCGCCCGCGTCCGCCATAACAAGTTCCTCCGGGCCATCTTGCCCGCTTTCACGGTACCGACCGAAAATTCAGACCTGTTCAGCCATTGAGGAGATGCGGCCGGTTGACAGGAAGCGACTCCTGTCCGCGCATCCCGCGGCCTAAACCGCCGAGCTCAAAAAGGATTGGTTGCCTTTACCCTTCACGGATCCTCCGGCAAGCTTTTTATAACATCTTGAGCGGTGTTATTGTGATCGTATACGGGAACGAGATTTCCACGATTCCGCTGTTCGGGTCAGCCATCCGTCTTATACATCCCTTTCGGGACTTCAGTGGAAACCGGTTTGTCGGTCTTCCCGGAACGGATCGGATCCTCGTAAATCCGACCGCGCTCCTGCGGGCACCGCCCCGCGGCATTCCGGGTTATTCCCTCCTTTCGGGAGGGCGTCTATTGACCGGCGACAGACGCTGCGCTTTGATCTGCTTTCCTCCGGCACGGCTCTGCATTTACTGCCTGTCGGCATTCCCCCGTCCGGTCGCCCGGGCAGGGAAGGGCACTGACGCGGAGTATCCCCCGCGCTTTTCCCCAATGCGGGCGTTCCGACCGTCCCACGGCCGAAAGCCGACGCCTCTCAGAACGGTTTTCATCCCGTTTATGCACTGAGATGCAAAATGGCCTCGAGGAACTTGTTATGATCTGTGTATGCGGTTGTCAAGGAGCTGTCGGCGGGAAGGAAGCGCTTTGCGGTTCTTTCCCCGTCGGCATGCCCATTATACCGCACCCGGACACCGGATTCACGGAAAAAAAGTTGCGAACTCGAAAAAGAGTCCGCATTATTTATCCCGGTTTCTGCGCGAGGTACAGCACATGGGTATCCTCGAACACGATCCTGTCTCCCGCCTCCCGGACCGCTTTTCTCAGCCCGTCGAAGAAAAGGGTCTTCTCCGGCTCGGGGATCACGAGGTGATCGCAGTGCGTCCCGCAGAGCGCGGCGTATTCGTCCGCCGTGAAGACGCGCCGCCCGTGAAATTCCCGCCGCTCGAAACCGACGAAGCCGTATTCCGGCGCGTTCTCGTACCGGAACGGGGCGTGCATGTCCCGGTACGCGGTCTCCGGTTTGAAGTGATCGGCGTAGACCTTCTGGATTTTTTGATACAGCTCTTCGTCCGGCGTCCGGTAATCGCCCACGGTCAGCATCATGGCGAGCGTCCCGCCGGGCTTCAAGAGATCAAAGGATTTTTGAAAGGCGTCCCGCTCCGGGATCCACTGGATCGCCGCGGCGGAATAGATGAGGTCGAACCGCGCGTTCCCGAAATCCTCCGTGACAAAATCGCCGCAGAAGAGCTCGAAATTCGGGTAATGCCCGTATTTCTCCCACATCTTTTCGCATAAGTGCTCGCCCAGCTCCACGGCGTGATAGTCACAGCCGGTTTTCAGGATCGGATCCGTCGCCTGTCCCGTGCCCGGTCCGATCTCGAGCACCGTTTTTCCGAGACCGATCTTTGCGGCGGTGATGAGCGAGGCAAAGAGCTCCGAACAGTACCGCGGACGCCAGCGGTCAAACGCGTCGGGGATCGTATCGAAGATTTTTCTGTATTCCATGGGACTTCGCCGTCCTTTCTTCGGTTTTCTTCTGAAATCATACCACATATTTGTGTCGTGGCCGTGAACGCGGAGGCCCCGTTCTCCGGCTGCGCAGGTTGTTTTCCATGTGGGAAAACTGCGCCGCCCGGTTTTTCTGGTTTTTGGCTCGCTCTTCGACGACGCGGCGGCTCTTGCAATCCGTCGCGGATTGTGCTATACTGTTCCCATGATCTTTCTCGGGGAGGTTGTGCCATGCCGCGCCGTGCCGTTTGTCTGCTGCTCGCCGCTCTTTTTTTGCTGCTTTCGTGCGCCAAAGAGAGCTTGCCCGCGCCCGTCCAGACTGCTGAGACCGCTGAAGCCGGGGAGAGTGCGGAAAGCGGGAAGGATCGGCCCGCTCGCGGAGACGGAGTCGGGGCGGGGAAAGAGAAAGCCCCCGCGCCGGAGAGCGGGACGGGTACCGCCCGGTTCGCGGACCGGGCCGAGATCGACGCGGTGTCCGAGGGGCGGGAGAATTCCCCGGACAGCTTCACGCTGCGCTTCGGCGGCGTTCCCCTTCCGCGGGCGGAGGAACGATTCTGGCTGCCCGTGACGGCGGATTTCGGACTTGAAAACCTCACCGGGCTTTCGGCAGAGGACGGGGAGGGCGGGGAAGCCTCCGTGCTTCTTGACGCCGCCCTGCCGGACGCGGATTTTGCGCGGATGATGCGGGAGAGCGTCCCGGCACGGATCGCCGTTTTTACGGAGTCCGCCCACGCCTCCTTTGAGCTCGTCTTCACCACGCTGCCCGTTTTGTCCGTTCGGATGGATCAGGAGAAACGCCGCACGGTCGGCACGACCCCCATGCCCGCCGCATTTGAAGTTTGGGAAGCGGCGGAGAGCGGCGTCCGATACACGGCTTCCCGCGCGGAGGTGAGCGTGCGCGGCGCGTCCTCCGCCTCTCTTTCGAAAACCGGGTTCCGGCTCACGCTGCTTGACGAGAAGGGAGAAAAGAAAAACCTCCCCCTGCTCGGAATGCGGCGGGACGACGACTGGATCCTCTACGCGAGCTATTCGGACAACACCCACGTGCGCGACATGGTCGGATGGCGGCTGTGGGAGCGCATGACCGCGTCCTCCGACGCGCTGAACGCCGCGCCGATGGGCGCGGAGTACGCGGAGCTGATCCTCGGGAACCGGTATTACGGGCTCTACGTGCTCATGGAACGGGTGGACGCGAAAATGCTTTCCCTCGACGCCGGACGCGGCGATTCGCTGTTCAAATGCGTGAGCTGGGACGTGCCGGGCTCCGCCGGGCTCGCGCGGCAGAAGCCGGACAGCGCGGCCTACTCTTCGATGGAAAAGAAATACCCCGACTCGTCGACGGAACCGTCAGCGCAGGACGGGACCGGGAACCCGTGGGACAATCTTGCCGAATACGTCCGGCTCTGCTATGAGGCGGACGGAAAGGAATTCGCCGCGCACATCGGAGAGGTCGCCGATCTGCACAATATGCTCGAATACTGGCTGTTTCTCAACGTCGCGATGGCGGCGGACAACACGTGGAAAAACACCTATTACGCCTCGGTCGACGGAAAGATGACCGCCTATCCATGGGACCTCGACATCACCTTCGGGCTCGGGTGGAACGGCGAGCGGGCGAACAATTATCTCTATGAGAATTCGGGCGCGATCACCGCGTCCTACGATTTCCAGTGCGGCAGGCGGCTTCTGAAATACGTCCCCGGCGCGTCGGACTATGTGAAGGAGCGCTGGGAGAAGATCATGTCCGGGCACATCGCGGACGCCGACACGCTCATCGCCGACGCGCGGGAATTCTGGGATCTGCTCCATTCCTCCGGCGCGTGGGCAAGGAATCTCGAGCGCTGGCCGCAGACGAGCACAGCGGATTCCCTCTCCTATTTCGAGAACGCCGTGCAGAGACGCGTCAAATATCTCGACAAGACCATCCGCGCCCTGCCGTGAGGAATCTCCCTCCGGCTTTCCCTCCGCCCCGCGGGACGCGTTCGGATATGCCGTCCCCCTTCCTTTGCGGCGGTTCCGCAGGACCATGTTCCCTGCGCGGGATCCCGTGATCAAAGCAGCCGCGTTCCCCGCGCAATAAAATGAAAAACGACGGGAGGTCCTCACCGGATGTGAGCGTGCCTCCCGTCGGATTTTTTCGGATGCGCCCCGCGCAGAACGGATCGCGCGGTCATTTTGCTTTGTTTTCGAGCACGATTTTCGGATTCTTCTCTTTCAGAACGCTCACAACCTTGTTGATCTCTGCGAGCTCCTTGTCTACCGAGTTTTCCTCGTATCCCGCGGCGGGTGTAAAGTTCGCGACCGCGATAAACGTGCGCTTTCTGCCGTTTTTGCGGGCTCGGATACGGAAGATGACGTTTTTGCCGGTCATTTTATCTCCGTCAAACACCTTGGCATACTCAAGCTTCGGAAGATAGCTTTCGATTTCGGAATACGCGGCGACGTCCGCGCCGCGCTTCACGAAGAGGTATTCCTCTCCGGCGCGCAGCTCGTCCAGAAGCAGGGATCGGGCGGAATCGAAGTCGGCGCGGATTTTTTCATACTGCCCGCCCCGTTTGATCCTCCTCTTCGCCGCCGCGCTTTCCGCAAGCAGCACGATGCTCCTTACCAGAAGAAAGACGCCCAGAGCGAACAGGAGGAGGGCGAACAGCACGCCGAGGATTCCCAGGACTCCTTCGTCTCCGAGACGCTTGAACACCCCGCCGAGCCCTTCCCTCAGATCATACCAAAACCACGCGGCAAAGAGCAGAGTGGAGAACGCGATCAGTACGAGCGAGGCCGCAAAGGTCATCCATATTTGCCTGCGGTTGCTCAGATATTCCTTCATGACCCTTATTCCTCCCTTGTTCGCCGCGCCGGACCGACGACGGGCCCCGGGGACCGCCGTTCAGCCCGAAACGCTCTCCTCACCGTACCTTCTTCGTCAGCGTGAGGACGTTCTGCCCGTCCTGCCTGCGGTAGGTCACGGCGTCCATGTTTTTCTTCACGAGATAGATGCCCAGTCCGCCGATCTTGCGCTCCTCGGCGGAGAGGGTGACGTCCGGGTCGGGCTTCGCGAGCGGGTCGAAGGGGATGCCGCTGTCGCGGAATTCGATCTCGATCGTCCCGGTCTCTTCGTCCGTCCGCACGAGGATCTCGGCGTCGCCTGTGTCCGGCGCGTAGGCGTAGTGCGCGATGTTGACGAAAACCTCTTCGACGGCGAGGTCGATCATCATTTGTATTTTCATGGGGCATTCGAGCTTATCGAGCGCCGCGTCTATCGGCGCCAGGACCTCGTCAAGCCTGTCGAGTGCTGCGGGAATGATCATTTCTCGTCCTCCTTTTCCGGTCCCGAATAGGTGAGACCGAGCATGGTAATGTCGTCAAACTGCTTCGCGTCGCCCACGAAGGCGTCGATGTCGGTCCGGACGTTCGAAAGCAGCGTCATGGGAGCCGCGTCCGCTTGCCTGTTCATCGCGGCGAGCATCCGATCCGTGCCGAAGAGCTCTTCTTCGGCGTTCGTCGCCTCCGGAACGCCGTCCGTGTAGACGAAGAGCGAGTCGCCGGGATGAAGCTCGAAGGTGTGATCCCGGAAACGCATGCCCTCCATCGTTGCGACGGCGGGCGAGTGGCGGTAGACCACAAGCTCGTATTCGCCGTTCGCGCGGCGGATGGCAGGATGCTCGTGTCCGGCGTTCGCGGCGATCCCCCGGCCGGTGGAGATCTCAAGGATCGCGAACCAGACGGTGACGAAGAGCTCGGCGTCGTTGCCCTCGCAGAGCTGTTCGTTCACGTAGGCGAGGATCTCGCCCGGGGTGCCGCCCATCTGCGCCCGGTTCTTGATGAGCGTCTTCGCGATCACCATGAAGAGCGCGGCGGGCACGCCCTTCCCGCTCACGTCCGCCATCACGAGTCCGAGGTGGTCGCCGTCGATCAGGAAGAAGTCGTAGAAGTCGCCGCCGACCTCCTTCGCGGGCGTCATGGTGGCATAGATGTCAAATTCCTTCCGCTCGGGGAACGCGGGGAAGATGCGGGGCAGCATATCCGCCTGGATCTGCGTGGCGATGTTCAGCTCCGCTCCGATGCGCTCCTTTTCGGCGGTGATGTTCTTGATGTTGTCTATGTACCGGATGATATCGCTCTCCATCCGCCCGATGGATTCTGCCAGATCCTGCATCTCGTCCTTTGTTTTAATGGTGTCGAGCGATATGGTGGTCGACGTGTTGTTCTCCGCGAACTCCGTGACGTTCCCGCGGATCCGCATCAGCGGACTGATGAAGTTTTTGCGCATGAAGAACCAGTACGCAAAAATGAACAGCACGAGAACACAGAGGGAGATCAGGATCATGTTGACGATGTAGCTGCGCAGGGTGGTCAAAATCAGCTCCATCTTGACGTCCACGAGCAGCAGGGCGACGATTTTTCCCTCGCTGTCGGTGATCGGCAGCATGCTCGACGTCAGATAGCCGTAGGAGGGGGAGTGGCGGACGAGATAGCTGTCCGGCTTTTTCCCTTCGGTATAGGCTTCCCACACTTCTTTAAAATTCGAGGCGACCGGGTCGGTATAGCCGATCGGCGTGTTGTACTCGGAGGTATCGAATACGTAGCAGATCGTCTGGTCCTCGCTTACGGTCACGACGTAGATCCACGCGGTGTTGGAAACGCGATCCACTTCCTTCAGGTAATCCGCGATCTCGGCGTAATCGGTTTCCGCCATCACGTCCTTCGCGCGCTGTTCGGCGTTCTCATCGGTCTTCAAAGCCTCCGCGATCCCGGCGTAGCGGCCGACCTTGTCGCCGTCGACGTGATCCCGGACGATGTTCGCGACCACATAGCCGTTATCGTTGTACAGTTTCCGGATCGTATTGTTGTAATGGGTATAGCCGCTGATCGTGGAAACCGCGCAGATCAGAACGGTCATCAGTATGACGCTGAGCAGCAGCTTTTTGCTGATGCCGAACCGGCCCCCGCGGTTTTTTTCCGTCTTATTCCCCGACATCTTCTTCCTCCAGATTCTTCATATAGAATACCGCGTCGCAGATGCAGCGGTTTCTGCCGCAGTACGGACAGTACAGGGTGAGGTCGTTCCACGGCCGGATGATTTCCGCGATCGGGGAGAAGTCGTGATCATGAAAGATCTTCCGCATGGGGACGCGCTGCTCCGGCGCGGGGGAACGCATCGCCGTGGCAAGGATCATCTTCGCGCCGCGCTCCCTCAGAACCGGTTCCAGAACGCGGACGAAGGACGTGCACAGCCCGTTTCTCTGGTAGGCCTTTTCCGTGCTCGAGAGCTTGTAGACGCCCACGAGCGTATCCCCGTCGTACTCTGCGAGCGCCTCGGGCCTCTCCTTCACGTGCATGGCCGCGAGCGCCTCGTCCAGACCGGCGAGAAACGCGTAAAAATAGGAAATGACCTCGCCGCCCCGGTCCGCGTCGGTCACGACGTAGAAGAGATTCCGATCCCCCCGGATGCACGCGTCAAGGAGCTCCACGGAATAATAATCCTCGGCGAGGTATTCGTCCGTCAGGCGTTTGAGCGCGGGAAGATCGCGCGGCCGGGCCTTTCGTATCGACAGCTTCATTTACAGATCCTCTTTCAAAAGTATTTGCAGCGTGTTGACGCCGAAGGTGCGCTGATAGTTGACGTCCGTGACCATTTTCTTGATCATTCTCACGCCCATGAACATATCGTCCTCGACAAGCCCTTCGCTGGGGGTGAAATTGAACGGGTTGAACGGGGTCCCGCTGTAGCGGATGCGGATGCCCCGTACGCCGCTGATCGCGTAGGCGCGCAGGTCGAACTTGAGATTTTGGACGCCTTTCGACGCGTTGACCTGATGGATCAGCGTCATGACCTCCTCCATGCTCATTTCGAGACGCATCGTCTCCTTGACGTTCATGCCGTTGAGCGCGCAGAATTCGCTGATGCGCTCGCTGGCGCTGACGATTTCGTCGACCTCGGCGTTCACCGAGAAATTCAGCACCCGTCCGTTTATCTCGTCTTCCATGTCGGTCATCAGGTAGCGGGAATCCCGCGGACGCCGCTTGTGATGGATCAAGGTCGCTCCCCACCAGAGGAGAGCTGCCGCAAGCTCCGAGAACAAGAGGAACGAGAAGACGGAAAACCGCGCGGCGATGACGGCGCGCAGGCAGATATAGGTCGTCACGATCGTCCTCAGAAAAATGAGGGCGTTCGACCAGGCGTTCCGTCCCGCCATATTGTAGTAGGTGGACAGCATGTTCAGAAGCAGGGCGGGGAAGACGGAGAGAGCCATCCACATAAGCGGGATGAGGATGCTTTCGCCCAGCCCGTACATCGCGGGGATCGCCCAGGACAGCGCCGCGCACAGCGCGAGGAAAACGCCTCCGCCGACGCAGCCGAATTTCCATTCCTCCCGGAGCAGGAGTCGGCAGCTGCCGTTGTCGCGTTCCCCGCTGAACACGCCCATCATGCCGCTGCCCGCGGCGGGCACGCCCAGCGTGACGCATTCACCGAAGCCCCAGATGCCGTTGACCGCGGTGAACACCGCGACCAGTCCCGCGCCGCCGTACCCCATCAGCATGGCGTTCACGAAGAGCAGCCGGACGGTCGCGCAGAGGTTGTTGAAGGCGGAGGGGAAGCCCGCTGCGGTGACGGTCGCCCAGTCCTTGCGGCTGTGCACCGTCTCGGGGCGCCAGCTGTAGGGACTGTCCTTCGAAAACAGCCGGATCACCCCGTAAAGGCACGCCAGAGCCGTGGCGATCACGCTCGCCAGCCCCGCGCCGAAGACGCCCATGTCCAGTCCGTAGACAAGCAGTACGTCCAGAGCGATGTTGACGACGGTCATGCCGAACATCATAACGGCGACGTCCCCGTTTTTCCCGTCGAGGCGCAGATACCAGAACGGAATGTAGATGAGGATCTTGGGGAGCGCCCCGATCAGCGTGATCACCGTGTAATCCATCACGTACCGACTGGTCGAGTTGTCCCCGCTGAGAAACGATACCAAGGGGCCGCGCAGCGCCAGCGCGAGCGCGGTGATGACGAGCGACGCCAGCACGGAGACGTTGAACCCGGTGCGGAAAAAGACGTCCCTACGCTTTGCGTCCCCGATGCCGATGGCGCGCGCGGCGGGAATGGCGGTTCCGGCAGCGAGGAAGGAGCCCGCGACGCAGAGCGTCCAGTAGACCGGCAGGCTCAGGTTGATTGCCGCGAGGGCGTTGGAGCCGATGCGGCTGCCCACCAGAATGCCGTCCACGAACACGTTGATGTTCACGCTCATGATCGAGAGCATGCCCGTGAACACCGCCTTGCGGTAGGTGCTCCGGATGAACGCGGCGTTCTGCGACAGTTCGGTTTCCTTTGGGTTGTCCTGCGTCATTTTCATCGATGCGTAAACCTTCAGACTCTCATTAGGATGCGGAATTATCCGCCGATTATTCGATGTTCAGAATGTCCGAGAAGCCCGTCACGTCGAAAATGTCCATGATTTCAGCCGACGCGCCGCGGATGGTCATCGCGCCCTGCCGGTTCATGACCTTCTGGGCGGAGAGAAGCACGCGCAGTCCCGCGGAGGAGATGTAGGTGAGCTTCGTAATGTCGAGAACGAGATCCGTGATCCCGTCGAGGGAAGTGCGCAGTTCTGTTTCGAGCTGGGGAGAGGTCATGGTGTCGAGGCGTCCGTCGAGCTCGACGGTGAGGGCGGCGCCCTCTTTCTTTTTCTGAATGGTCATTCCTGTTTATTCCTTTCGTCAGGCGTCCGGTCCGAGGCGGCGGGATGATCCGCGCGGCTCAGAGGGTAATGATGCCGGTCGGATCTTTCAGCTTGCCGTCTCCGTTGATTCGGAGCGGGCTTTCCTTTCTGCCGCCTCCGGGGCCGAATCTGTCGTTGTAAACGACAGCCATTCCGCCCACCGCCATGTCGAGCAGCTCGTCGGGCAGGGGGATGTCTTCTTCGGAGAGCAGATTCATGAGCTCGTCCGCGGTTTTGCAGGCGTCCGCCTTTTTCTTCTGTTCATCCGTCAGGGAGGCGGAGACGAGCTGATACAGCTCGGCCAGTTTCGGGTCTTTTTCCATCAATTCTCGCTCCTGTTTCAAACTATCGGATTTTTACACTTTTACTATACACATTTTTCCGGGGAAAATCAAGTCCCGCCGCGGAATTTCGTGTGAAATTTCAGCGCGGGCCGGGCGTTTCCGGCTCGCTGCCCACCGCATCCGCGCGGCTTTTTATTCCGCGTCCGGACGCTGGCGCGCGACAAGCTCGGCGAACACGCCGTTTTTCGCGATCAGCTCCTCGTATGTGCCGTCCTCCGCGATCTTACCCTGATCGAGCACAAGGATCCGGTCGCACTGCCGGATGGTGGAAAGCCGGTGCGCGATCACGATCCGGGTGCACTTCATTTTGTCCAGCGCATCGGAGACCTGCTTCTGCGTGATGTTGTCGAGGGCGCTCGTCGCCTCGTCGAACATGAGGATCTTCGGCTTCGGCGCGACGGCGCGGGCGATCAGGAGCCGCTGCCGCTGTCCGCCGGAGATGCCGCCCTGTCCCTCGGAGAGGAGTGTGTTCATCCCCATCGGCATGGCGCGGATGTCGTCCGCCAGACCCGCGGTCTCCGCCGCTTCCCACGCGTCGTCGTGCGTGAGCCACGGCGCGCAGATCACGATGTTCGAGTAAATGTCGCCCGTGAACACTTTGCCGTCCTGCATCACCGTGCCGATCCGGCGGCGGAGGGATTTGAGATCGATCGTCGAGAGATCGTGCCCGTCGTAGTAAACCGCCCCCTTCTGCGGGGTCTCGAAGCCGAGCAGCAGCCGCATGAGGGTGGATTTGCCGCAGCCCGTTTTCCCGACGACGGCGACGTACTGACCGGGACGGATCCTCAGGGAGAGATCGTCGAGCACCGGGGGCATGTCGTCCCGGTAGCGGAAGGTGACGTTGTTCAGCTCGATCGATCCGGAAAGCTTCGTGACGACGTGCTTGTCCGCGGAGATCTCCGGCTCAGCCTCGAGGATGGGCCGCGCCACCTCGAGCACCGGGCGGATGTCCGCGATGCCCGCCGCGACGGAGGCGAGCGCGAGAAACGCCGTGTTGACCATGCCGTACGCCGTGCTGAAGGCGTAGAACTCCGCGACGGTCACGCCGCTCTTCACCGCGCCCGCGTACATCACGAGCGTGCCGATCAGGGAGACGGCGAGCGTGATGACCGAGCTGACCTTCAGAAAGAGCGTCGGATTATAGGTGAGGGCCGCTTCTTCGGCATAGCGGCTGCCCCACTTCGCGAACGCGCGCCGCTCGGCTCCGCAGAGCCGGATCTTCTGAATGCCGGAAATGAGCTGATAGGACAGCCCGCTTTCCTCGCTCTCCGCCAGCATGGCGTCCTTTCGGATCCTCATGTGCGCGAACACCTCCGCGGCCGTGAGAAGAACGGTGAAGAAGGTGATGAGCAGCGCGGGGGCGACGAGGGCGGGGGCGTATAGGAAGATCTGGGATACGTAGATCAGGGAGAACAGGGATCCCAGTCCCGCGGAAAAGACGATGTCCACCGTGCGGTCGCACAGACCGTTGATCTGGCAGGCACGGCTGCTGAGCTCCCCTGCGCTGAAATTCCGGAAGAAGTTTGCGGGCAGGGAGAGGAGTCGCATCATCGTCGCCGCCTCCGCCGCGAGAGTCAGCTTGGTGCCGATCCGGGCGATGAGCAGGGTCTTCGCGACGTCGAAGAGCAGCCCGGCGATCGACACCGAGATGAGAAACGCCGCGATGCCGCAGAGCGCCTCTCCGCTCCCGGAGTCGAGCACGTCGGAAAACAACAGGTTCGTCAGCTTCGGGATGAAGAGACCGACGAGCGTGACGGCGAGCATCGACGCGGCGAGCAGAACGATATCTGGGGCGGAAATGCCCTTCAGAATGAACCGGAGCAGACTGCCGGCGTTCATTTTTGTGAGGGGGAAGGGCTTGTAGAAGACGATCGCCTCTTCCTCGATCAGATCGGCGGTCTTCTTGTTGATCCGCACCCATTTTTCCGCTTTCCGGTCATAGAAGCAGTAACCGTTCAGCCCCCGCGGGATCAGCGCGACCACGCTGCCGTCGTCCCTGCGCGTGCCGAGCATGGCGCCCGACGCGTCCCGGTACCAGCCCTTGGAGAGCGTGATGCCGCGCCGCATGATGCCGGAGGGGCGCAGCAGGTATTCCAGCACCTCGTTCATGTCCCGGATGTCGTCGGGGACCTCGCGGGGCTTCACGCGGCAGTATTTCAGGATTTCGCCGACGGCGTCCGTCGTCACCTGCCGGTCGTCGTTCAGAGCTTCGCTCAGCTTTCGTCCCATGACGGCTCCCGCCATCCGGACAAAGCTGTCCTCGAACACCGCGCGGTCCGCTTCCCGGCGCACGCGGATCTGTTCGTCAAACCAGCCCAATTTACCTTTCCTCCTTTCGCTCGGAGAAGATCGTGATTCGGGAGCGCGGGATTTCGGGATCGGTCGTCCGGCGGATTTTTCGCGGATCCGCGCAGGAACTTTCCCACTTCCTCTCCCCGCTCCCTGCTGTTTACTCGCTGGTCACAAGCCGTGCGTAAAGGCCGCCGAACTTCATGAGTTCCTCGTGCGTTCCGCGCTCGACGGCTTTGCCGCGGTCCATGACGATGATCTCGTCGCAGTCGCGGACGGTGGAGAGACGGTGCGCGATCACGACGCAGGTGATCCCCCGGTCTTTGACGGCGTTCACGACCTCGTACTCGGTGCGGGCGTCAAGGGCGCTGGTCGCCTCGTCGAGGACGACTATCGTGGGGTCCTGCGCGAGAACGCGGGCGATTTCCAGCCTCTGCCGCTGCCCGCCGGAGAGATCCTTGCCTCCCTCGGTGATTTTCTGCCGATAGCCGCCCGTGCGTTTCATGATATCCTCATGGATCTGCGCGTCGCGCGCGGCGAGGATCATTTCGAAATCCTCGATGGAGTTGTCCCACATCCGGATGTTGTTCGCGACGGTGTCTTCAAAAAGGGTGATGTCCTGATCCACGACCGCGACCGATCCGGTGAAGACGCTCCGGTCGATCTCCGAAATCGGCTTGCCGTCAAAGAGGATCTCCCCGCTCCACGGGCGGTACAGCCCGGAAATCAGCTTCGAAAGGGTGGATTTCCCGCACCCGGACACGCCGACGAACGCCACCCGCTGTCCCTGCTTCAGGCTCAGGCTGAAATCCTCGATGACGGGCGGAGCGAGGCGCGAATAGCCGAACGTGACGTGCCGCAGCTCGAGATTGCCGGAGAGCTTGCCCCAGCCGCCCTCCGCGGCGTCCTCCGGGAGGCCGCCGTCGTTTTTCAGCGCCTCGTCCTCCGGGTATTCCATGACGTCCTCGATCTGCTCCATGCTCGTGCGCATTTCCTGGATCTGCTGCGAGGAGTCGATGATCTGCTCGGCGGGGGATACGAAGGAGGCGAGGAAGCCCTGGAAGGCGAAGATCATACCGGTCGTGAACTCTCCCCGCATCGTCAGCCAGACGCCGAGGATCAGGACCGCGGCGTTGAGAAGGGCGGAGATGATCTCGGGAATCAGACCGAGATAGACGTCGATCCGCTCGTAACGCACGTTCTGCGTGTTGACCGACGCCTGATAGCCCGCCCATTTTTCAAAGAAGCCGTTTTCCGCACCGCTCGCCTTGATGGTCTCGATCATTTCCACGCCCGAGACGGTCGTCGACGAGAGATTGCCGCTGTCCCGCATGAGCACGCGGGTGATGTTGACGCGCTTTTTCGAGATGAAGCCCGAGACGATCAGCTGCGCCAGCACGGACGCGACTCCGATGAGGGTGAGCAGCCACGAATAGCGGATCATGACGACCAGATAGAAAATCATCATGAGCGCGTTCAGGGCGATCGGAGCGAGGGTGTTCACGATCTCGCCCGCGATCGACGCGTTCGCCTCCTTGCGCGTCTGGATGTCGCCCGCCATGCGCTGGGAGAAGAATTCCATCGGCAGGCGCAGCACCTTCCACATATAGGAGCTGCTGCCCACGACCGCCATTTTCCCGTCGAGCCGCAGGGTGTAGATCGCGCGGATCCACGCCGCGGCGATCTCGATGAACGAGACGCAGGAAAGCAGGATCAGAAACGGCACGAACCAGTCCGGCTGGCTGTGCGTGAGCAGCTCGTCGAGAAACACGCGGGAAAACCCGGAGCGCAAAATCCCGATGAGGGAGGCGATCACAGTCGTGACGATCACGAAGGCCACCGCCGTGCCGGCCCCTTTCAGCCGCTTTCGCGCGAAGCTGAGGACGCTCTTCTGCCTGCCGCTCGGCTCAAAGTCCTCTCCGGGCTCGAACGTCAGGCATATGCCCGTATAGCTTTTGTCGAAGGTCTCGTAATCCACGGCGTAGTCGCCCTTCGCGGGGTCGTTCAGGTACACCTTGTTTCCGCGGAAGCCGTCGCATACGACGAAGTGATTGAACTCCCAATGGAGGATGCAGGGGAATTTCCCCTTCTCTCTGAGCCGTTCTGGTTCCCAGCGAAAGCCCTTTGCGACAAAGCCGTAATTCCGCGCCGCCTTCAGAAGATTGCCCGCCTTGCTCCCGTCGCGGGAGACGCTGCAGTCGCGGCGCACCTCTTCGAGCGGCACCCATTTGTCGTAATACGCCATGATCATGCAGAGGGCGGCGGCTCCGCATTCCAGCGCTTCCATCTGCATGATCACGGGCACCTTGACCCTTCCCCGGGTCACGGGCTGTTTGATCGTTTTGCGCGCCATATCGCCCCGCCTCTCAGTTCACGATGTAGGAGATCGGATGGACGAATTCGACCGCACCGTCCGCGCCCCGCACCTCGAGCGTTCCGAAAATGCTCCAGAGCAGCAGCCCGACGAGCAGGACCGCGAGGGCGGCCAGAACGATCCACACGGAGGGAGTGGTGACGCGGATGTAGTCGTTCAGATCCTCCGGTCCCGAGAGCTGTTTGACGCTCTTCTGCCTGAAAATGCCGCTTGATTCCTTGTTTTTGCCGTCGTTCATATCGATCCTCCGGGGGGCTCCCCATTTACGGCGGCGTCGGGCGGCTGTGCCCGGCGTCCCGTATTTCCGATGTATCGATTATATCACGGCGGCGGGAAAAATGCAAGAAAAAAAGAGGCTGTGCCGGGCGTTTGCCCGGCGCGCGGGGAGACATTCTTTGATCGTTTACATTGCTCTAATCTTATTCTCATTTTTTCCGTATATAATGAGCGTATATCATCAAACTGACAAATCACGCGGATCGGACGGATCCGCTGAACCCGAACGGAGGCCCGCATGCGCATACTCCTTGCCGAGGACGAAAGAACTCTGCACCGCATTTTGAAAAAACGCCTGACGGAAGAGGGCTGGAGCGTCGACGGCTGCTTTGACGGCGAAGAGACGCTCGACTATCTCCGCGCGGCGCCCTACGACGCCGTGATCCTCGACGTGATGATGCCGAAGCGCGACGGCTTTTCCGTCCTCGCGGAAGCGCGGCGCGAGGGGATCGACGCCCCCGTGCTGTTCCTCACCGCGCGGGACGGCATCGAGGACCGCGTGCGCGGGCTCGATCTCGGCGCGAGCGACTACCTCGTCAAGCCCTTTGCCATGGCGGAGCTGCTCGCGCGCGTCCGGGCGCTGCTCCGCCGCTCGGGCGGCGCGTCCGGGAGCGTGCTCACCGCGGGAGACGTGCGGCTGGACCTCGCCGCGCATACCGTGACCCGCGGCGGGGAACCCGTCGCGCTGTCCGCCCGGGAATACGCCCTGCTCGAATACCTGATGCACAACAAAAACCATGTCCTGTCGCGGGAGCAGATCGAGGATCACATCTGGAACGCCGACTACGAGGGCGGCACCAACGTCGTGGACGTTTATATCAGCTATCTGCGCAAAAAGCTGGACGGCGGGCGCGCCGAAAAGCTCATTCTGACGATGCGCGGACGGGGCTACCTGCTGCGCGATCCCGGAAAGGACGGCGGGGAAGAATGAAAAAACGGAGCATCCGGTTCAAAATGACCCTGCTCTACACCCTGACCCTGCTCCTTCTCGCGGCGATCATCTTTTCCGTCCTGATTTTCGCCATCCGCCTGACCCTGAGAGGGACCGTGCGGCAGTATCTGATCGGCATGGTGGAGGAAAACGTCGACAAGATCGTCTGGTCCGACCTCGGGACGGAGGACAGCGGGGAGCTCTCGATCCGGTACGGCGGAGGAACGCTTGTCGTCGACCTTGATTTCGTGGACAGCGTGCACAACGTCCGCGCCGGACTGTACGCCGGGGACGGCAGGATGCTCTACGGGGAGAATCCCGTCTCCCGCGAGAGTTCTTCCGAGCCCTTCACCGTCACGCGGCTGTGGCACACCTCCCTCGGGGGCGTGCGGTATGATTTTTACGACCGCCGTCTGGATATCCCCGCGCCCGACGGGGAGACGCTTTGGATCAGAGGGGTCGTCGCGGAGACGGACATCGACGAGAAGGTCTCCGAAATGACGCGGATCGCGCTGTTGTTCCTGCCCGCCCTGCTCATCGCCGCGGCGCTGTCCGGCTGGTTTCTGACGTCCCGGCTCCTCTCTCCCATCCGGAAGATCGAATGGACAGCGGAGCGCATTTCCGAGGGAACGGATCTTGAGCGGCGCATCGACACCGGGGGAAACCGGGACGAGATCGGACGCCTCGGCGAGGTCTTCAACAAAATGCTCGCGCGGCTCGAGCATGCCTTCGAGACGGAGCGGCAGCTCACCTCCGACGTGTCGCATGAGCTGCGCACCCCCCTCGCCGTCGTGCTCGCCGAGTGCGAATACACGCTCGAGCGGCCGCGCGAGAGGGAGGATTACGTGGAGGCGCTCGAGGTCATCGCCGCGCAGAGCGGCCGGATGAAGAGCCTCATCGGCGACATGCTCGACTACGCCCGCATGGAACGGGCGGATACCGTGCCGGACGGGGAGGTCGATCTGTCAGCCCTGACCGCAGAAACCGCGGCGTCTATGGCGCTCATCGCGCCGGAGGGCACGCGCTTTGAGACGCAGATCGAACCCGCGCTCACGGTTCGGGGCTCGGCGGACCTCATCGCGCGGCTCGAGCAGAATCTCATTTCAAACGCCTGCCGGTACGGCAAGCCGGGCGGCACCGTCTCCGTGGAGCTCCGCAAGGAGGACTCCGGGGATCCCGGGGAGGCCTCTCCTCTCGCCGCGCTGCGCGTGCGGGACGACGGACAGGGGATAAAAGAGGAGGACTTCGAGCGGATCTTCGAGCGCTTCTGGCGCTGCGACGAAAGCCGCTCGACCGAAGGCACGGGGCTCGGGCTCGCGATGGTGAAGAAAATCGCCGAGCTGCACGGAGCCGAGATCCGCGTGGAAAGCAAACCGGGCGAGGGAAGCGTCTTCACCGTTCTGTTCCCGCTCCCGCTTTCGGACGCGAAAAAATAATTTTTGAGAAATTTTCCGTTTCTAATGCTGTTCTCACAAACCGGTGCTATACTGACGCCGTCAGAATCAAACGGGAGCTAACAGCGCACCGGAAAACCTTTTTGAAACAAGTGGAGGAAAACGACATGAAGAAACGCACGACCGTCATCGCCGTCTCGCTCGCGGCGCTCGCCGCCATCGGAACGACCGGCATCTACGCAGCGGGGGAACTCGCCCGCATCAACGCCATCGATCAGAACAGCGCCGTCGCCTTCGCGATGAACGACGCGGGCGTGAAGACCGAGGACGCCGTCCTCATCAAAGCCGAGCAGGACTGGAAAGCGTCGGGGCTCATCTACGACATCGAATTCGTCGCGAACGGCGTGGAATACGACTATGACATCAAAGCCTCGGACGGAACCGTGCTCGAGCGCGAAATGGAACCCGCTGAAGGAATTTATGCCCGCGGAACAACTGCCGGCGCAGCGGCTGCCGGAAATGCGGCCGCCGCAGAAACGCCCGCTCGCGAAACGCCCGCCGGTGGAACGGCCGCCGAGGCGACAGCCGGCGGACAGACGGCAAGCGTCCCGGCCGCCGTCGAGACGGTCGTCCCCTCCGTTCCCGCGGATGCCGACGTAATGTCTTCCGACGCCGCGCTCGGGATCGCGCTTTCCCGCGCGGGGCTCACAGCGGAGGAAGTGACCGTTACCGAACTGAAGCTCGAATGGGACGACGGCGTCCGCGTCTACGACGTCGACTTCGTGCTCGTTGGCAAAACGAAGTACGAATACGAGATCGACGCCGTGACCGGCGAGATCCGCGAAGAGTCGATCGAGACCGTCAGGACCGCCGCCCCGAAAACCGGGAATACCGGCGCAAAGACCGGCGCACCCGCGGGCAGCGGGCAGAAGGAAGCCTTCAACGCGCCCATCAGCTTGGAGGAGGCGAAAGCCATCGCTCTCGAGCGCGCGGGCAAGCGGGCGGACGAGGTGACGTTCGGCAAAGCGAAGCTCGAGCGCGACGACGGCGTCTGGAGCTATGAGATCGAATTCTTCGTCCCCGGCGTCATGGAGTACGAATATGAAATCGACGCGGAGACCGGCGCCGTCCTCGAGGAAGACGTCGAGAGATGGGACGACTGAGACAGCCGAGGCACTGAGAACCCGAGAATCTGAGAAGCCGAGAGCCTGAGAAGCTCCGGCGGAAGGAATCCAAATACAACGCGAAACGGCGGGGATTTTCTCCGCCGTTTTGCTGTCGAAAGAAGAAATGGACATATTTTTTTGATAAAATTGAGTCTGAACCGAGATATTTTCCCCCGAAAGCGTAGTATATAGTATAGAGACGGACGGACATATAAAACGGGCAAAGGAGGCGGGAGCATGGACGATAGGGAGATCATCGAGCTGTTTTTCGCGCGCTCCGAGGATGCGGTCGCGGAGCTTTTGAAAAAATACGGCTCCGCTCTCAAAAAGATCGCCTTCGGCATCTTAAACGACGCGCGCGACGCCGAAGAATGCGTGAACGACGCGTGCCTCGCCGTCTGGAACACCGTGCCGCCCGAGAGACCGGACCCGCTTTTCAGCTACGTCTGCCGGATCACGCGCAATCAAGCGCTCAAGCGGTACCGCGCGAATACCGCGGTCAAACGGGGCGGCGCGTACGATCTCGCGCTGGACGAGCTCGCGGACTGCCTCCCGTCGCCCGCGTCCGTCGAGGACGAGGTTTTCGCCGCGGAGACCGCCGCGGCGATCAACCGCTTTCTCGGGGCGCTCGAGCGGGAGAGCAGGATCCTTTTCGTGAGGCGGTACTGGTACGCGGATTCCATCGAGGAGCTTGCCGGACTCTTTCATACGAGCCGGCACAATATATCGGTGCGCCTTTCGCGCTTGAGAAAGGCTCTGAGAAGATTTCTGACCGACGAGGGGGTGTTTCTGTGAAAAAGGAAACTGTTTCGCGTGCCGTCGACGGCATCGACGCGAAGTTTATCGACGAGGCGGCGGCGTTCGCGCTCCCGTCCGCGGCCGACGGCGCGCGGGAGAACGACGGCTCCGTGGGAGCGAAGCGCCGCCGTCTGCGCCGCATCGGATGGGCGGCCGTCTGTGCCGCGCTGATCGCGATCGCGGGTTCCGCCGCGTACGCCGTCGCCGCCGAAGCGCGGGAATACGGCAAGGCGATCGCGTTTTTTGAGGAAAACGGTCTTTCGGCGGACGGGCTGAGCCGGTCGGAGGTGAAAGCGGTGTACCGGGATATCACGACAAAGAGCTTCACAAACGAGAAAACCGCCGAGGTTCTGCGCGCCTCCGTTCCCGGATGGGAGATCGCCGAAGAGGAGCCCGCGCCCGAGGAGCTCGCCGCGCTGTGGGATCAAAACGCCGCGCGGGCATCTCTCTCCGGGCACGGGATCGAATACCGCGTCGATTACCGGTACGCGCTCGACGAACGGCGGGGCTTTGAGATCCTCGAAGAGAGCGTTCTCGAATGCCTGAAAGACGGCGAGCCGCTCTGGAGTGCGTCGTTCACGGACTTTTTACCGGAAGGCTGGTCGTACGCGGGCGGCATGACCGTCGTATGGGGCATGAACACGACCTATTCCTATGAGGATACGGCGCGCGCGTGGGTCGCCCTCGCGGACGGGGAGGGGAATATCCTGTGGCAGCGCTGCCTCGACCACGGCTTCCGGTACGAATACGCGGCAGCCGTCCTGCGCGGCGCGGACGGCGCGTGGGCGGTGTTCACGCGGGGGGATTCAGCATACCTCTGCCTCACCCGCCTCGACGACGACGGGCGGGAACTCGGCTTTCAGAAAACGGAGGTCGGCAATTACGGCATCCGGGGTGCGGCACGGCTCGGGGACGGATATATCGTCCAGCTGTGGAACGGGTTGACCGGGGATACCGCGCTTTTGTACCGGATGGACCGGGAGGGCAATGTGACGTCGAGCTATCGCTACGAGGCGGACGACTGCGACTATTATCTCACGGACATGATCGAGTTTGAGGGGCGGATCTATCTCTCCGCCTATGCCGTCCCGAAGCAGACCGATCCGGGCGGGCGGCACGAGATCGCGGACATCCTCGCATCCATCTTCTCGCGCGAGGGCGGATGGGACATTTCCGAGGAGGAGCTGACGCCCCTCGTGCGGGACAATTATACCGCGGTCCTGCTCTTGTGCGATCCGGAGGGGGGCGAGCCGAAGACCTTTTATTCCGTAAAGGGCTCGCTCGGCGGAAAGCTGGCGGTGAACGGAAACGGGGAGCTCGAATGGGACGCGGAAAGCCTGACCTCGGCGTTCTTCTCCCCCGCGACGAGCTCGTTCACGATCGGCGCCTCGTGCGCGGTGTACCGGTACGTCTTCGACGCGGCGGGCACACTGATCGGAAGGGCAGACACCGGCGAGGTCGTCCCGTACCGGAGATAAAGCCAAAAATCCGGGGATCGCGGCGAAAGACCGCCGAAAAAACGAAAACGTTCACATTTTGCTCAAGAATCCGCGCTATAATGGAGGCGGTTGATCCGGCCGTATCCGGATCGGGAGGGATTCATGGTTTTTGACGATCTTTCGCTCGGCATGACGGTCGAGTGTGCCCCCGCCGTGATCGAAAAAGAAGAAATGCTCGCCTTCGCCCGCGCGTACGACAATGTTCCGCTGCACACCGACGAGGAATACGCGAAGACGACGCCCTTCGGCGGGCTCATCGCGCCGGGCGTCCTGTCCTTTCTCGCGGTGTGGGCGAAATACCTCGAGGCTGATTTCTTCGGCGAGGAGCTGATCGCCGGGAAATCCACGAAAATCGAATGGATGAAGCCGGTCTTCGCCGGGGACGCGCTGACCGGGAAGGCGACGCTCACAAAGCTCGTGAAGCGAAGCCCGCGCAGCGGGCTGGCGGAGCTGACCGTCGACGCGTACAATCAGAACGGCGAGCGCGTGCTGACCGCCGTGACGGAGGCTGTCGTGAAACGCAGACCGGACGGCGAAGGCGCGGGCGCGGGAGCGCGGCCCGCAGTCCGCCCCGTCGAGGAACGCGACCGGGCGGCGTGGTTTCAGCTCGACAGCGATCTGACGCCGGAGGGATTTGACGAAAAGCTCCGGACGGGGCAGGGCTACGTCTTTTTAGATGAAAACAGGAAGGTCGTCGGAATTCTCCGGTTCGGCATGTTCTGGGACAATACCCCCTTCTGCAATCTGCTGTACGTCGACGAAGCCCATCGCCGCCGCGGGATCGGAAAAGCGCTCGAGGAGCGCTGGGAAGCGGACATGAAAAAAGCCGGTCATCGGAAGATCATGACGTCCACGCAGGCGGACGAGGAGGGGCAGCATTTCTGGCGCAGCCTCGGTTACCTCGACCGCGGAGGCTTCGTGGCGGGAGAAGGGGAGCCGCTCGAGCTGATCATGATCAAAGAATTATAGATGAACGGGGAAGAAGGATCCGCACGGGCGGAAAACGGCGGCGGGGCGCGCGAAATTCGCGCGCCCCGCTTGACATCTCGCGCGTATGATTGTATAATGCTCAATAAGGACTGATCGAGCCGCCGCGCGCATGCGGGAAAGGAACGACGTGATGAAAAAACAGCTGATCGCTTCTCTTCTTCTTTTGAGCCTGCTTCTTCCCATGCTCTTCGCCTCCTGCTCCGAGGGGGGCGCCGCCGACGAGTCTGCTTCCGCCGAACCCGCCCCCGCAGACGCCGCGCCGACTGCGGAGACCGAGCCCGAGACGGAGGCGGACGTCCTTGCCGCTCTCGGGGAGCACGACTTCGGCGGGGAGAATTTCGTCGTTCTCTGCCGCACCATTCAGGACTCCGACACCTTCAACGAGGTGGACATCGAATCCGACGGCGGCGACATCGTGGACGACGCGATCTTCCGGCGCAACGCGGAGCTGAACGAGCGGTACAACGTCAAAATCGAGGCGCTTCGGACCAACGGGAACTGGCCCGCGCGGGACAATTTCCTCACGGTGATGAAGAAATCCGTCATGGCGAGCGACGGCGCGTTTGACCTCATCCTCGGCTATCAGGCGTATATGAGCACTGTCGACGTGATGGAATGTCTTTGCAATTTTCTCGAGGTGGACGGGATCGATCTGGACGCGGATTATTATTACCGCGACATCATCCGCGAGAGCACGCTGAACGATAAGCTCTACTATCTCGCCGGGGACTTCACGTATTCCGTCTGGCCCAGCATGCTCGTGTACTTCTTCAACAAGGGCATGGCGGAGTCGTACAACCTCGAAGATCTGTACAGCCTCGTGCGGGAGGGCAAATGGACTCTTGACAAGCTCATGGAGCTCAGCACGGGCGTGTACGTGGACCAGAACGGCGACGGCGCGAAGGACAAATCCGATTCGTTCGGGTTCGCCACAGACTTCGGCAACATCGCCGACGCGTATTACGCCGCGTTCGACATCAAGCTCACCGTGCGCGACGACGCGGGTGTGCCGCAGATGAACCGCAACCTCGAAAAGCTCGACGCCGTCATCACGAAGCTGTACACGTTCGAGCACGACACGAACGACGTCTATACCTTCGTCATGATGTCCAATATGACGGACAACCCACTCGCCGACATCTTCGTCGACAACCGCGCGCTGTTCTATCCCGAGCGGCTGAAGAGCGCGATCGACTTCCGCGGGATCGAGATGAATTTCGGCATCCTCCCCTACCCGAAATGGGACGAGTCGCAGAGCATCTATCATTCGCAGGCGTGGAACGGCTACAGCGTCATGGCGATCCCGAAGGACGCAAGGAACCTTGAAAAGACCGCCGTCATGACGGGCGCGCTCAACGCGGCGAGCAAACAGCAGGTCATCCCCGCCTTCTATGACAAGGCGCTGAAGGTCAAATTCACCCGCGACGAGGAATCCGCCGATATGCTCGACATCATCCGCGACGGCATTTCCTTCCAGTTCGGCTACTTCTATTCCCAGACCATCAACGACGGCTGCAACCCGTGGCGCATCCGCGACATTCTGAATTCCGGCGAAAGCATCACGAGAGTTTACCGGCAGTATTCGAGAAAGCTCGAAAAGAATTTGGGCGTCCTCCTCGATTTCTTCTACGGCGCGAACGAGTGAACGGTGAACGGGTGAACGGATGCACGGGTGAACGGATGCACGGGTGAACGGATGCACGGGTGAACGGATGCACGGGTGAACCGGCGCGCGGGAAAGATCGATATCTGATACGGAAAGGAAACGGACTCATGAACGTGAAAAAAACACTCAGCCTTCTGCTTGCGCTGACGCTCGTTTTGCCGCTCCTCTTCTCCTGCGGCGAATCGAAGCAGAACAAGGAGAACAAACCCGCGGCAAAGTCCTCCGCGCCCGCGGAAACCGTGCCGGGGGAAACCCCGTCGGCAGAAGAGGGCGGAGAGCAGCCCGCGGAGGAGGAAACGAAGCTCTACTTCGACGATCTGCCGGAGAAGATGGACTATGACGGCTATAAGCTGAGATTCCTCACCTTCCGCGAGACAAAGTCCATCGAGCTTGACGAGGAAACGGACAACATCGGCGACGTCGTGAACGAGGCGTACTGGAAGCGCAACAAGGCGCTCGAGGACCGCTGCAACGCCGGACTCACGATCGGGGAGCAGACCTCGAGCTTCACCACTGCCGCCACGCAGGCGGTGCAGTCGGGGACGGACGATTACGACGTGTTCTGCGGTCACTGCATGTTCACGGTCGGGCTCGCCGCGGAGGGCAAAATGCTGAAGCTGAACGACTCCGACGCGTGGGACGTCATCGACATCGAAAAGCCCTACTGGAGCCAGATGCTGATCAAAAACATCAACTACAAGGACAACGTCTATTGGGTCTCCGGCGACATGACCCACACCTTCATTTCCGATATCTACGGCATGTTCGTCAACGCCTCGCTGTGGGACGTCTACCATCCCGACGAGTCCGTGTACGACCTTGTGTGGGAGGGCGAATGGACGCTCGACAAGATGGACGAGCTCGCCGAGGGTCTGTACCGCGACGTGAACGCGAACGGAAAGCGCGACGAAAAGGACCGCTACGGCACGATCATGCAGTACGGCCACCATCTGAACGGCATGCTCGTCGCGGGCGGCGTGCAGTACACCGGCATCGACGACGACGGCAATTATTCGATCGTTCTGAACAACGAGCACACGGTCGACGTCTACACGAAGCTCTGGAATATGTTCAGAAATTCGGATTACGGCGAGTGCTTCGACAACGACAAATACTATGACATTTCCATGCAGATGTTCAGCGAGGACCGCGTCCTCTTCTGCCCGCATACCCTCGACCTCGTCGAGGAGGGAATGATCCGCGACATGGAGAGCGATTACCGTATCATTCCCCTGCCGAAGTACGACACCGAACAGGAAAACTACATCGTGAACCAGTACGACGGCGTGGCGATCTACGGTCTGCCGACCTCCGTGCCGAAGAAGAAGGTGGAAATGATCGCGACGATCCTCGAGGCGACCTGCTCCATGACGCATAAGATCGTGATTCCGGTTTACTACGACGTCGCGCTGAAGAACAAGTACAGCCGGGACCCCGAGACGGCGCAGATGATCGACCTCATCCATTCGTGCATCACGGCGGATTTCTGCTTCAACTGGTGCATCGGCGACGTGAACGGCGTCCTGTATAAATGCCTCACGTCCACGTCTCCGCAGGTCGCGTCCGTGCTTTCGCGCAACCAGCGCGCGTGGGACAAAAACCTCGAAAAGGTTTTAAAGAAGCTCGACGGATGACGGTGGGGGAAGCCTTATGGAAGAGAACGCGGACTATATCCACACGGTCCAGTACTACGAAACCGACAAGATGGGCGTCGCCCATCACTCCAATTACATCCGCTGGATGGAGGAGGCGCGGATCGACTTCCTTCGGCAGATCGGCTGGGATTATCCGAAGCTCGAGGAGATGGGGATCGTCTCACCCGTGATCGGCGTGAGCTGCGAATTCAGGCATCCCACGGCGTTCGCCGACCGGGTCGCGATCCGCGTGTTCATCACGGAATTCCGCGGCGTTGTCCTGCGCTTCGGGTATGAGATGAAAAAGCAGGATGGGACGGAGGTCTGCACCGGTACGTCGGCGCACGCCTTTCTGAACGCTGAGGGCAGCCCGATTCGCTTGAAGAGGGATTATCCCGAGCTGTTCGAAGCGCTGAGCCAATGCGCGGCGGCGGAGAAACCGCAAAGCGAAAGTTGAAAAAAAGGCTGAAACAGCCTTTATCAGAACGGTGTCCGGAGGATGCGCCGCATCCATCGGACACCGTTTTTGTCAAACCAACAACGTCTAAGAATTGTTTGCCAGGCTTTCTTTTAAGAAAGCCGCGTCCCCCACCTCGACCGTTCGGCGGTGCAAAAGACGGACCGTTCCCGTGAGCCGGAGTCCGCCGTCCTCGGCCGCGTCCACGCGCAGGACGCCTCCCGGCTGACGGAGGGACAGCGAGGCCACGCCCTCCTTCGCCGCGAAATACGCGCCGACTGCCGTCGTGCCGCTGGCGCAGGAATTCTCCCAGAACAGCGTACCCGCCGCGGGAACGTAAACGAGCGGAAGAAGCGTCCCCGCCCCCCGGAGCCGGTCGACCGTCAAATTGACCGTCATGATCCCGAGCGACGCGGCGCCGAGGAAGCGGCACCAGACCGGCGCGAGCTTTTCCGCCTCGTCCCGCTCAAGCGGGGTCTCGAGGATCACGTGGGAAATGCCGTGAAAGCGCACGACCGGACGGGTCGCCCCGTCGGGAAAGCGCTCTTCTCCGACCGAGACGGGGCGGGGCATTTCCTCCTCCCCCCGCATGCTTCCGTCGGGCAGGGCGCTCACGCGGACCGTGACGAGGGCGGGCTCGCCGGAGACGGCGACGGAGACCGTGCCGTCCGCGATCCCGTGATCGAGGGCGAACAGGGCGGCCGCGCTCATCGCCGCGTTCCCGCAGAATTCTCCGCCCGCCATGCGCATGGCGACGCCCTGGGACCGGGGGGAAAGGAAACCGACCTGCTCCGCTGAGGGTTCGTATTCCATGATCCGCGCGGCGACGGACGGCTGTTTTTGAGGCGGGATTTGTGATTCGACGAGGACGGTGCGATTGCCCGTCGGATCGAGAAGCGCGTATCGAATCTCTTTCATTTCGTATAATTGCTCAAAAACTGTTTGGTCCGGTCCTGACGCGGGTCTTCGAAAACCTGCTCCGGACTGCCTTCTTCGACGATGCAGCCGTCCGCCATGAAGACGACCCGATGACTCACCGCCCGGGCGAACGCCATTTCGTGCGTCACCACGACCATCGTCATGCGATCCGCCGCGAGCTGACGGATGACCTTCAGCACCTCCCCCGTGAGCTCCGGGTCGAGCGCGCTGGTCGGTTCGTCAAAATACAGGATTTCCGGTTCGAGCGCGAGCGCGCGGGCGATCGCAACGCGCTGCTGCTGCCCGCCCGAGAGCTGGCAGGGATACGCGTCTTCCTTGCCCTCCAGCCCCATCTTTTGAAGCAGCTGCGCGGCGCGCTCACGCGCTTCTTCCTTGCCGCATCCGCGCAGCATGGGCGGCTCGCAGATGTTTTTCATGACGGAATAATGCGGGAACAGATTGAAATTCTGGAAAACCATTCCGAACCGCGTCCGGAAGCGGTTCAGATCCTTCTTTTCCGCATAGACGCCGTCCTTCAGCGCGTACTCTCCATCGTAGAGGATGTCTCCGCCGTTCGCGGTCTCAAGGAAGGATGCGCATCTGAGCAGCGTCGATTTCCCGGAGCCGGATGGTCCGATCACCGTGACGACGTTTCCCTGCGTGACGGAAAACGAGATATCCTTCAGCACCTCTATGCTGCCGAACGATTTCTGAAGACCGCGCACCTCGAGAATGGGGGCGGAGGCGGGCTGATCAAGCTTTGTTTCCTTTGACATGGGGACCCTCCTCCTTTCTCAGCTGTAATAATTGAGCCGCTTTTCGAAGAGGCCCATGATCCGGTCCACGACGAAATTGAACAGATAGTAGAACACGCCCGCCACGACGAAGGGCATGAAGCTCGTCTGCGAGTTCGCGATCTGCTTGCCGATCGTGAAGATCTCCTCGTACGACACCGCGAAGGCGATCGACGTGTCCTTGACGAGCGTGATCACCTCGTTGGTCATGCTGGGCAGAATGCGCTTGACGACCTGCGGGAGGATGATGCGCATGAAGGTTTGGAGCCGGCTGTAGCCGAGGACGGCGGCGGCTTCGTACTGACCCTTCGGGATGGACTCGATCCCGCCGCGGTAGATCTCTGCGAAATACGCGGCGTAATTGATGGAAAACGCGATCACCACGGGGATCAGCTTGTTGCGGGAAATATCGGCGCCGAACAGATAGTGGGGACCGTAGGTCACCGCGAGAAGCTGCAGCATCAGGGGCGTGCCCCGCAGCACCGTGATGAAGAACCGCACGATGCCGGAGATGATCTTGTTTTTGCTCATGCGGAGCAGCGCCACGATCATGCCGAGGGGAATGGCGAACAGAAGCGTCAGAAAGAAGATGGCGCAGGTCTTTTCAAGTCCCTCGCTCATCTTTGCGATCATTGTCATCAAAGACATGGAACGCACCTCATGTATTATTTATAGAAAATCAACTGGAAAGCCGGAGCGGGAAAGCCCTTTCCGGCGTTCGGAAAGGCGCGAAAAACAAGCTCCCGAAAGCGCTTTTCGGGGCGCTTTCGGGCTCCTGTACGGTTTGAAGTTTTGGATCCGGTTTCCGGAATCAGTCGTTCAGGAAAATCAGATTGTCGACGATGTCGGGATACTTCGCGGCGATTTCGGCGTATTTGCCGTTTGAAACGAGCGTCGCGAGCGCATCTTCGACCTTGGCGCAGAGATCCTTGTCGCCGGAGCGGAACGCGATGCCGTATTCCTCCGCGCCGAGCTGCTCGTCGAGGATCTTAAAGCCCGCGTGCTCCTTGACGTAGTTCGTCGCGACGGGCAGATCCACGAACACCGCGTCCACGGCGTTCCCCGAAAGCTCTGTGAAGCATTTGAGGAAGCTGTCGCAGGTGGTCACGCTTTTGAACGTCGCGGCGAGATCGCTCAGGTCTTCGTTCAGCAGCGCCTCGCCGGAGGTGCCGAGCTGGACCGCCACGATTTTGCCCGCGAGGTCCGCGGAGGAAGAGATCGCGCTGTCATCCTTCACCACGAGCACCTGCGTGTTGAAGTAATACGGTTTCGAAATCACATATCCGGCTTCCTTCATGCTGTCTAAAATCGTCATGCCGGACCATACGCAGTCGCATTCCTTCGCGTCGAGCTGAATGAGCTTCTGGTCCCAGTTGACGCCGAAGATCTCGAGTTTCCAGCCGAGGGTGTCGCAGACGGCCTGACAGATTTCCACGTCGAAGCCGGTATAGGAGCCGTCGTCCCCGAGGTAGCTGAAGGGCGGGTATTCCGGGTCGATGCCCATGATGAATTTGCTGCCGTCGTCGGAGGAAGAACCGCAGGCGGCCAGAGCAAGCAGCAGGATCGCTGCCATCAGAAGAGAGAGATACTTTTTCATGCTGTTTCTCCTTTGGATATCGGGCTCGTTCCGGCGAGGGAACGGGCGGCTGAATGCTTTCACATTTTACCACATTAACGTGTTGAAGGAAAGCGTTTTCTTAAGAGTTTACAGTATGTTTACAGTGTGAACCCGGACGGCGGACGCGGAGGGGAGTGTTTCTCCGATTCCGTCTTGACTTTTACGCGAAAATCCTGTATAATCTTGTGTGGTTGAAAAATCTTCTCGAAAACAGGAACTTTTATGAACGCGCGGCGTCTAATAACAAGGATAACGCGCAGAAGCGGCCCGACGGGAGAGAGTCCGCAGGCTTTCTTGACATTTCCGGAGGAGGCAGCATGACGGGAAAGATCGGAATCATCGCGCTGGAATCCGCGCAGAAGGCGGGACAGCGCGTCAATCAGATCCTGTCCGAATGGCGGGGCGGGGAAGAGTTTCTCATCCCCGCGGAATGCCCCCGCTTCAGCAGCGGAGAGGCAAAATGCGTCGTGCGGGAATCCGTGCGCGACAGGGATATCTACATCATGGTGGACGTGTGCAACAACTCCCTGACCTATGAGATGGCGGGGGAGACGAACCGCATGTCCCCCGACGACCACTACCAGGATCTGAAGCGCGTCATCGCCGCCTGCAACGGAAAAGCGGGACGGATCACGGTGATCATGCCCTTCCTGTACGAGGGACGCCAGCACCGGAAGACGACCCGCGAATCGCTCGACTGCGCCGTGATGCTCCGGGAACTGGAGAGCATGGGCGTGCACAGCCTGATCACCTTCGACGCGCACGATCCGCGGATGCAGAACGTCGTTCCCCTCATGAGCTTCGAAAACGTCTCGCCCGCGCTGCAGTTCACGCAGGCGTTCCTCGCGGAATACGAGGATCTGCGGCTTGACAGCGAACACATGATGTTCATCGCACCCGACGAGGGCGCGACGGAGAGGGTCGTGTTCCTCGCGTCCCTGTTCGGCATCAACATCGGCATGTTCTATAAGCGGCGGGATTACACCCGGATCGTGAACGGCTCCAACCCCGTGGTCGCGCACGAGTTCTGCGGCTCGTCCGTGAAGGATAAGGATGTGATCGTCGTGGACGACATGATCGCGTCCGGCGGAAGCATTCTCGATACCGCCCGCCAGCTCAAGGAAATGGGATGCCGCCGCGTCTTCCTCTTCTCGACCTTCGGGCTCTTCACGAGCGGGTTCGACAAGTTTGACAAGGCGTACGCGGACGGATGGTTCGACCGGGTCTTCACGACCAACCTCGTGTATCAGAAGCCGGAGCTGAAGGAAAAGCCGTGGTACTTCTCCGTCAACATGGATCGCTACGTCGCCGCCCTCGTCGACACGCTGAACAAGGGCTCCACCCTCTCCGAGATCATCAAGCCCGCGGGGAGAATCAAGCAGGCGCTCGAGCTTTACAAAGGCTGATCATTCCATGAATATATCATCAAACGAAAGGAACTTTGGAACATGAAAAAACTGTATAAGACCGGTATCCGGGCGGGGCTCTCGCTCCTGCTCGCCGCTCTCCTCTGCTCGGCGGTTCTCGTATCCGCCGCGGAGCCCGCGTTTTCCGACGTGCCCGCGGACGCGTGGTATTGCGAGGATGTGACGACCGCCGTCCGCGAAGGACTCGTCAACGGACGCAGCGAAACCGAATTCGCCCCCGAGGAATACCTCACCGCTGCGGAAGCGGTCAAGCTCGCCGCCTGCATGAATCAGGCGCGGACCGCGGGCGCGGTCACGCTCGAGAACGGCGATCCGTGGTACGCCACCTACGCGGCGTACGCGAAGGAAAAGGGGATCATCGACGGGGACCTCGACTGGGACGTGCCCGTCACCCGCGCACAGTACATGGCGATCTTCGCCCGCGCGCTCCCGGAAGGGAACTACGTGGAAGTGAACGCCATCCCCGACGGCGGTCTCTCTGACGTCAAGCCCGATACGCCGTACACCGAAGGAATCTACAAGCTCGCCCGCGCCGGGATCGTGCAGGGCGACGAGAACCACAACATCAACCCGGAGGATCCGATCAAGCGCAAGGAAGTCGCGGCGATCCTCACCCGCATGATGCACCCCGAAAAGCGCGTCTCCTTCTGGCGCGTGCCCGAACCCGCCGTCACGGCGCGCGATTTCGTCGGCACGTGGAACGATTTGACGAGCAAGCGCGCGACCATGACGATCATGTCGTCCGCGGAATATCCGTATTACGACGTCGTGATCCATTGGGCGGACAGCGCGTCCTCCGCCGCCGAGTGGACGATGAAGGCATCGTTCGACGAAGCGAACGGCTGGCTTGTTTACGAAAGCGGCAGAATGGCTGTCGTGACCTATGACGAGAACGGAACGGTCGCCGGGGACGGAAAATGGGACGACGGAAAGGGCTTCTTCAAGTTCGTCGACGGCGGCCTCATTCACTGGGAGGATACGCGCGAGGACAGAAGCACACAGTTCAGCTTTGAAAGAGCCGAACTTCCCGCCCCGACGGCAGAAGAGCTTCAGGACGGCTTCTTCCGTGTGATCGGCGGTATTGAGACCGGCACGGCGGGCGCTTCGCTGAAAAAGGCGGCGGCGATCGCCGAGGCCATGGGCTTCGCGAGCCGCGGCACGATCTGGGCTTGCGACAACGGAACCCTGCGCTCGAACATCCTCGCCGCGTGGAACGGTTTGACGGCGGAGGAGCAGGCGGCGTTTGACGGAAACTTCATCTCTGTTCTGACCGACGCGCGGGACGCGCTGAACGACTGGGAGACGGTCAAGGGCGTTTACGAGGACGCGGGCGTCGCGGACACGGTCGCGGGTTATCTCTCAAACCGCGGTTCCTGGCTCTCCTGGGAGACTTTGACCTCGAACACGCTCACGATGGGCAACTCCGACGGCCCGGCCGAAGCCGAAGCCGCGCCGACGGGCGACGCTTTCGTCGGCGAATGGCAGGCGGACCGCGCCGGCATTACGATCACGCCCTCCGAGGACGGCTATCTCTGCCGGGTGTACTGGGCAAGCTCCGCGAGCGAGCGCTCCGAATGGGAGTATTTCTGCTGGTTTGACGGCGAATACCTCGCGAGCGTCGACGCCGGCACGCGCAAGGACTGCGTGTACGGCGAGGACGGTCAGCTGATCTCGTCCACGGTCGTCTTCACGGACGGCGCGGCGGCGTTCCGCTTCAATGAGGACGGCAAGCTCACCTGGACCGATTTCAAGACGGACGAAAACAACCTTGAGTTCGAGCGCCTGCCGAGCCCGGAGCAGAACTGACCGGATCGCCCGCCCGGCGGGGCCCGGCGGGGATCGGCAGCGAACGCGCAGCGGGGGCGGACTGAACCGCTCCCCGCGAATCAGCAGCGTTTCTCTCAAAAAAGCGTAAAAAAGCGAAAAAAGCGGAAGACCGCCCGAGCAAAAACCGATGCTCAAGCGGTCTTCTTTCTTCGCGTTCCCCGATCGTTCGGTTATTCCACGCTGTAAGTGTCAAAGATCTGGTAGACGTCTTCCATATGCTGTTCGAAGCCCTTGTGGTTCTTCTGGTAATACGAGGCGATGTCCTTCGATTTCGACTCGAGCAGGTACTGGATCCAGAAGACCGGACCCCAGCCGCCGTAGACGTAGCCGAAGTCGAAAATGCGGGACGCCATGATCATGTCGATCATCGCGATGGAGTCGTAGTCGCGCGCGCCCTTGTATTTGAGCGCGGTGTCGTAATAGGCAGGGACGGTCTTTTTCCAGCTCTCCGCGCACAGAACCTCGAACATCGTGCCGATGAATTCGGGATCGGTGATGGTGATCGGCACGGCAAGCCCCTCGTGACCGCCGTCCACCGAGGTGTAATACTCGGGCTGCGCGCTGTCCCATTTCGGATAGGGGATGATTCCGTATTCGAATTCCACGTCCCTCAGAGTCGAGGTCGCCATCTCGAACAGACCGTTGCCGAAGAGCGCGGTGCCGACGCTCGGATCCTTCGCGAACGCATGAATGGGATTGTGAGTGGCCTCGAAATACACCTGCTTTGACTCAAAGTACAGGTTGTACAGGAATTCCACGATCGAAACCAGCTTTTCGTCGAAGTAGGAGAATTCGTAGGTCCCGTCCGGCTGCTGGGTCGCGATCTTCTTGCCGAACGCCCAGAGATAGGCGTTCGCGGCGGATTTCGTGCAGGTCGAGAGCGCGTAGGTGTCCGCGATGTCGCGCCTGCCGTTGCCGTTCGTATCCGTATAGATTCCGGTCGAGAGCTCGACCTGCTTGTCCTTCGTCCATTCTCCCTCGCGCACGATCTCATAGAGGTCGGGCAGGCTGTAATTCGCCGCAAGCCCCTTGTTGTAGAACATGCAGTAGGTTTTCGTGATGGAGGACAGCGCGAAATCGCCGATCGCGATGAAGGTCATCCCCTTGTAGGTCAGATCGTCGACCGTGCTCTGCGCCCACCACGGTCTCGAAAAATCGATGTGGGGCAGGGTCGCCATGTCGTACATGATCTTGTTCGTGACCCCGATGCCGAGGTAGATGATATGCCCGGAGATCATCTGGTATTCGTCGTCCCCCGCGGTCACGGACTGCTTGACCCGATCGGCTATTTCGCCCTCCGTAAAGACGCGCGCGTCGAGCGTGACGTTGAAGCGCTCCTCCACGGCGGTGTTGCGCAGAAAGACGGCGTCGTTCACCACCTCGCCGATCTGCTCGTCGGTGAGATAGTACGCCTCGAATTCGTCGTCCCCCGCGATGCGGAAGGTATTGCCGCCGAAGTCCGCCGCGGGAAGGTCGTCGCTCACGTCCTCGCGGGCGTCGAGCATGTCCTTCGCGGGCTCCTCTTCAACGGGCGCGGCTTCTCCCTCGCCCGAGGGCGTGATCTGAGCTGTTTCCTCGGCAGCAGGGGTTTCGGCGGGTTTCTCCGCCGCTTTCTCGGAGCAGGCGGCGAAGACGGGCAGAAGCAAAAGCAGGGCAAGCAGCAGGGAAACGGTTTTCTTCACGTTCATCATGACAAGCGTTCTTTCTGATAATGAAATTCTGTGACGATCCGACTGATTCAGGAAATTCGGCGACGGTTCCGCTGAGTCGATTATACCTCTGTTCCCGGAAGAATGCAAGCACCGGGGGCGTTTTTTGTTTTTTAGCGGGCGCGGATTTTCGGGAGATCGGTTTTGCGCGGGACGGGCGGGCGTGGAACGCGCGCGGCGGGACTTTCACAGCGCTGTGACGCCGGGGTCGTTTCGTCTCCTTCAGCTTCCTTCTTTACCCGCACACGACCGTCGTCTCGAGCGCCTCGTCCGAGCTGTTGTACCAGAACCCCCGCGCCCGGACCGTGACGGTGTACGTGCCGGGGGCGAGCGGCGGGATCGTATGGGTCATCCGCGCGGGCCGTTCCATGAGGAAGTACGGCGACCAGAGCACGAAGCGCCGCGCGACGCGGTTTTCCCCGTCCCGCACCGTGATCACGTAATCGTTCACGTCCTCTCCCGCCCCGTCCGCGTGGTCGAAGACGACCGTGAAGCCCTCCGCCGTCTGCTCCGCCGCGAGGAACGCGCCGAGGCGGAAGAACGGCTTCTTCGCCGCGCGGATGCGCTTTTCGCGGGTGTAGACGAAGGAATCCGGCTCCCACGGCTTCTCGACCGTCCAGCCCGCATGGAAGAACTGTCCGGTGAGCACGTCGTAGGGCTTGATCGCGACGCTGCCGTCGTCGAAGGCCTCCACGATCTGCATCTGGGCGGCTTTTTCTTTTTCCGGCGGGAAGGTGCGGTAGATCTTGTCGAACTCGTCCAGCTCGAAATAGCTGAAGGTCCCCGTGCCCACGGAGGTGAAGTGCTCCTGATGGATGGAGCGTGGGTCGTTGATCGGCGCGTGGGAATGCCCCGAGAAATCGATGATCCCGGGGTAGTTCACAAGGATCGGCATGAGCTCGCCCCCGCCCCAGCCGATGCTGCCGTACACCGTGTCCGAGAGATGGGGATGCTGGAAGAAAAAGATCGGCTTGTCCGGCGCATCCGCCCGTGCCGCCTCCAGTTCCCGCGCGGCAAACTCCAGCTGCGGTTCGCGGAACCGGCACCCATCCGTCGTCGTCACGGAGATGAAATGGAAGCCCTTGATGACCCGGTGCGTGTCCGCGGGCTGGGCGAAGATCTCGTCGAACCGCTCCCGCGCGCCCGCCTCCCGGTCCGGTCCCATATATTCGTGGGACGCCATGCACAGGTTGACGACCGTCTCCGGGCGCACCCCGCACTCGAGCGATTCCTTGACCAGCTTCATCTGTTCGTAAGTGCCCCCGGTCGCGAAATCCCCCACGACGTAGATCGCGTCCACCGCGGTGTAAGGCTGGGCGTCGGCGTAGGCATAGAGCTGACGCAGTCCCTCCTCGAAGCGGGTCTTCTCCACGCAGTCCGCGTCCCGGTAGTGCAGATCGCTGCACGCCATAAAGCGAAGTACGACTTGTTTCATGATGCAAAGCTCCTTCTTTTTTTCAACTTCGGATCGGCCGCCTTTCGTTTTTTCCCGCCGAAAGCGCAGCCTCTCCGGAACCGGCCCCTGCCGTGCGGAGCCGTGATCTGCCGCTTCCATTGTACCGCACCGGAAGCCGCGCGTCAAGGGGATTCGGGATTTTCGGCCGATTTTCCTACTCCCCCCGACAGGGTCCGCGTCCGTGCGCGCCGATCCGACGCAAATCTTCGCGCCGGGTCTTGTATTTCCGTTTGGCGCGGTGTATAATAATACACAGAGAACGCCGCCCGCCTGTGCCAATGAGAATCCCGAAGGAGGATGGATATGAAAAAACCCGGTTTCAAAAAGAGGTTCCTCTATTGGTTGGACAACCGGATCTCCGGCGGCAGCATGGGGCTGATCCGGCTGCTCGCCATCATGTCGATTTTTATCGTGCTCCTCATCGCGCTCGTCATCGTGCTCTTTCAGTTAAACGGTGAGGACGGTTTTCTCGCCGCCTTCTGGGACAGCGCGGCGACCGTCATCAACGCGTGGATGCCCTCCTTTGAAGACGGCGGGATCGTCTATCTGATCCTGATGTCCCTCGCCGCGATCGCGGGGCTCTTTATCACGAGCATCCTCATCGGCATCATCTCGAGCGGGATCGAGGAAAAGATCACCAGCCTCAAACGGGGCTCGTCCGCCGTCGTCGAAGAGGATCACATCATCGTGCTCGGCTTCTATCCGGGCGAATACACCCTGCTCCAGCAGCTCGTTCTGGCGGCGGCCGAAGAGCCCTGCTGCATCGTCGTCGCGGACGATATCGAGCAGGAAGAAATGCAGCAGTACATTGCCGACAACGTCGAAAAACCGAAAAACGTCCGGATCATTTGCCGGACGGTGGATATCTTCGACCCGAAAGCGCTCGAGCGGTGCGCCCTTTCCGCCTGCCGCTCGGTCATCATCAGCCCGACGGACGATTACCGGACGACGAAAGCCCTTCTCGCCGTGTCCGCGGTCATCGGTCAGGATACCTCGAGCGTCCGCGTCGGCGCGGTCGTCTCGAAGGCGGAGTACCGTTTCCCGCCGTCCATCGCCGAAAAGCACAACGTCACGACCCTGCAGACCAGCGAGGTCGTCGCCAAGATCATCGCGCATTCCTGCACGCAGTGCGGGCTTTCCGAGACGTTCCGGGAGGTCTTCAATTTCGAGGGGTGCGAGCTCTATGCGGTGCCTCTTGAGGCCGGGGGCATGACCTTCGGTGAATTGGCGCTGCGCGTCGACTGCGCCGTCCCCGTCGGAATCTGCACGCGGGATGGGATCCGGATCAACCCGCCGCGCGATACCGTGATCGGGGAAGGGGAGCGGATCCTCGTCTTCACGGAGGAGGACGACACCGCGAAGCTCGTCGAAGCGGCGAAAACGCGGGAATTTGCCGTCGATCCGGAGCGCCGTGCGGAGAAGAGACCGGAAAAGGTCACCGTCATCGGGGGGCTGGAATCGCTTGACACCGTTCTGTACGAGCTTCCGGAGAATGTTTCGGAGGTGACCATCAATACGGCGCGCGAGCCCGACCGGGAGGCGGTGGCGGCGGCGATCGCGAAGCGGAAGAATCCCTTCGCCGTCAATTTCTCCCACAGCAATCTTCTGCGGGACGACGCCCTCACGCGGCTCGCCCTGAAGTCCGAGCACATCGTCATTCTCTCTGACTATGAGAAGGGGGATGACGAAGCGGACATGGACACGATCTTTCTCCTGCTCAACCTGCGCGACATCCGCATCCGCCGCGGTCTTTCGTTCAGCATTACAGCGGAGATGCGGAAGGAGCACAACCAGCACCTCGTCGTCACGGACGACAATACGGATTTCGTCGTATCCTCCAACATGTCCTCCCTGATCCTCGCCCAGCTCGCGGAAAGCCCCGAGCTGATCGACGCGTTCCGGGAGCTCATCTCCAACCGCGGAAACGAGCTCTATCTGATGGAAGCCGGAGAGATGATGTGCGCAGGCAAAAAAACGACTGCCGAGATCCGTAGAATCGCGCTGGAACAGCGCATGATCGTCATCGGGTACATCGACGCCGAAACCCGTGAAAGCGTTTTCAACCCTCCGCTGAACGAAGAACTCGAGCTCGGGGAAAAGGACTCCCTGATCGTTCTCGCGGAGTCGTGAGCAAAAGAAAAAAACTGTCCGGAGGCAGCGCATGAAAACATCGGAAAAAATCGAAGGATACTGGGAAGAGGGGTACCACTATTACCTCGAATTCAGCGGGAAACGGCTGACGGTGCGGGATTACGCCCGCCGCGTGATGCTTGAGACGACCGTCTCCTACGACGCCGACGCGGTCGGACGGGGGGAGCGGGTCGTCATCTCCCTCGCGGACAACACCCTGTCCCGCAATCTGCTCGGCGAGTCGTTCACGCGGATCGAAGAACTCTCGTGGGAGGACGGGTCGCTCGAGCTCGTGTACGGGGATTACACCCCGGAGACGAAACTCTACAAGCTACATAAGGTAGACAACGGGCCGTTTTCGCACATCATCATCCGCGACGACGAGGTGCTCGGCCGCATTCAGGGCAAGTGGGCGGAATGGAGCCCGAGCGGCAAGAGCAGCAGGAATACCGTCTCCATCGTCGGGAACAGGATCTTCGGCTTCGGCTTCGCCGACGGCGGCTCGGAGTTTCACGCGGTCAGCTATACCTATGACAAGGACCGCATCCGCCTCGTCCCCGCGAGCCTCACGAACGACCTCTTCCCCGGCTGGACGGCCTTCGACGTGAAGGAGGACGGCACGCTGACCTCGAACATGATCGTCATGGACATGAGCACGCCGCTGTCGGTCTTCGCGCGCCCCGACATGCTCGACAAGATCGAGGTCCCGGAGGCGGCGAAGCGGCCCGCGGTCAACACGATGATGTATCGCCCGCAGGTCATGGAGCCCCCCATGCCGATGACCGCGTTTTTTGGCATGGCGCCGCCGACCCCGGGCAGAGCTTATCCGGCACACTGCGCGTCGTGCGGCGGAAAGATCGCGGATTTCGATCCGAAAAAGGGCGGGTTCTGTCCGTCCTGCGGGCACGCGCTCGAGCACCCGGTCGGCAACTTCTGCACGGAATGCGGCGTCCGGCTCAGCGAAGCCATCGGCAAACTCACCCCGCAGAACCCGCTGCGCGTCTGCCCGCTGTGCGGAGAGGAGCCGGACCGCAAGCCTCCGAAGCACTGCACCGCCTGCGGAGAAAAGTTCGGCGATCCGGCGCCGAATTTCTGCCCGGAGTGCGGAAGCAAAACTTGACGCGGGCGGGGGCAGCTCAGCGATCCCGTCCGTTGAGGGCGAGCAGGACCTCCCGGTTCGTGCCGTAGAAGACGTCCTTCTGCCCCGCGATCATACGGCAGAAATCCTCAAAGCGCTCCCAGTCGCCGTGAATGTCGAATTCGTAGGCGTGTCCCCAGATATAATAGATCTGCGGCTTGTCCGGCGTGAGGCTCAAAAACTCTTCGCCGAGCCGGAAAAGCGCGTCCCATTCGACGTGGTGGTACACCGTCGGGTTGAAGACGATGAGATCGTTCTGCGGATTGAAGCTGTGCGAGGAGGTCGTGGTCCGCGCGTACCGGATGCCGGTGTTTTCCCGGATCAGGTCGGCGACGTGCGCGTTCATGCACCCCGTCCCGCCCGGGTACGCCATGCCGACGACTTCGTATCCCGCGATCTCGGACAGGGCGAGACGGTCTTCTTCCACCTCGCGGATCACGTCCGCGTCGGAGAGAGCCGAGAGCGCGGGGTGGGTGAGCGTGTGCGCCGCGATCTCGTGCCCGTCGTAGATCGCCCGGACCTCGCACGCGCGGGGCTTGACGTGGGCGACGGTCACGTCCTCCCGAATGAGCGACCCCGGCTTGCCGAGCAGGCCGGAGTTGAGGTTGAAGGTGCATTTCAGCCCGTATTTTTCGAAAATCTTGATGAGCCGCTGATCCTGCGTGACGCCGTCGTCATAGCTGAAGGTCACGGCTTTCATTTTGCCCTGAAACATGGTGGATCCTCCTTTGTTTCCGTGCGGTTTGCGCCGCTTCGGCCTGCCGCAAATGCCGCGGGCGGTTTGCGCTCGTCCGCTCGTCTTCGTCCCATTGTACCACACGCCGCGCGGATTTGCAACAGCGGCAAAAGCGAAGAGCCAAAAAACTGCGGCCGTGCGCACGGGCAGCCCGCGAAGGCTCTCTTTCGCTCCGCGGTTTCCGAATCACCGCTTTTTAGAAACCTTTTTTCGAAAACCGTTTCCGAAAAACGGCAGGACGCACCCCTCCCGCTTGATCGCTTGCCCAGCTTGCCCAGCTTGCCCAGCTTGACCCGCTTGACCCGCTTGACAGAGACCCCCGACCGATGTATAATGAAAGCACAGCGGACAGCGCGGCTTGCGTGCGGACGAAGGAGGATGACGCATGGATCAGCTCAGGGAAAAAGAGATATTCGAGGCGGCGACCGAAAAGCTGGACGTCTATGTTCCTGCCTGTCTGAAGCAGGACGAGGTCGAGGACGCGAAAGATTTTCTGAAGCCGTGCGGGCCGTACGTGCGGTTCGCCCTCAAGGAGTTTGTGAAAAAACTGCTCGGCGAACTCATCAGGCCCGCCGGAGAACGGAAGAGGGCTTCCGAAACCCCCGACCTCGAGCCGATCTATGAAACAATTAAAAGAGAACTCCCGGAGCATTACGGCGTCAGAAGGGGTCTGATCGGCTATATGTATTCCGAATTCGTCGAAGTGACGATCAGCGAACTCCTGTCCTTTCGGATCAAACGGGAGGACGTAAGGTATCTGATCTTCGCGGTATGCGTCCGCGGATATGACGAGGACGACGACGGCGACTGGATGGGGCTCGTGGCGGAGGAGCTGGAGGACGAGCTGCTCGAGCTGGCGGCGAACGGCGACGTCGGCGAGGGCTGTGCGTGGTTTTCCCCGGATCAGACGGAAGAGTTCTGCCGCGCCGCGGAGTATATCTACAGGAATTACGGCCGCTATCTGGAAATGGCGGAAAACAAGGCGCGCATGCAGAGAGGAAAGTACGGTCTGTGAAGGATCAGCCGATCGGACGGGAACGCCGGACCGCACGCGCAAGGTGCGGCACAATGCGCCGCACTTTGCGCCGCCCATTGAGCCGCGGTTCGTCCTTGAGCGCCGGAGCGCACCGGCCGCGTACTTTCGCGTCAAAACCGCGGAAAACTTTTTTTCCTCCCCTTCACAAAAAGGGGGGATTTTTCGTTTTATATTGGAACGTGATCACGGTTCGATCGAAAAGCGGCAAAAGGAAACAAACGACGGAAGGAGTGAGCGCGATGGGAAAACGGACCCACCGGGACGCCGGAGAGGAACCTTCCCGGGACATCGGAGAAGAGCGTCGGCTCCGACGCGTATCTCGAGGCGGGAGCGCGGCGGGCCGCCCGGCGGGGCGCCTGGCGGGGCGCCCGGAAAGCAAACAAAAAAGCCCTCGGACGGAGCATGTCCGGGGGCTTGATTTTGTATCCTTGTCCGCTCTCAGCAGCCATGAGGGCGGGGGACCGGTCCGGCTCGGCTTTTGCAGCCGTGCCGGGGGTGCGATTACGCCATCTTGTTCAGAAGAAGGGTGTATTCGCTCTTTTTGTGCGCGACGTTGTTCTTGTGAAGAATTCCCTTCGCGGCAGCCTGGTCGACCTTCTTGACCGCGGCGGCGTAAGCGGCCTTCGCGGCTTCCTTGTCGCCGGATTCAACGGCGGCGCGGAACTTCTTGATGGTGGTCTTGAGCTGGCTCTTGAACATCTTGTTCTGCAGGGTCTTCGTGGAAATGACTTTCACGCGCTTTTTCGCGGATTTGATGTTGGGCATGTCTTGTCTCCCTCTAAGTTTGGATTCGGCGTCGGTTTTCCGCGCCGCGGCGTCCCGCACCGCCTGAGAGGGTACGGATGGGGACAGATTCATACAGTATGGTATTGTATCACGTTTTTTCTTCTTTTGCAAGGGATTTTTCAAATTTTTCCATGGGAAAAAGAACAAATTTTGGCCGAAGAGAGGAGGATTTTTCGACGGGGGCGGTGAAGCCGCGTTTTGGAGGGTTGCGCGAAGCGCGGGGGATTATGATAAAGCCTGCTGAAAGCGTAAAGCTTTTGATGGAGTTTGTGGAAACCGCAGGTTTTTTAATGAAACAAACGCTGCGCCCGAGTTCGCTTTGCGAACTCGTGGAATTCGCGCGCAGCGCGACTGCCGTGCCGACGCTGTCGCACTCGGCGCGGCGAACTTCCGTGTTTGTGGGACGAGATATTGCCCTGCGCGGGCGGCGGCACGGGGAAGTCTGCTGAAACCGCCTGTTCTTTTGGGAAACAAACGCTTCGCGTTTGAGAATTACGGACTTGTATTGTCCTACGCGGACGGCGGCACGGAGGGGCAGCTCAGGCCGCAGCCCCTCTGTGCGGGTCCCCTTGGCCATCCAATCTGTTGTTCTTGATCCTCTTCAGCGGCTCCGATTGCGAAGCGCACGGCGTCAGCTTAAGAATCAAGCGAGTTCATCGCGGCCTGATTTCCTGAAGTTG
>JAFYBN010000019.1 GCA_017540175.1 Clostridia bacterium | reverse complement strand
TGCACCGCGCCCGTCTACACGGCCTTCACGGCGGGGACGGACGTCAACCTTGCCGTCTCCCTCTTCCAAAGCGAGAACGGGGGAGAGTGGCTGGAGCGGGACGCGGAGAAGATCGCCGCCGCCTTAAAGCTTCTTGCCGATCCGCGCGCCTTGAGGCTGGTGCGGCTGCTCAACGAACCCGAGTGCCCCTCCGACTTCACCGTCGGCTGGGCGGCGGAGCGCGTCGGCATGACGGAGGACGAGGCGCTTAAGGCGCTCTGCCTGGTTCTCGTCTACGAACCGGAGGCGGTGGAACTGGAGGAGGGAAGCGTGCGGATCGTTCGCTGTCACTCCGGCAATCCCCGGCTGCTCGCCGCCCTCTCCCTCCTCTGGCTGGAGCTGGTGAACAAAACCGAAACCGGAACAGGCTGCTTCAACAGCGATTACCGGCTGAACGGAGCACGAAAGGAGGAAAGAGTATGAGCTTTGCGGACAACGTGAAAAAAGCCCGCGTCGGACTCGGTCTGACGCAGGAGGCGCTCGGACAGCGGATCGGCGTGTCCGGGCAGGCGGTGTCGAAATGGGAGGTCGCGGACAGCTTTCCGGACCCCTCCCTCCTGCCTGCTCTGGCGGACGCGCTGGAGGTGAGCATCGACGAGCTGTTCGATCGGGAGACCGCCGGGCGGGAAAGGGCGGCCAAAAACGCCGCGGCGCTTCTCTCCGCCGCACGCTCCCACGAAGAAAAGGACCGCGTCCTGTTTGAGCTCTGCGCCGACGCGTTTGAGAGCCGGGTTTCGCGGAAGAATATGACCGGCTTCTCGCTCGGTGGGGACGACCGCCTTTCGTACATGATCGATCTGAACGACGCGGAGGGCGTGCTGCTTGCCGAGGGACCCTTCCGATTCCTCAGCCTCGCTGAGAGACCGGAGGACGGCTGGGAGAGCGTCTGCCGGGACGGGAAGACCGGCGAATTCCTCTCGGCGATCGGCGATCCCGACGTGCTGAAATGCGTCTTCTGGCTTCTCTGCCGTCCGAGCGGGCGCATTGAAGCCTCCCTCATCCCGAAGCGGGCGGGCGCGGACGTTTCCCGGACCTCCGAGATCGTCCAAAAGCTCGAGACCGTCGGAGCCATCTCCGTTGAGACCTTCGCCGTGAACGGAGTGGAGCGGCGCATCGCGGACAATCTCGCGCCCGAATTCTATTGCAAGGGTCCGATGCTCCTCCTGCTCTCGGCGGCGTGGACCTGCGCGAACGTCCGCGCCTCCCGTTGGTATCATACCAACCGATGCGACCCGCCGATGAAGGCGGAGAACGCATGAAGCGGATCAAAGGGCTTCGCGGGGAAACCCACGGAAACCGCTTTCCTGTTTCCGCCAAGTTTGCCTGAAACGATGCCCTTCATCGGCAGATAAAAGACTCCCCGTGCCGCACACGGTCATGCTGCGGTACGGGGATTTAATATTGGAAGCATATCGGTTTTTCAGGAAGCGGCGGTCAGCCTCAATATTGTACGACGATCCTTATACTTTGAATTCCCGTGTGCAGGGCAGGCCTTCCCATGTTGTACCGTCCGCGAGGTAGCAGCGCTTTTCGATTTTGCCATCCGTCCTGAAATATGTGATTTCAAACACGTCGCCGAGTTTGAAACCGATGGGCGGATAGTTGTTGTACGGCAGGACGTCGTCCTTCAACTCGACACTGCCGAAATCTTCGCCCGTGTCGAGCAGCCTGCGGAATTCGCGTTTCAGAAAGTTCTCTGTCCAGCCGGTCATGTCCTGTTCGCCGTAGTACGCCGCGTCGTACTCCTTTCCGCGCACCGTGATCCGGTCGATGCGGAGAGGTTCCATGGGGTGGAGCAGGACCTCGGCGGTGGACGGCATGTCCCTCCACACCGTGCCGTCGGAGATGTAGTACTCCCTCTTGACCGTTCCGTCTTTTTTCGTGTAGTCGATCATAAAGACCTGACCGGTCTGAATGTCCATCGCGGGGAAATTATTGTAAGGCAGGACCATTCTCGTTTTCGTGCGGTCCTTGAAATCGTCATAGGCGTTTTCCAGCCGCCAGAAGGCGCGTTTCTGATAGATGTCCGACCACGAGGACATGTCCGCTTCGCCGAAATAACTTGCCTCGTATTCCTTGCCGTCGATGGTGATTTTGTCCGTGCGGATCATTTTCATCACTCCTTTTACTGAGATCGAGAAGTGAAGACGCGGATAATTCCGGAGAATGCAGTCTTCCCGCCGCGCGGCGTTCGGGTTAAACCCGTGAAAGCTCTGGAACGCGCGCGCGAAGGAAACGGGCGAATCGTACCCGTATTTCAGCGCGGTGTCGAGCACCTTTGCGTCATGGTATTTCAGCTCAATGCCCGCGAGAGTCAGACGCCGCTTGCGCGCATATTCCGCGACGGTCACCCCGGTAAGTTGAAGGAAAAGGCTGTTCAAGTCGGAATAGGAACAGCGGGCTATCCGACTCAATTCCCCCTTGTCGGGCTTGTCCGTCAGGCTCTGTTCAAGGGCGTCCACGACCGCGTTCAGTCTTTCGGTAATCAGTTCCATGTCTTCACCTCCCGTCACCGCTATTATACACGGACCGAAAAGAGAATGCGCAACTTTTTTTGAGAAGTTTTATTCGAGGAGGCGTCAGTT
>JAFYBN010000018.1 GCA_017540175.1 Clostridia bacterium | reverse complement strand
TTTTGGCCTTCCCCACTTCTCGAGCATGTATGCTCGCTCGGCCCGGGTCCGGTCTGACCGCAGTTTCCCTTTTTCGTCAGCTTCCCGGACCCCCGAGATCGGGCTCCGCCCGACTCGCCGTAAATCCAAATCCGCGCAGCGGATTTGTACCTCTCTTATTCACCGGAAGTTCTCGCTTCGCGGGAATTCCTGGAGTTTGCCTGCGGCAAACTCCGCTATTCACTCTTACCTCTTCACTCGTCTTCACTGAGTGAAGCGTGTCGGTGCATTTCGCTGTGCCGGGGTCCGGTCTGACCGCTGTTTCTTTTTCTTGGCAGCTTCCCGGTCCCCCGAGATCGGGCTCCGCCCGACTCGCCGTAAATCCAAATCCGCGCCAGCGGATTTGTACCACACCTCTTCACCGGAAGTTCCCGCTTCGCGGGAATTCCTGGAGTTTGCCTGCGGCAAACTCCGCTATTCACTCTTACTACTTATTTTTTATACTTCGCCCAATGCGCCCGTATCTCCGCCTCCGTCGCCTCCGGGTTGATCGCCCGGTACTGCGCGGCTACGTCGGCGGGAACGACCGCGGCGCCCGCGCCCCGCGTCGTCGTCCGGTCAAGGTGGGCTTTCGAATTGATTTGATTCAGCGCCGCCTGCTTTGCCTGCGCAGCCATTGCCGCGCCCGAGGCGTTGATGCGCGGGCTGAACGCCGAACCGGCTGCCCGATCCCGCCGGTCGAGCGATGCCAGCCGGAACGCGTCCGCAAGGGTGTTCCCGCGTCTCACAAGCTCGCGGAATCTCGGATAATTCTCCATCCTCCTGAGATCGTCAAGGGTCCGCACCGTGGGATCGATCGCGGCGATCTCCGCCATCTGACGGTCGAGTTCCCGAAGTACCCGGGCAGGGTCCCCGCTTCCCGCCGCGCCGCCGGACCGGGGCTGTTCCGCCGCAGGCGGCACACTTGCCGCGGCGGACGCGCCTGTGCGCGATTCCTCCGCGAAAGCCTCCCCGCGCGCCGCGGGCTTATCTCCTTCCGAGGTCTCCGGACGAACGGTCTCCGGATGAACGCCGCCGGGCGAGCCGAGCTTTCCGAGCAGCTCCGAAAGCTCGGCCCGGATCTCCGCCATCGCGTCTTCCCGCGCCTTCCGCACGGCGAGATCGCGCTCCGCCTCGGCCTTTCTTCTTGCCGCCGCGTACCGGGCGTTTTCCTCCGCCGACTGGCGCGGTGTCCGCTGTGCCGCCTCCGGCTCCTTCCGCTCGGAGGCAACCGTTTTTTTCTCCCCGCCGTCGGCCGCTGCTTCGATGGTTTCGGGGGTGCGTTCCTCGTGTGCCCTCCCCGCTCCGCCATGGGCGGCGGATTCGACGGATTCCGCCGCACGGTCACTGTCCGTCCGCTCTTCTTCTTTCACGCCCTCTTCGGCCTCCGGTTTGCCCGTTCCGAACAAGGCGTTGTAATCCGTTTTATCTTCCATAATTCTATCCTCCCGGATTTTTCCGCTTTTCCTGCGCGAGGTCCGCAAGTCCCGGGATCCCCGTCCCTGCCGCGGACCTCTCCTTCTCTGTCCTTCGGATTTTTACGCTGTTCCTGCGACAGGGTCCGCCGTCATGTTCCGCTGTTTATAACCGTACCGGGCGGACCCCCGAGGTTCCGGGACGTATTGTCAGTCCCGCCTCTGTGTCCTCCTCGTTCCCGTTTATACGATTATTCCGCCAGCTTCGAACCTCGTGACGTGACCCTAAACTTTTGGCTTTTTGCGCGATTCCACGCGAAGCTCCCCCCGCCCGGGGAGCGGAGATTCGACTGCGCCGAACTCCTCACTTGCCGCCCTTGCCGGTTCTCAGATCGTCGCCGCGCTTCACGGTCGACTTGCCCTTCTTCGCGCCGCCCGCGAAGGGTCCCTTCACGATCTGCGCGCCGGAATTCTTGATCTTCCCGGCATATGTCTTTTCCGCCATTCTCCTCACCTCCCTTCCACATCGGATGATATGATCAACGGTCATTTCTGCCCGTCCGATCCTGTGCCGCCCGCGCTTTGAGGGCATCCTCCGCCGCACGCCTTCCGGCAAGCCGGTCGATCTCCGCAAGGACCGTCCTCTCCGCGTCCCGCCGCGCCGCCGCGTCGATCTCTCCGAGCCGCGCCCGAAGTCCGTCCGCCGCAGCCCGTCCCGTCAGCCCGCCCGACCCGGCCCGTCCTCCGCTCCGGGTCTGCGGCGGCTGTGCGCGAAGCCCTTCCGCTCCGATCCGCTCCCGCTGTTCGCGTTCCTGCGCTTCCCGCTGCTGCCGCTCGCGCTGCCGCAGTTCTTGTTCCCGCTCTTCCCGTTCCCGCTGCCCGGCGAGCTGCCTCTCGAGGTACATCCTCGTCTGACCGGCGTCGGGATAGTGCAGGGCTTCCATTTTTTGCCAGAAGAGGATCAGCGTGCGGATATCCTTCGGGTCGCCGAAGGTCCCCGACGAGAAATTCAGCCTCGTCTCCTGCCACATCGCCTCCCGGTTCTGCGCGAGCGGCGTCGAGGAATCCGCCGAGAAAAGAAAGGCGTCGTTCCAGTACCACTCCCCGTCGGCGTCCCGCTCGAGAAAGTCCCAGCGGTTGAATTCCTCATACACGACGCTGCCGTCCGCTCCTTCCGTCCGGATCGGAATGGGCTCGTCCGTATAGGCGAGCCGGAACTTGAACATCGCTTCGAACAGCGCCGCGTACGCCGCGTTTTTCATGGCGCGCTTCGATTCCAGCCGCCCCGCCGTCTGCGCCGCCGCGAATTCCTTCGCTCTTCCGGAGGTCGCCGTCGTGTCCCGCCGCCCCTGAAACGAGTCCGTGATCCCGATGATCTGCCGCGCCTCCTCGTACACCTGCGCGAGGTACGCCATATCCTGGCTGATCCTGCCCTCCATGTCATAGACGTTCATTCCCTGCACGTCCGCGGCGTTCGAGAACCGGATCACCTTTCCGTGCTCGGTATCCACCCGGATGCCGACCTTGTCCGGGATCGTCATATACGAGCCGGACTGCACGAGCTTGTCGATGATCACGCCCTCGATCCGGTTCGTGGTGTTCTGCTGATCCTCGATCGCGTCCAGATCGGAAGCTCCGAGCAGCTGCCCGTAGACGGAAACATTTTTCTGCAAAATCACCGGAAAGATGTCGGGCTTGTAATACGGAACCCGCACGGGACGCGCCTCCCCGTCCCCGGACGGAACCATCCCGCCGTCAGAGATCGCTGAAAGCGAGCTCTTGGAGTTCGGCGCAGCCGAATCTCCGTCAGAGATCGCTGAAAGCGAGCTCTTGGAGTTCGGCGCAGCCGAATCTCCGTCAGAGATCGCCGAAGGCTGAGCTGTGGCATTCGGCGCAGCCGAAACGCCGGGGATCTCTTCCCGGATCTCTTCGTATTCGAGCGTCTCGGATACGATCCGGCGTGAACCGCACACGCGGCATTCCTTTTTCCCGTCAGCGTTCACAAAGACGTCCGTCGAGCCGCATTTTCCGCACCGGTTGAGACGGCGCGCTTGATAATCCTCAAGGTCTTCGAGCTCCGTGCCGTTCACCCAGACGTATTTCCCGATCCCGCCGGAGGCGTTACGATAGTACGCGCAGTACACCGTCACGAGATCTTCTTCTCCGCCTTCTCCGACGTCCGCGCCGCGGATGCCGGGCTCGCTTTCGCTTTCGCCGTCGACGTCGATCCCGTATCTGCGCCGGACGAATTCCTTCGTTTCGGGCAGCTTCAGGATCACCCAGTCCATATCCCCGATCGAGGAATAGACGCCCGGCTGCGGAACGAGCTGTTTCGGGTGGATCGCCGAGACCCACAGCTCCCCGACCGATTCGTGCGTCCGCTGCGTGTTGTCCCATTCCACGAGCATTGCCGCCCCGCCCTGGATCGGCACCGTCCGGGCGAGCATGTCGCTCACCTCCTCCATGGGGATCCGGTCGAGCTCGCAGCGGAGCATGTCTTCAATGATTTTCGCGAGGGGCTGATCCGCCTCCCGCCGCGCCGTGACCTTGGGCTGCGGAACGGACGTGTCCGCCTGCGCCTCGATCAGCTCCATCGCGATGTTGCGCACGTGAACGGCGTTTTTGTCCCGGTCGTCCCGCGTGAGGCCGCTGGTCTCACGCCTTCCCCGGTAAATCGACTCGCGCACGTCGAACCGCGCCGCCTCATCGGCATACGCCGTCTCCGCCCGCCCGAGCCGCCCCTGCCAAAGTTCCAGCTTCTCTTTATTCATTTCGCACTCCTTCCACCGCTTCGCGGTCCCCCTCCCTCGGTGAGGGAGGCTGATAGGCTCCCTCCTTGAGGGAGCTGTCAGCAAAGCTGACTGAGGGAGTCGTCCCCCTCTTACTCATTTCGGCTTGCCCCATTTCCGGAGCATATACTCCCGTTCCGCCGCCGACGCTCTCCTATAGTCCTCCCGCATGCTCTCGCTCCATCCGGTCACCGCGCCCGGCTCCGCCGCCGCGAGCACGCTTTGGAACGGTCTCACATGGTGCGCGATCGACAGCGCCATCACGCAGTCGTCGTGCGCGCCGGACTCCGCCTCCGGGCGGTAGTTTTCATTCCTCACGAAGGTCAGCATTTCGGAGAGCGTGTCGGAATCGCACACGATCCCGATGTCCTCCCGAACCGCGCGGATCAGCTCGGCAATGATGACGGGCCTCGTCTTCAAATCCGTCCGGAAGCCGAAGGCCCGTCTCAGCTGGTGCGTGTAGTCGTCCATCGTCTCGCGCACGTACTGATTCGGATACGAAAGCCGCTCGAGCTCCATCACGGGATAGGTCGAAAGATTCGTCTCGATCGCGACGAGCGCCGAGTTGTACCACGTCCCGAGCGCGTACACCTGCTTCGCGAAAAGATCTTCGTCCGTCCGCATCCGGAGCACGCATACCTGCTCGCCCGTCCGGTTGTCGAGCACCTGCGCGACGAAGCAGTCCGAACCGTCCCCAGCCGTATCCCCGCCGATCACATAGGGGACCCCCGGCTGGGGCGGCTGATAAACCTTCACACAGCCCTGCGGATCGTCCTCGAAGCGGATCGCCGTGAGCCGCAGCCCGTCGTCCTCGTAGACGAAACGCCCCCTCCTCTCGGGCTCGATCTTCTCAAGCAGCCGCTTCGTCACCGCGCGCCCGTCAAAGACCGTCTTCCCGGTCACGCCCCACATCCCGAGGCAGTAGACCTGATAATAGTACTCGTCGATCTCCTTGAACGACTCGAGCACCCGGATGTTCTCCGCGTCGAGAAAACGGTTGTCCTTGTAGGTCGAGCGGTGCACCCGCGCCCGCGGGTTCTCATGATCGAAGAACCGCGCCTTGAGCCAGTGGGTCACCGAGACCGGATTGAAGGTCACGATGATCTGCTTGTAATACGCCGTCTCGCCGCGCAGACGGATGTCGAGCTGGTTGAAGTCGCTCTCGAGCAGCTCCGACGCCTCTTCGATCCAGATGCCCGTGATGTTGTAGATCGATTTCAGCTTGTCCGCGTCGTCCAGCCCGGAGAACAAAATCTCCGACCCGTTGTCAAACGAGATCACCATGTCGGTCAGATTGACCTTCTTCCCGATCTCGGGATAATACGCCGAAATCTGCCCGATCAGCTGCTTCCAGCACGACTGCCTCAGCGTGCGGCCTACCTTGCGGCAGACGAGCCACCGATGCCCCGGCTCGCCCGTCACCCGCTCGAGGATCTTCTGTCCGGCGAAGATCGACTTGCCCGAGCCGCCGCCCCCCATCAGGATGAGGTAGCGGTGCTCGTCCGCGTAGAGCGGGAAGAACGCGGAATTGGTCCGATCCCGGAGCGTCCGGTACCAGACGGCAAGCTCTGCCGCGTCCCGGAGTTCGTCGCTTTCCGCGTACCCCCTCATCGTTCTTTCGCGCGTCTCTCATCGATCCGGTCCAGATCCGCGGCCGCCCTCCGGATCGCGGCGAACTTCTCCCCGATGGTCATCGCCTGCATCGCGCGGCGCGTTTCATCCTCCAGCCCGACCTCGACCCGGTTCGCCGTCTCACGCTTTTCGGTCCATCCGTAATTGTTCGAGAGATTGAAGATGATCCCCTGCACGCTCTTTTCCCGCGTCAGAAGCTCCCGTTCGAGATACGCCTCGATCCGCATCCGCACGCCCCGGCATACCTCTGCGAACTCAGGATTTTTCTCTTCATCCTCATAGTTCCTCCACGTCTGCCGGTCGATCCCGAGCGCCGCGCACAGCCCCGAGATCGTCGGCGGCTCCGCGTACAACAGCCGCACGACGGGTTTCCCGTCAAGGTTGAGCACGTCCTCATCCTCGGTCCGGTACGAGATCGAGCGGAAGTACTTTTCCGTATCCTCGCCGAAATCCCGCGCCGTGTATTTCCTCGGTCTTCCTCTTTTCTTCTGCATGGTCGTCTCCTTTCTGATATCTTCTGCTGTATTCCCGCTCCGGGACCGCCGCTCCGGTTTCCCGGGGGCGCCCGGTCACGCTCCTCATTTACCCGCCCTTACCCCGCAGGCTGTTTTCGTCCTGCACACCGCACTTCCGTGCTTCTGCCGATATGATACCACAAGTTTGTCCGCTATTACTGCAAACATTTGTTCACTCATAATTTTTTCCGCTCCGCATCGCGAGCCAAAGACGGCGCGCCGACGCCAGCCAGCCGTACACCGTCCGCTCCGACACAAAGCGCTCGAACGCCAGCCGCCGCACGAGCATGGTCGCCTCGTCCTTTCCGGCACCCCGCTCGCGCATGCACACAAAGCGCACGGCTCCCATGATTTCCGCGGCGTTTGAATTCCTCCGCCCAACTCCGCGCTCCGTGAGAAACGCCTGTTCCGCAAGCAGCTCGAACACCGCCGCACAGGCATCCATATCTTCTCCGAGCCCGCGTTCCCGGACCGTTTTCCGATCCGGGCAGCCCGCAAGCCCCCACTCCCGGAACGCTTGTGTGGCCATGTCCCGGTCTTTTTTGCTTCCCTGCTTCATTTCGTCCCCTCCTTTCCCTCATCCGCCGCGCCGAACCGCCGATCAGACGCCGATCAGTCGCCGATCAGTCGCCGATCAGTCGCCGATCAGTCGCCGATCGGCCGCCGACGGTTTGAACACCCGTTTCCGATCCCGAGGACCGAAATACGGGCGCTTCCGCGCGTTCATTTATTCTTTCGTCCGCCGGGTGTGTCCGACGCACTCATGATCCCGTCTTCCGGATCCCACCTGTGCGGCGGCGGAAACCCGGACCGGCCGCGGGATAGCCCGCAAGAGCCGGATTTCCGCGTTTTCCGACTCCGGAGACACGCTCACGCCCACCGGACCGTCGGGCTGTTCAAAGCCCCGAGCGGCTTCATCATATCACACGAACTCCGGTTTGTCAATAGTTAAGTTAATTTTCAGAAAATCTTTTCAGTTCCCAAATCTCTCGGTCAGAGCGCGCATCACGGCGCCGAAGGTGCGGGAAAGCGCCGTCCGCCTGCCGCCCGGTCTTCTCCCACCGCCGCGTTCCCCGCATAATAAGGTGGATTTGCCGCGGCTCTTCTCCCCGCCCCCCGCGGACCGGCTCCGGGCGCGGGACCCGGGCTCGAAGAGAGCACGACCCGAAGAACCCCGTTTTCCGCCGCGGCGAGCGGTCACGGCGCACCGATTCCCCCGGGCAGCGCCGGGAGTCCCGCTCTTTGTGTGAAAAATCCCCTGAATATGCAACCTTATGCGCAAAAATCCGTCTTTTGTCTTGACACGGTTCGTGTAAAGTGTTATAATAACCATGAATTTTCAGACTCTTTCGGAGCCGCGCGCCCGTTGTCGGAATATACGGCGGGACCGCAGCTCCCGCAGTCCCTGTCCGGACCCTCCAAACCGGATCCGAAACGGTCCGCCCCGGGAGGAACCGCCCCTCGTTTTTCCGATGCCCGTACCACAAATGTCCGCACAAACGCCGCGGACGGGAAAGAGGCAACCATGAATAAACGCAGACTGCTGACCCTTCTTCTTTCGCTGCTCATCCTTCTCACAAGCGTCTCCCTGTCCTCCTGCGGGCCCAGCCCGGAGGAAGCGGCCGAGGCTGCGAAAAACAGCGTCGTCCGCGTCCTTTCGATCGACCGGAAGGCGGGACGTGTTGAGACCGGGCTCGGTTTCCTCGCGGGAACCGCCGGCAAGCCGAGCAACATCGTCGTGACCAACTGGCGCGTAGTTACCCACGACGGACTCTCCGACCAGAAGAAGGTCGAAATCTACGTCGCGACGCATGACTTTGAGGCGTACGGCAATCCGGTCACCGGAGAGCTGAGCGTGAATACCGACGAAATGATCCGCTGCAAGATCCGCGACATCACGTCGGGCGACCCGGACTACGCCATTCTGGAAACGGAGATCAAGGTCCCGGATAAGGTCGCCGCGCAGCTCGGGAGCATCGAAGACGCAGAGTCCATGAGCACCGTCCGCTCCTTCGGATTTTCCGACGGCACCGACGGCCGCACCGTTCACGCGGACGAGGGCTTTCTGATTGCCGAGGAAGGCACGGTTCTGGAAACCGGCTGTCTGAGGACCAGAAGCAGCACGAATTTCATCAAGCACGACGCGCCCATCTACGCCGGCTGCTCCGGCGGTCCGATCGTCGACGGCAAGGGCGCGGTCATCGGGATCAACACGTTCGGCGCCGACGACACCGGTGAAGGAGCGCCCGACACAAGATACGCGGTCGCGATCGATCACGTCGCGAAAAAGCTGGACGAGCTCGGGATCTCCTACACGTCCGACAAGACGTCGACACCCGGATGGGTCCTGCCCGTCTCTATCGGCGGAGGCGCCGCTATCACCCTCGCCGCAGCCGTCTTCGCGATCGTAAAAGCCCTGAAGAATAAGAACAGGAAAAAGACAGGCACCGAACCCCTCCCCGCCGCTCCTTCAGCCCGGCTCGTCGGAAGAACCGGAGAATTCAAGGATCAGGAAATCATCGTGGGCGACGATTTCCCGATCGGACGCGGCGAAGGCAGCGCGCTGATGTTCTCGCGTGAGACCAAGGGCGTGAGCCGCAGCCACTGCCGGATCGCCCGTACGGACGCGGGCTTCACGCTGACCGATTCCGGTTCCTCCTACGGCACCTTCTTAAACGGCTCGAAACTGACTTCCGGCCAGCCCGTCTCTCTCAAGGACGGGGACGTCATCTCTCTCGCCGACGAGGGACAGAGCTTCTTCTTCCGTGTGAACGGATAACATACACAGGACGAGGAGAAACAGCTTTATGAAGAAACTGCTCATATCCGCGCTCGCGCTGCTTGCCGTTCTCAGCCTCTCCGTCAGCGCCGCCGCGGTCACGACCGTCTCCGCCGGCTGGCTGAAACTGTACCCGTACGGGAACGACCACGAAGACAACGAAGACAACGAAGACAACCCCGGCACCCCCGCCTTTCTGATCGAAGAAGAGGACGGCTCGGTCACTGTCTACGCCGGGGAGTTCGGCGATCTCACAAACAGCACCTACACGGCGCGGGTCTCCATGACCGATCAGGACTACGCGCACTGCCGGCTCGAGGTAAGCTACCCGCAGAAAAAATGCAGCCTGTGGACCCTTCAGGCGGACGGCGTCCGGATCCTGAACGAAAAATCGTTCCTCCTTCCGGTCGGCCAGGCCAAAAAGAATCAAAAGGTGACGGCCGTCTTCTACGACGACGCGGAATCGGTCCGTCAGACCGACGTCACGCTGAAGGCCGTCGACGAGAACGGATTCCTCACGCTCACGGGAGACGTGGAACAGATCACGCGATTCCCCGCGGCCCTGATCGACAAGGACGACAAATGCGTCGGTCTGATCACGGGAATCCGGGAAGAAGCCCTCGTCGCGTTCGCGTTCCACTACGAGAACTTCAGTTCGGTCAACTGGCTCCTCATCGGGCTGATCGCGCTCGGCGTTCTGATCGCCGCGGGTCTTATCTGCTTCCTCATCCTGCGCTCCCGCCGCAAAAACAAAGAGGACCGCGAGGGTGCCGATGAAGCGAAACCGATGAGCGGCCCGGGCTTCCCGCCGGATCCCGGTTTCCCGCCCACCGTCCTGTCCGCCGGCCCGATTTTCCCGCCCATGTGTTTCGCGCTGAAGGCGACGAGCGGCATCATGACCGGACGCACCTATCAGATCAGACCGGAGGAGATCGTCACGGTCGGTCAGGCGAAGCTGTCCACGATTTGCTATCCGGAGTCCTCCGCCGAAATCAGCCGTTATCACGCGGAGTTCAGATTCCAGAACGGACAGCTCACTCTGTGCGACATGGGCTCGGCCAAGGGAACTTTCCTTCTTGCGGCGGGCAGCACCCTGTCGCCGCACAAGCTCCCCGCCAATACGGCGGTTACCCTCTCCCCCGGCGACGTCGTCTGTTTCGGAGACACGATCAACAGCTTCCTGATCGAGGCAAAATAACGGGCAGTTTTGCCGCCGCTCTCCGGCATTGCCCGGCAGCGCGGAGGCAACTCGCATATATCCCCGGCATTCCCCCGCGCCCGCCCGAAAGGCGGCGCGCGATCCGGCGTTCCAACTTTTCGGTTCTTAATAATTTTATTCCATTTGGAGGTAACTAAAATGGACCAGAGACAGCAATTCGGCTTCACCGGCGACGAGACCGCCCCCACCGACAGCGGCTTCATTCAGAACGGCTTCAACGACCTCACGAAAACGGAGCCCCTGACTCCCCTGCAGAGCGGTTTTGTCGACCAGAACTTCGACGGCGGCAACGGCTTCGTTCCCGGCTTCGGCCAGAACATCGATCCAGACGCCACGCTGCCCGTGTCTTATCCGAATGACCCCTCGAACTTCCGTCCGGTAGCCGGTTGGCTCGTCAGCATCGACGGACCGACCCGCGGCAGGGACTATGTGATCCGTCCCGGCCAGAACACGATCGGCAGAGCCAACACCAACCACATCGTCATCACCGGCGACGACACGATTTCGAGAGAGCGCGAATGCAGAATCGTATTCGACCCCCGCTCACGGTTCTTCTACTTCGCTCCCGACAACGGCGCCAGCATGCTCCGCGTCAACGACAATCCGGAACCGGTCATGATGCCCGTCAAACTGAACGCGTACGACGTCCTCACCATCGGAACGACCAAGCTCATGTTCGTGCCTCTCTGCGGCGAACAGTTCAGCTGGGACGAATAATCCGAAACACTTCCCGAAGGATCTGCACAGGGAGCCCGCGGCATGAAAAGCGGGCTCCTTCTGAACGACGGACCGACGGATTTCTCCGCCGCACCGTCAAACGGATTAACAGGATCAAATGAATCATCCAAACGACGCGAAAACCTCCCCCATTTTCGAAATTGACACCAAAGAACAGAACAAGAGTTTAACGGATATGCCATTTGACGTCACAATCAGTTCCGCCGCGGCGGGCGAAGAAATCGATCCGAAGACCGACGAGATCCTCAGGACCCTCACCGAGGTCCCCGAGGACGAACCCGTCTGGAAACCGATCCTGAAATACGGCGGCATCATACTCGCAGCGCTTCTCATCGGCGCCGCGGTCGCGCTTTTGATTTCCCGCCTGTCCGGCAGGAAGAAAAAGAAACCCGCAGAGGCCGCAAAGTCGGAATTCACCGGCTTCCGCACCGGCGTCATTCAGAATCCCGGCGCGCGTTCCGAACAGCAGGATTCCTGCGGCGTTCAAGAGTATCCGGGCGGCATTCTGGCGGTCGTGGCGGACGGCATGGGCGGTCTCAAGGACGGCGACAAGGTCAGCCGTCAGATCGTGATGACCATGCTCCGGGACGCCGAAAAGCTGACGGGCGCCAATTCCGCGCAGCAGCTTTACCCCATGCTCGCCCACGCCCTGAGCGGCGTCAATACCCTGCTCGGCGATCCGGGCAAGTTCGGCGGCAATTCCTACAGCAGCGGTTCCACCGTCGTCGCGGTTCTCGCGGAGTACGACCGCATGCAGTGGATTTCCGTCGGCGACAGCCGGATCTACCTCTGGCGCGGCGGCACGCTGCTGCAGCTGAACCGTGAGCACAATTACAGATCGGAGCTCTTCCACAACGCGGTCAACAACCGGATCTCGTTCCAGGACATTCTCAACACGGACGAGAAGATGAAGGTGAAGCTGACCAGCTTTGTCGGCATGGGCGCCCTCAAGTATCTGGACGGTTCGATGAGACCCGCGGCTGCCGTCGCAGGCGACAAGCTACTCGTCATGTCGGACGGCGTCTACAATACCGTCTCCGAGGACGAGCTCGCCGCGATCCTGAACGAATTCCCCGACCCGCAGGCAGCGGCGGATGCCATCAAAGCGAAAATCGTCGAACGCGCCCTGCCCAAACAGGACAATTTCACGGCTGTTATCGTTGAAATCGGCACGAGGAAAGAAACATGATCTGTCTGCACTGTATGCAGGGAAGCGTCGCGACCGGCGGCGTTTGTCCTGTGTGCCGTCATCCGGACGAAGACAAAACCAGACCGCCTCACGCGCTCCCCTGGCGCTATGAACTGAGGGAACGGTACATCATCGGCAAAGTCGTCGGCAGCGGCGGATTCGGGATCACGTATTTTGCTTACGACACGCGGAACCGGAAAAAGGTCGCCGTCAAGGAGCTCTTCCCCAAAACGGCGGCTCAGCCCGAGCGCACGCCGGACAACAGTCTCGTGATCTGCGAAGGGCAGAACGACTTTTTCCGCGTGATGGCACTCCGTTTCAGAAACGAAGCGGAAACGCTCGCGCATCTGAACAATCATCCCGAGTTTCCGGACGTCTACGGAATCCTGCACGCAAACGGGACGCTTTACTATATCATGGAAGCGCTCGACGGCAAGGACCTCAAGCGCATTATGGCGGATCGCAGCGGCGCTCCCATCCCGTGGCAGAGCCTCTGCGACGTCATCAAGCCGATCTTTCGCGCGCTCGACTGCATCCATCAAAAGGGGATGCTCCACCGCGACATCAGTCCGGATAATATTTTCGTCATGAACGCGGGCGGAGCGAAGCTGATCGACTTCGGTTCCATCCGAAGCTATGTCAGTCAGGAGGAAATGACGACCAACATCATGCACCAGCAGTACGCCGCGCCCGAACAGCTCCCGCAGGGCGGGCTGATGAACGGCGGAGAGTTGGTCCCGCAGATGACCTACACCGACATCTACTCTCTCAGCGTCGTCCTTTACTACATCCTGACCGGGGTCAAGGTGCCCCCGGCTTTCCAGCGCTTTATCAACCCTCAGGTGATCCTCAGAGCCCCGAACGAAGTGAATTCCGCCGTCCCTCCCTACGTGTCCGCCGCGATTTACCGCGGTGTGCAGATGAACCCCGCCGACCGCTGGCAGAACGTCAGGGATTACGCGGCTGCTCTCTTTCCGGGAGAAGACATCTTCAGGGCAAACATCACACGTCCCCAGACGAGAATGTTCAGACTCGTCTGCACGCGCGGCGCCTTCCCGGGGCAGGCCTGCCCGATCCGGCCCGGACTGCGTCTCACGATCGGACGCATGAGCGACAACAGCATCGCGATCCCGGACAAGCAGATCAGCCGGTATCACTGCGAGCTGCAGGGGACGCCCGACGGAAAGCTCTACCTGCGCGATCTCGGGTCGGCGAATCATACGTACCTGAACGGACAGCCGCTGCCTCCGGGCAACTGGTACCAGCTCAAGTTCGGCGATGCGATCCGGCTCGGTGAAAGTCAATTTCTCGAAATCCAGTAGTCCTCGTCCGGCGATCCGACCGCCTCCCGCACTCCGCGCAGAGGTTCGGCCCCCTCTCCGGACGTTTTTTTGCGCCCGCCGATCCGCGGAGCAGCGATGAATATTAAAAAAACAGGCTGACGAAACGGTCAAAGCGGCGCAAGGTTTGACGGTTCGTCAGCCTGTTTGATTTTTGAAACGCGGAATGGAAAGCGGAGCGGCGTCTCCCGCGCCGCGGCGGTAAGCGGGTGATCGGGCAGCCGCGTAACCGGGTAACTGGTTCACCGGGTCACCGGGTCACCGGGTGATCGGCAGGTTCCGGGTCCCCGGGGCACTTATCGGTTCTCTTCCCGCAGCTTTTTGAGATATGCCGCGATCTCTTCGTCCACGGCGAGGATCTCCTCGCGGAACTCCCGTGCGGACAGGCGCAGGATCCCGGAGCGCACCGCCTGCAGCTGGATCAGGCCGTCCGAGGTCACCACCCGCACCGAGAAGTCCGCGCCGATCTCGTGGATCAGCCGCTCGATATAGGTATCCGCGAGCTCGCCCTCCTTCGTGTAGACGACGCGCAGTCCGTTCACCTCGAGCTTGCGCTCCTCCGAGCCCTTCACGTTGTACGCGTCGAACACCACGATGATGTCCCGCTTTTTGAACGCTCTGTAATTCGCGAGGATGTCACACAGGTCGCGCCGCGCGGTGGCGAGATCGACCGCGGCGACCTTTTTCAGCTCGTCCCACGCGAAAATGACGTTGTAGCCGTCGACGATGTAAAGGGACTTTTTGTATTTCGGCGCGCTCACATCGGGAGCAAAGGGCTGTTCCCTTTTCGGCGGTCCGTACACCCGGCGGCGGATGGGACCGAATTCCCGTTCCATGATCGCCTCAAGCTCCTTCTCGTCGATAGAGAGGTTCCGGTGAATGACCTGCCCGGCGTTCTCGCCCCGGTCCTTCCCGTCCCCGTCCTTTTTGTCCAGTCCGAGCCCTTCGAGGTGCATGTAGTCCGGCACCGCGTCCCACGGAACGACGACGCCCGCCCCGTGGGAGCAGAAAACGGAATGGGGCGTGTTCTCCACGTCCGCTTCCGGATCGTAGGCGAGCGAGGCGATCACCGCTTCCGCGTCATGGCACGGCGCGTATCCGTCCACACGGCAGGAAAAGCGTCCCTTGCCGTGGGTATAAGCGGCGACTTCGCGGGCGTAATCCCCGACCGTGGAAACCGGCGCGCGGCCCTCCAGCACGGAAATCCCCGGCTGCGCCTCGTGCTCGGTGAAGGTCCCGGAGCGCGCGAGGATGTCCGCGATCGCCCGCCCGACGCATTCCCCGGGCAGCTCGAGCCGGAAAGCGTACATCGGCTCGAGCAGGATCGCGGCGTGCTTCATCTCCGCCGTCATCAGCCCCTGCCGCACCGCGCGGTAGGTCGCCTCGCGGAAATCGCCTCCGACGGTGTGCTTGAGGTGCGCCCGCCCGCTCACAAGGGTGATCTTCATATCCGTGATCGGGCTGCCCGTCAGCACCCCGAGATGCTGCTTTTCCTCGAGATGGGTGAGGATCAGTCTCTGCCAGTTCTTTTCGAGCACATGCTCCGGGCAACTGGAATCGAAGATGAGCCCCGTCCCCTCGGGCAGGGGCTCGAGCAGAAGATGCGTCTCCGCGTAATGCCTGAGCGGCTCGAAATGGCCCACGCCCTCCACGGCTTCGGTGATCGTTTCGCGGTACAGGATGCGCCCGTCCTCGAACGACGCGTCCACCCCGAACCGCTCCGTGATGAGCCGCGTCAAAACCTCGGTCTGCACTTCGCCCATGATCTGCGCGTGGATCTCCCCGTACCGCTCGTTCCACACGAGGTGGAGAAGGGGCTCCTCCTCTTCGAGCTCGCGCAGCTTCGGCAAGAGGAGCCGCGGATCGGCGCTTTTGGGCAGAACGAGCCGGTAATTGAGCACCGCCTCGAGCAGGGGGGACGGGGACGCCGCCTCAAAGCCGAGGCCCTGCCCGCTCTTCGTTGCGGAAAGACCCGTCACGGCGCAGACATCCCCCGCCTCCGCCTTCTCGGCCGTCTCGTATTTCGCGCCGGAATAAAACCGGATGCCCGTGATCTTTTCCTCGATCTCCTCCCCGTCCGGCAGCGTAAGGCGGACGCTCTGCCGGTTCGACAGCTCTCCCCCCGTGACGCGCAGGCAGGTGAGCCGCGCGCCCGAGGAGTCGTGCATGATCTTGTAGACCCGCGCGCCGAATTCCTCGTTCAGCACGGGCGCTGGGGTGAAGCGGCACAAAAGATCGAGCAACTCCCCGATCCCCTCCATGCGCAGTCCGCTCCCGAAGAGCACGGGAAAGAGTTTTCTTTCACGCACGAGCCAGAGGATGTCCTCATCCCCGATCTCCCCGGTCCCCATATAGGATTCCAGCGCGTCCTCGTCGCAGAGGGCGATTTTCTCATCCCGCGCCCCGTCCCCGAAATCCACGGCGGCGGGGGAGAGATGCGCGGCGATGTCGGCGAGCGCGGCGTCCCTTCCCAAGCCCGGCAGGTCCGTCTTGGTGACGAACAGAAACACGGGTACATGATAACGCTCGAGCAGGTGCCAGAGCGTTTCCGTATGCGCCTGCACGCCAGCGGGATAGCTGAGCACGAGGATCGCCGCGTCGAGCACGCGCAGGACCCGCTCTGCCTCGGCGGAGAAATCGACGTGACCGGGCGTGTCGAGCAGGGTGAAGCGGACGCCGCCCGTCTCGAAGATCGCCTGCTTCGAGAAGATGGTGATGCCCCGCTCCCGCTCGAGCTCGTGCGTGTCGAGATAGGTATTCCGCCAGTCCACGCGCCCGGGCTTTTTGATTTTCCCGGCAGCGCAGAGCATCGCTTCGGCAAGGGTGGTCTTCCCCGCGTCCACATGCGCGAGAATGCCGACGGTGCGTTTTTCCCGTTTCTCCATCCGCGCGTCCTCCTTCCCCCGTGATTTTTGTTATTATACCATGTCCCGGACCGCCGTTCAAGGCGATTTTGTAAAATGCGTCCCGCGTTTCGCCCCGAAGCGCTGCGGCATCCGTTCCGTGCCTATCGCTGCTCCCGCCTTTTCCCGCTCCGCACCGTTCCCCGCGTGTCCTTTCCCTTTTCCTTCCGCGCAAACCCTTCCGCATGCCCTTCCCCGGCGATTTTGGCGCAAAGGCTTGACATTCACGCACGGATGGAGTATAATAGCACATGCGCGCAGGGTTATCGAAGCGGTCATAACGAGGCGGTCTTGAAAACTTGTGGCTCAAACGCACCTCGGTCCGCAGAATCCCCCGAAAAAGCGAGAAAAACGGCGGAAAAGCGAGAAAACGACGGGTTCGAATCGGCAGTATGCAGGCTTTCTAACGGTTTTTCTAACGTTTTCCCGAAACAGGCATCATCCCCCACAAATACGCAGGGTTATCGAAGCGGTCATAACGAGGCGGTCTTGAAAACCGTTTGACGTCAAGTCACGTGGGTTCGAATCCCACACCCTGCGGGAAAAAGAAAAGGCATCTCGGTTTGAGGTGCCTTTTCCATGAAATCACATTTTTAGCGGATTGTATCATGATTGAACTGCATTACGGAAACACAAACACCTTCCTGATCCAAAGCCGAGACGGGTTTCTCCTGCTCGACACCGGGTATGTAGGAGAGCTGAACGCTTTCTACAAGGCGATCAAGGCAAAGGGCGTACAGGTGAAGGACATCGCCTTCGTCCTTGCTACGCACTATCACCCCGACCACATCGGACTGATCCCGGATCTGACGGATCAGGGTGTGCGTCTTCTTCTCACAGACACGCAGACGGACGCCGTCCACGACTCCGACCGTATCTTTGCGCGGGAGCCGAAACTGAACTGGCGACCGATCCGGGAAAGCGAGGCGACCGTTCTTTCCTGTTCGGACAGCAGAGCCTTTTTCCGCGGCATGGGGATCGACGGAGAGATCGTCTCCACACCGAGTCACAGCCGGGACAGCGTGTCCCTCCTGCTTGACAGCGGAGACTGTTTTGTCGGCGACCTCGAACGCCGGGCGGTTCTCGCAGGGTACGACCGGAACCTGCCGCTGCAAAGAGATTGGGAGACCGTCATGGCGCGCCGCCCGAAGAGGATCTTCTATGCGCACGGCAGGGAGGAAAACATTTTCTGAGCTGCGTACCGCACGCTCAGGGATTCATATCCTTTTCCCATATATGAAGGAGTTCGATGTGTATCTCCGACTTGATCCGGATATCGAACGCGCGGTCGCTGGCAAGGAACTGAATCAGCGACTGCTTCGGAATCCGCGGACCGTCGATCAGCTGGGCAGAGGTTACATATCCGAAAGCGATCCAGTTGTTGACCGTCGTTCTGCAGTACCCCGTCATCTCGCGGACGTCGTACGGAGTCAGCGCATTGGGATAGGATGCATAAAAATCCTCGAGGTAACGGACGAACGCTGTGCGATCCGGTTCCGTCAACTTGAGATGCAGTTCTGGATGCGCAAACCGGTACGCGCCTCCGGCGTTGAACTCCCCGACCGGGATCCGCGCCCTCTGTTCCGCCGCGGGGAGACGCAGAAACGCCTCCACGTCTTCCCGGCGAACCATGTACTTGTGCGTGGTCAGCTGCTCGTTGACGATGCAGGGGATGACCTGATTCTGCAGCATCCACGCCGCCTTGCGTTTTGAGATATGCAGAAGAATTCTCATCTGCTCGAGAGACAGGACTTCGTCGTTTTTCTTCATGAGTTTACTCGTCCTCGCTTTCACGATCCTGATCCACCCCGAGGATACTCGAGAGTACCTCTCCGGCGCGTTCCTTCGCACTCGCCTCGAGGTGGCTGTACGTGTCGCTCGTCGTTTTGAAACTGCTGTGACCTAACCACATCTGGATAATCTTCATATTCACGTCCTTGTTCAGAAGCAGGCTCGCGCAGGTATGCCGCAGGTCATGGTACCGGATCGGCCGCATTCCGTTCTGCTTCAGTACGTGCGGGAAGTGCTCCGTCACCTGATACGGCGTGATGAGATTTCCGAGGGGATCGACGCAGACCATGTCGAGGGACTCCTGACTGTAATCCTTTCCGAACATCTCCCGGTACTCTTCCTGCCTGCGCCTGTGCTCCAGCAGGATGTTTTCGACTTCGGGGATCAGCGGCAGGGTGCGTCTTGACGATTCGTTTTTCATCTCGTCGCTGATGACCGTGACGTTCTGACTGCCGCGCCGCACCGTGATGACCTTCTGCCGGATGTAAATCAGCTTGTTTTCGAAATCGATGTTTGACCAGGACACCCCCAGCGCTTCGCTTCTGCGCACGCCGTAGTACGCCGCGAGGACGATCGGGATGTAGAGGATGTCGTCCTTCGCCGCGGCGAGGAGCGCGCGCACCTCCGCTTCGCTGTAGAACTTGCCGACGAACCTTTTCGGTTCGGGGCGTTCTACCCGGTCCATCAGATTCCCGGTGAAGATCTCCTGCCGCACCGCGTATCCGAACATACCGTGCAGGAAGTTGTGATAGTGCAGGATCGACCTTTCGCTGAGTCCCTCCTTCCTCATGCTGTCATAAAACCGCATCACCAGACGCGGCGTGATGTCTCCGAGGGTGAGCTGGTCTCCGAAGTACCGCGTGATCTTTCCTTTGACCATCTGTCTGTATCCGTTGATCGTAGATTCCTGCACCTTCTTGATCTTGACCGTCTCCAGCCACTCCGTCAGGAACGTGAGGAACGGATAGTCCTCCGGGGAACGCAGTCCGCTCAGCATCTTCTCGTACTCGTCTTCGAAATCCGAGATGGCGTCCCGCAGAGCGCGGTTCACCACGCTTTTCTTTTCGTTTTCGTCCAGCCCGAGACTGATCCATTTCATCTTCCGCTTGTGCGTGACCACGTCGTTGTATCCGATCACGGCGTAGAGCTTGCCGTTCTTCACCTGCAGACTGCCGTTCAAACCGGTCTTGCTCATTCCGTCCGACCTCCTTTGCCCGTGTCGTTCTCGTCACCAAACATACCACAGACCGTTTGCCATGTCCACTCCTTCGGGTTCAGTTTTACAGACACAACACACTCTTTTTGCTTTCCCAACAAATATTTTACCGCGTTAGACTTAGCGATTCTGTATTCACGTCCGATCTTCACGGCGGGGATCTCACCGTCGCGGATCAGACGGGACGCGAGCTTGGTGCTCACGCCCAGCATGTCGGCGAGCTCGTTCAGCCGCAGCGCGTCAGGGTACTTGCGAAACATCGCGGTCGTCGGATATCGATTTTCCGTATGCGTTCTCCTCTCTCTTTTCAATCATACCATTCGTCGTCGTGCCGATTTCTGCCGTCATCCCGACGCAGGTCATCCGTCATAATCCTCTGCCGCGAGTTCCCTCTGCTCCCTCTGCGCGACGACGAACGATTTCGCGCGGAAGTTCTCGTCCACATACCGGATCGCTTCCTCCCGCATCAGCTCAATGTCCTCTTTCGGCATATCGGCGAGGTTCGCCGCGAACAGCACCGCGAGCATCGACAGCGAAATATCCTGACTGCGGAAGTGAGAAAAGATTCTGCCCTCCGCATCTTTGACGATCACGCGCATCGCCTTGATGATCTCGTCGCCGAGGAACGCGCGGTTCTCGTTCGCATCCATCACGCCGCAATAGAAATTGATCGCCGTCTCCACGAACTCCGAGCGGCTGACTTTCCCTTCCAGAATCCGGTGCGCGTCGATCTTCTCACTCGTCTCCGGCGTGAGATAAAATGTGAAATCCCGTTTTTTGTTCTCCACCTGAAACCTCCAATCTTTCGGAAATCGGTATGACCGCAAACCGAGCCTCCGGCTTTTCCGAACGAGCCTATTTTCATAAACCGCCAAACCCGCGCAACGAAGCGGTTTTTCGCCTCCTCGGTCCGCTGTTGCGGGCGGATGTGACGGCAAGGTTTATTCCTGCCTTGAAATAAATCCGGCGAAATCCCGCCGGAATCGGGGAGAAAAACCGGAGTCTTTCCTCCTTCTGACCCCCTTCTCTCGTTCCCGACCGTACTCCTTCCGATCCCGACCGCTCACGTGGCGCGACGCGGGCGTTCCGGGCGGGCTCTCCCCTGACTGCGGATCCGTGATCCTCCACGCCGTTCCCGCCCAAAATCGGGCCTGTCGCGCGAGGTCAGGAGGGATGTTTTGCTCTGCGCGTACAGAAAGGCTGTTTATCCGTACAATCTCCGGGACTGCGGGACAGCCAATAAAGACAACGCTTTCCGAACTCAAGGTTCGGGACAGAAGTGCGGGACAATGACCGCGGAATGACGGCAGGGCTTTTTTTCGAATCTGCGCGGTGACATTTGCCTGCGGAAACGATATCGCGTTGTCATATAGAACCAAGAGGCTGCCTGTCCCGGAGTCTGTCCCGGACTTTCCGAATGCCGCACCATGCACAAACCAAATGATAACAACGGTTTTCACGATCTGTCCCGTTGTCCCGTTCTTTTTCATTCGAGAAAGCATCCGCATATATCCTCTACCTTGTCGCGGCGCAGTCTGGTGACGCGGACATTCGCGCTCCCGCTTCCTGTGTGACCGACGCGGATCTTTTCGGAGTTCCCGCTCTGGAACGGAACGAGGATTCCTTCCT
>JAFYBN010000017.1 GCA_017540175.1 Clostridia bacterium | reverse complement strand
GAAAAGATAAAACAGAGAAACGTCAAATCCCTTCAAAAACTGGGGTTCTCCGTCTCTCTGTCTTAAGTTTCTTTTATACTCTGTTTCCCGCAAGCCTTCTTTTGAAGACCTGCCCTTTTGTTCTGCCTTTTTTCCTACGCTGCTTTGAGGGTTTTCAGAACAGTCCCTTTTTCTCTGTTCCCGCGGAGAAGCTCCCGCGGGGCGGTCACAACGCGGGAACAGAGAAAGCGCGGCCTCAAAAGAGAACCGCGCCTTCCCCGAAAGGAGTTAATCAGTTATTTGGGATTGGAGCTCAGTGCTTTTTCTTCGCGGCGGCAGCTCCGGCGAGGGAGATCACGGCAGCGACGGCGGCGATGACGCCGAAGTCGAAGGTGTTCGGAGAGGTTTCGGGTTCGGCGGGAGTTTCGGGTTCAGCGGGCGTCTCGGGTTCAGCCGGAGTCTCCGGAGCCGGAGCTTCATCCTCAGCGGGAGCGTCGGTGCCGTAGAACTCAACTTCCGCAACGTCGCCGTGGTTCGCGGTGTTGTAGTAGAAGTAGTACCGGTAGCCGTCGTTGTTCTCGAAGTCGGTGATGACGAAGTAATCGGGGTTCGTGCCCTCGACGTCAGACTTCCAGAGCGTCACGGCTGTGTCGACGTTGTCCTCGTTGTTGCCGCGGATCTCGGCGCCCTTGAAGCGGGCGTTCCAATCGGCGCGGGAGAGGATGACGACCTTGTCAAGAACGACCTTCCTGCCGAAGTCCATGCCGCAGTAGCCGTCGCCCTGTCCGAGCGGATCGAAGAACGTGGCGGGATTGCCGTCGAACGCGGCGGCAGCGCCGGCGTCAGCGTTTCCGCCCCAACCGGTCTCGTTGCCGATCACGGTGCCGACAAGCGCGTTTCCGGATTCACCGGAAGCCGGGTAAGTGTAGGTGGGTTCGGCGGGAGTCTCGGGTTCGGCGGGAGAGGGTTCGGCGTCCGCCGGAGCCTGCGCGAGAATCAGCTTGCCGCCGAACACAGCGGGATACTGACCGATGATGTCCTCGGTATTGCCGAAGAAGGTCTGGGAGTCGCGGTTTCCGTTGCCGAACTGGTCGTCGTAGATCTGCGCGTCAAAACCGACGGACGCGCCGCCCTGAAGTTTTCCGGAAACGGATTCGGGCACGGTGAATTCCACTTCGAGGACGTACCCGTCCGCCGTGCGCTTGTAGAAGTACCGGATCTGCTCTTCGCTCGCCGTTGCGAGGAAGTAGTTCGAGGCGTAAGGAGAATCGGGCGTGTTCTCGGGGAGCACGGCAAAGCGCGCTACGCTCGAGTCGGACGGGTAGGTGTTCGCGCGGGTGTCAAGCAGGTCGTATAAGAGCTCCAGACCGTCGCACTGCCAGAAGTTGCCGGACACCGCGTTCGGCGTCGTATCCGCGACCGCGGCATAAGCCCAGATCTTGTCCCCCGCCCAGCTGAACGAAATATCGGCGGTGGTCAGCGGGCAGTCCGCGTTGTGGGAAACGCCGGCCTTTTCGATCTTCACGGTCTCACCGTAGCAGACGTCTTTTTCGCCGTCGAGCACCGCTTCCCCGTAACCGGTCTGAATGACGACGCGGTCATCCGTCTCTTCCGCGTCCTCCCCGTCGGATACGATCTCACCGTTTCCGAGCACGAGGCGCGCGCCGAGATTGGCAGGGCAGTAGTGGAAGGTGTCGCTCGTGTCCTCGAGATAGGTCTGGGAATCGCGGTGTCCTTCGCCGCTCTGGTCGTCGTAAATCTGCACGTCGAAGCCCATGACCGCGCCGTCCTCGAGATCGACGGGGGACTCAAACGAGCATTCGAGCACGTAGCCGCCCCTGCCTTCCCACTCGTCCTGCGGCGTGAAATACCAGTCGATCTGATCGGCGGTCACATGGTCGAGCATATACGGGAAGAGGAAATAGGCGTTGGTGTCGTCCACGCCCGTCAGGATGGCGAACCGCGCCACGGTGTTGTCGCCGGGATAGGTCAGCGCGCGGGTATCCAAAAGGTCGACGACGAATTCGACGCCGTCCACCTCCCAGAAGTTCGGGGATACCGCGTTCGGGGTGGTGTCGCGCACCTCGATGTAATAGTAGAGCGTATTGCCTTCCCACGCGACGGAGAGAGTCGCCGTGGTGAGCGGAAAGTCGGCGTTGTGCGCGACGCCCGCTTTTGCGACCTCGACGGGTTCCCCGTAGCAGTCCTCGCGGACACCGTCGAGCTTGATGCCGCTTCCTTCCCCGACACGGACGACGGGGCGGGTATCCGCCGCGAACGCGGTCATGCCGAGCGCACAGACAAGAAGGAGCGCGAACAGGATGAGAACGGTCTTTTTCATGGCAGTTTCCTTTCTTTGAGGTTGATTTATGAGCATTGGATTTCGAACGGTTGAGGGGTCCCGGCGGATCAGTCTTCCACGCCGGGCAGCTTGTTCAGAAGCGCGGAGATGACCTTGTCAAGGCTCGCGGCGCGGGAGGCGACGTTTGTAAAGCGGTTTTCAAACATCTGTCTCATGATGCCGTCGCGGATGTTGGAGCAAAGCGTCGAGTCGCCGATGTCGATCACGCGGGAGGCAAAGATGATGTCCAGCATCCCCTGCGATTCTTCGTCGCGGGCGACCTTGTAGCGCAGGGCAAGGTCGTAGTACGCGGGGATCACGATCTTATAGTACTCGCACGCGAGCGCCTCGAGCATCACGCCGCAGCGCTCCAGCTCGTCTCCGACCTTTGTGACCGGAACGACCGTGGGCATGTAGTAGCAGAGACGGGCGGAATAATGCGTCTGCTCCTCGTTGTACTTCGGGTAGGGGATGATGCCGAAATCCGAATCCATGGTGCGCAGCTCTTCGGAGAAGAAGAACGACATGTCCATGAAGAGCGCGCGGTTCTCCGAGAAGATGCGGATGGCGTCCGCCGGAATGTCCGCCGCGTCGTCGATCCCGAGATACTGGTTGTCGGAGTAGCAGACCGATATGAGCTTTTCCCACACGTTGATGAATTTTTCCGAGCCGATGTTCAGGTGGGGAACGTCGTTTTCGTCCTTTTCGATGCTGAGCGCGTCCGCTCCGATCCAAAAGCCCGGGGCGACCATTTTCGGGTGCGCCACGTAACCCCACAGATCGTTCCGATCGCGCACGCCGTTGCCGTCCTTGTCCTCCGAGACCGTGATCATCATTTCGTTCATTTTATCCATGGTCCACTGCCCGTTCAGAACGAGCTCGTAGGGGATTTCGAAGCCGTAGTTCGTGATGAAGCTCTTATTGAACATCAGAGCGAAGGTCAGATCGTAGGTGCAGAGATCGTAGGACGAGAGGGCGACGTAGTGCTGCTTCGCGATGGTCAGCGAATCGTTGATCGTCTTGTCCCAGTACGGCTTCGTGAGATCGATCACCGGCATTTCGTCGGCGGTCACGAGCGCGCCGTCCGTCCACCATCCGGTCGCGTCCGTACAGCGGATGCGCACGACGTCCATCGACGTGTCGCCCGCCGCGACGTTGACGCGCGGCGTGTTCGAAAAATCGGCGTAATAAAGCTCTTCGAGTGCGACCCGGAAGCGCTCTTCCACGGCGAGCGTCGCGTCGAACACGGCGTCGTTGAGCTGCACGCCCGTATATTCGTCCGCGCGCATCCGATAGTGGAAATTCTGGTTCTCAAAGGTCATCATGCCGAACGCGGCGTCTTCGAAATCGTATTCGCCCAGATCGTCCCGCACGGCCTCCTCAACCTCCGCCTCGGTTTCACCCGGATTCACGGGAAGTACCTCTGCGGCCTCCGCCGGTTTATCGGTTTCCTTCGCCGGGCTTTCCGAGCAGCCCGCGAGGATGGAGCTCAAAAGGACGAGCAGGGCAAAGAGTCCTGTGAAGGCGCGTTTGGTTTTCATCGTTATCCCTCCTCCGCAAGCGGTTCCCATTCGCGGTACAGCTTTCCCTCCCAGCCGTCGGTGCTTTTGGGGTTGTCCCGCTTCCCTTCCTGACGGAACCAGACGCGCATGGGGAGCGCGCCGGCATTGTTCCATCGGCGGTATTCGATCAGGCGGATCTCGCCGCCGTCGGCCGTTTTTGCCGTAATGCCGCCTTCTTCGTTCGGTGTGGGCGGCTCCCGCGAGAGAACGGGGTCGAGATCCTCCCATTTCTCCACAGCTTTTTCACAGCAGTAAAGCACCGGTCCGCGCTTCACGGCGACCCGTCCCCGATCCGCGCCGACCCACGGATGCGCCGAGATCTTCACGGGCGGCTCGGCACAGCGGATCCCGATTTCCGTTATCCCGGCGGGCACCACAGCGGCCGCGTACCCCTTCTCCGTCGTATAAGGCACGGAGAGGGTGAAATCGCGCGCCCACTCCGGCACGCGGATCAAAACGACCGTCTCGCGCGGCGCGCTCACCGTCAGCTTTTTGCCGCCTCCGCACGATTTCAGCGAGACGGCAACGTCTCCGAGTTCTACGTCCGCGTCGATGTAGAGGTTCATCCACACCCGGTTCCCCGCGGACGAAAAGATGTAAGTCGGGAGCGCTCCGACCGCTTTGAGAAGCATGGGAGGGCAGCAGGGGCATCCGTGCCACGACCAGCGTTCCCTGCCGCCGCGGCTCTCGAGCGGGTTTTCGTATGTGTAGTGCACGCCGTCCTCCGAGACCGCCGCAGGAAGCAGATTGACGACGGTGCTTTCCGCCGCGTCCCAGACCGAGGCTTCCCCCGTCAGCCGGAACATGGCGTGCGCGAAGAAGATCAGACCGACGCCGGCGCAGGTTTCGAGATAGGCGTCGTTCGGAAGCTCATACTGCTGACCGAAGCGCTCGTCGTCCCGGTGCGCCCCGACCGAGCCGTTGATGTGGAGCTTCGTTTCCGCGATATCCCGCCAGATCGTGCGGGCGGCTTCTTCAAGCTCCGCGTCCCCGCACGAGACGGCGGCCTCCGCCATGCCCGCGTAGAACAGCGTTGCCCGGACGGCGTGTCCGACGGCCTCCCGCTGTTCCTTTGCCGGGCGGTGGTCCTGCGCGTATTCCTGCAGAAACGCGGGGAACTGGTGCCGGTTCTTGTTGTTGCCTTTGTTGTCAATGAAAAAACGGGCGAGCTTTCTGTATTCTCCCCGTTTGGCCCCGAGCTCGTCGGCGAGCACGGGCTCACGGTCCATGAGATCGTCGAGGGAAAGGAGCGCAAGCTCGGCGAGAGAGTGCTCGCAGGCGATGTTCCACTTCGGCGGGGGACCGATCCGGTCGGTGAGGTAATTCGCGCACTTCACGGCGCACCGGAGCAGTTCTGTCTTCCCGGTCGCGCCGAAATGATGCACGCCCGCTTCGATCAGACAGCCGCAGTCGTAGGTTTCGTGCTGCCAGCGCACGTTCCCTCCGCGAAGCCCCCAGACCTGATCCGGGCACATGAGGGTGTCGTAGGGGTGCAGCCAGCCGTCCTCGCTCTGGGCGCGGCGGATCGCGTCGATCACGCCGTCTAGCGGATCGAGCATCGAAAGGTCGCGGGAATACGCGGCAAGATCGGCCATCCCGCGGATCACCTCGCAGATCAGCCCGTGGTACCACGGGGGACCGGCGTGACCGCCCTTTTCCCTCCTGGCGACGCGCTCGTAATTCTCCACCGCTCCGTCCGCGAGAAACTTTTTCAGCACGTCGGGGACGGTGACGGTTCTGATCTTTTCGATAAACGGCGCGAAGAAGGCGTCGGTGACGTTCACGTGTCCCGGCTCCGCTGGAATGGGACGGGGGAGACTGCTCGAATGCTGAGTCGTCATACTGTCCTCCGTTTCTTTTCGGGCTCAAAGAGAGTCTTGACAAATTCTGTTTTTTGCGGTATGCTTGAAATGAAAAAAATCGCCCTTCTTCACGTTAAGAATAGCACAAACGGCCACCCCGCGCAAGAGGACAATTCTTTTAATGTGTGCACGATTCTTAGTTCTTTGGGAGGGGAGAATGGGGACAATTCTTTGTTTTCGGAGGGGCTATGCTGTATCTGACGACGGATCTCAAAACACCTGCGGAATACTGCACGAGCGGACGCTTCGTTTCGGACACGGGCGGCGCGGTCCACCCGGACAGGCTGCTGAGCACCTATGTCGTTCTGTTCGGAAGCGAAGGAGAGTACCGCATCCGGCAGAACGGGACGGAATACGCCCTGACGCCGGGAACGTATCTCATCCTGCTCGCCGGTTTCCGTCACGCGGGAACGGCTCCCTGCCTACCGGGACTGAAGCACTATTGGTGTCATTTCTTTCTTCACGGCGAGGTAAATCTTATCGATGAGGAAAGCATGGAAAAGACGGCGGACCGGCTGCGGCGGCGGGCGTCCGAGGGGGGCGCGAACGACCTTCTGCTGCTGCCGGAATTCGGTCGCGTCCCGTCCCCCGAGAGGATCCAGCTGCTCTTTCACTCCCTGATCGACAAATCGCGCGGCATGGACGCCTACCGGGAAAAGGAGTGCGATCTGATCCTGACCGAGCTTCTCTGCGAGCTCTCGGACGCGTTTCTTGCCGAACGCGCGGGCACGGACCGCGGACAGGCGACCGCGGCAAAGATCGTCGAATACATTCGCTCCAAGGCGGCGTCGGTCGGATCGGTCGCCGAAATCGCCGAGGTCTTCGGCTACAATCCGGAATACATGACGACCGTCGTGCGGCGCGCGACGGGGCTTTCCGTGCTCGAGCACATCAACCGCGCGAAGATGGAGGAAGCGAAACGGCTGCTTCTCTCCACGGGTCTCACCGTCGCAGAGATCGCGCAGGCGGTCGGCTACGCGGACGCGCGGTATTTCGCCCGGCTGTTCCGCAAACAGACCGATCTCACGCCGAGCGAGTACCGGAACACGTATTTCAAGATCCACACGAACCGGGAATAATCGTATCTCAAGCGAAAAGGGGAAACGCGGCTTTCTTAGAAAGCCTGGCAAAGAACTTTTATACGACTGGGGCAGTTTGAAGCGCGCCGATAAACCGTTTTCGGATTCTTCATGATGACGTTGTCTTATATACCGCAAACGAAAACGGGCTGTCGCAAATAGTCCCAAAAGTTTTCGTCCACCTTTTTCAAAAGGTGGTGGGGTGTCGGGGCGGAGCCCTGACCCGAGGTCCGCAGACCTCGGAACACCCAAGACACAGAAAGAGTTCCTCTTTTTGGTCCTTTTTCTCCTCGATAAAGGAGAAAAAGGACAGCTGTCGGCTCTGAAAAGCAAGCGGGCTGTTGCATTTCTCCGTTTCTGGAGTTAATGCGACAGCCCTTTTTGATTTTCGGTTTTTCGCTGTACAGCGCTCGCCTTTTTTACCTGCGTAAGGTTTCGAGGATCTCCCTTGTCATCAGGAGATAGTAGCCGTAGCGCTGGATCCCGTCCCAGTTCCGGAGACTGCACTTGAAGCCGTAGGAGTAATCGGGCATGGCATAGGGATTGCGGAGCAGAACGTCCTTCAGAGAGTTGTTGCTGTAGATCCGCTCCGTCTCTCTCACGTCCCGGATCGGCAGGTCGAGCAGATACGCGGCAAGCCGCAGTCCGATCTTGTTCGAGAGGCGCTCGCCCTCGTTCGGGATCTGCACGGCGTCGTTGTTGAGCTGGATGCGCATCATGGGAATATAAGGATGATCCAGCTTGATCACCGCGTAAAACATGTACATGTACAAAATGTGTTTCGGGTTATAGCTGACCTGCTGGCCGTTCACCGTCTGCTTCTCTTCCCGCTGGGTCTGAACGATGTCGATGTCGACGTCCGTCACCTGATCGAAGCGCACCACGTCCGGATTCCGGTCGATGATCTGGGCGATGTCCGTGATCTCCTTTCTCTCGCCGAACAGGGACGCGGCACTGTCGGAAATCGCGGCGAACACCCCCGCGTCCTCGTCGATGACGATGGAGCCGTACTCGCCGAAGCACTTGGTCGTTTTGAAAGCGGCCAGACGTTTTTTGTTCTCCTCACGGTCTTCGAGCTGCGCGCCGATGGACTGAGCCGTGGAGGATTTGTAATCCGAGAACCAGGGAGAGAGCTTTTTCGCGCAGTCCTTGCAAAGGTTCCCGTCCGAAAGCTTATGTCCTCCGAGCAGTCCGATCTTCGCTCCGCATATGGAGCAGTTTTTCTTGTCGAAAAGTCCCATTTTGCTGCCTCCTTTATTCTGTAAACAGATTCTTGCTGCGGTCGTTTTCTTTGAACACGTCCGGATCCTTACTCCATATAAACCACCGAGGCGATGATTCGGATCGGTTCGCCCTCCGCCTCGGGAGGCTGAACGGAGTGAAAAATATAGGTGACGACCTGGCCGACGCTGTACGCCTCCGCCTCGGAACAAACGACCCATACGACCGCTCCGTACAGGTCCCGGTCCCGCGCGGACCCCGGCTCGATTTTCAGTTTTCCGTCCGAGATCCCAAGGATCTTGCCGTATCCCATCCGCTCCTCATCCGCGGGATCGGTCTCCTGCTCCACGGAAGGAAGATCGGTTTCCATGTTGTCCCCGGGGGTGTTTCCCGGGGCGTCCCCGTCCGCCTGCCCGGTCGAGGCGCAGGCGGACAACGCGGCGAGCGGCAGGAGGGCGGCGAGCAGGAGCCCGAGCGCCCGCGCACCAAGCGCCCGTGCAAACAGCATTTTAGTCATCGGATAACTCCCCCTCCGTGTGCTCCGCATCCCGTCATCCCGTCCGTATCACCATATCACCTTCGGCGGCGGGCCGCTCATCCCGGCATTTTCTCGCCGAGCCACGCGGCGATATAGGCGTAAACCGCTTCCCGGTCGTTTTCGTTCAAGATCTCGTGCCGGTCGCCGGGGAAGATCTTTTCGGTGACGTCCGTGAATTCGAGGCGGCGGTAGGCGGAGGCAAGCTTCCCGACGGCGTCCTTTCCGCCGACGGGGTCGAGCTCGCCGGATATCACGAGGATGGGGAGGCTCCTGCGGATGCCGTCGAAATCCTCCTCCTTCGCGACGGAGACGAGGATCTTCGTGAAATCCCGGTACGCGCCCGCGGTAAACGTAAAGCCGCAGAGCGGGTCCGCCTCATACCGCTTCACGTTTTCCCGGTTGGCGGAGAGCCATCCGAGACGCCCCTCCGTCGGAAATCTTTTCGCGCTCTTGCCGAGGATGAGCTTTTCGAGCAGCGGGCTCGGATGCCGCTCGCCCTTGAAGCGGCAGACCTTGCGCGAAAGGGAGTTTGCGAGCTTGGCGACGGGCGCGGGAATAAAGCCCGTGCCCATGATCACCGCGCCCGTGACCTCGCCGCCGCAGACCGCGAGATACCGGCGCGTGAAGAACGAACCCATGCTGTGCCCGAGAATGAAGACGGGCACGCCGGGCCAGCGGCGCTTCGCCTCGAGCGTCACGGTCTTCATGTCCCGGATGACGATCTCGGAGGCGTCGCCCTCCGCGAAGAAGCCGAGCTCCGCCTCGGACTGCGCGGTCTGCCCATGCCCGAGGTGATCGTGCCCGATGACGGCGATATCCCGCGCGGCAAGGTACCGCGCGAATTCGTCGTAACGCTCGATGTATTCCGCCATGCCGTGCACCAGCTGCAGCACGGCGCGCGGGTCGTCGTCCGGCTCCCAGACGACGGTGTGCACGCGCTTTCCCTGCGCGGCGGAGTTCAGGTAAAAATCAAACTTGTTCATATCATCCTCCGATGCCCGCTCTCAGCCCTTCGCCGTCCCGATGACGTCGTAGAACGCGGGTTTTAAGACAAGGTCCCGTCCGATGAGCAGGGGCACGTTCCGGCGGCGGCGCGGGAACCCGTTGAGCCACGACACGCCGTCGTGCAGTCCCCAGAAAATCACCGCGTCGAGCTTGCCCTCGTCCGCGAGCTTCAGATAAAAGCGGAAGAGCTCCGTATAGAACGCGCGGAAAGCCGCTTCCCGCTCGTCCGTCCATTCGAGCGTCTCCGACGGATCCTCGAACCGGAACGCGGAGACGTCGAGCTCGGTCGCCTCGAGCTTCAGATCGGGACTGAACTGCCTGAGCGACGCGAGCTTTTCCGCGTTCGCCTTCAGCTTTTCGAGATCGGTCGCCGGGCCGAGGTGCATCTGCATGCCGACCCCGCCCACAGGGACGCCCGCCTCGAGCAGGCGCTTCACAAGCGCGAACATCGCGTCCGCTTTTGCGTCGTGCGATTCGAGGTTGTAGTCGTTGATGACGAGGCGCGCCGCGGGGTCCGCCTCGTGCGCCGCGCGGAACGCTTCGGCGATGAAATCCTCCCCCGCAATCTGATACCACAGGGAATTGCGCATGCCGCCCTCATCCGTCAGGACCTCGTTCACGACGTCCCACCGGTCGACGCGTCCCTTATACCGCCCCACGAGGGTGCGGATGTGCGTCCGCATCCGCTCGAGCAGCTTTTCCTTCGAGGCCGGCGACCCGTCTTCCTCACAGAAGAACCACCGCGGGCACTGGCCGTGCCAGACGAGGGTGTGCCCGCGCAGGGTTATGCCGTTCTTTTCGCCGAAATCGACGAAGCGGTCCACCTTGTCAAAGACGAATCTCCCCTCCTCGGGCTGAACCATGATGGGTTTGGACTCGTTCTCAAGCGTCAGAATATTAAACTGTCGAAGGATCGCGGAGCAGGCGGGCGTCGCGGGATCGAGATTCCACGAATTGATCGCCGCTCCGATTTTCAGTCTGCCCGCGAAGGCTTCCTTCAGGGAAGGCGCGCCGGGATCGCAGGCGTAAGCCGGATTCTGCATCATTGATTTCCTCCTTTTTTATACGGTCATACGGTCGCGCTTCGGCAGCCGCTGTGCGGCGTTCGTTCGATCGGGCAATAACCCTGTGTTGTCCGACTCCATTATACCGCGCGGCGGACAAGGTGTCAAGAAGATTCCGCGGCTCCGTCAACGGATCCGCTCCTGCGCGGCTGACGGTCAGGTGTGGCGGACGGTCATGTGTGCATGACGGTCAGGCGTTCGCCCGGCGCCGTTTCGAGCACGGTGACCGGATCGGAGAGCAGAACGGTCTCCCCGTTCTCTCTCCGCACGGCGTATCCCTCTCCGGGCTTTTCGAGCCGCAGGGGCATGCCCTTTTCGCTGAGGATCGAGGCGCAGATCGCGCCGTCCTTCAGTTCCGCGTCGACGACGAACGCGCCGTACGCCCTCAGTCCGAAGAACGAGGCGTCGTCCCTGCGGTTCCAGCACGGGAAGAGGCGGAGAAAGCCCTCATAGCTCTGAAGCAGCATTTCGTTCACCGTGCCGGGGATCGCCGCGCTGTTCTCGAGGCCGCCGCCCCCATACCGGAACATCCCGTTCGGCAGGGAGCGGTCCCGGATGACGTCGTGAATATGCCCGATGATCTCCTCCGGCGGCAGCTCCAGCCGGGCTGCGAGCGGGTAATAGGAACAGAAGCGGTTGTGGCTGTCCCAGATCGAAAGCTTCCTGTGCGTGTGCTTCGCCGCCTCGAAGAGCTCCGGCGTCGAAACCTTCCCGATCTGTCCGATGGGGTAGGCGTATTCGAGCGCGAGTTCCCGCAGCCCCTCGCTCCCTTCGATCCCCTGAAGGATCGTCTCGCCGTCCTTTTCAAAGGTCGACGCCTCGGGAAGGCGCTCGAGGATGTCCTGCCAGAGCGGGATTTTGTCCGCGTCCGTCCCGAGCTCTCCGGCGAGGTCGATCATCAGCTTCATGAGCATCCGCACGAGCCCCTTCGACACGATGGGGTTTTTGTCGTCGTGACCGGAGGGCATGTGATCGGGACCGCTGTACCAGCCGACCTCGTTCAGAGAATCGTTGTAGATTTGATAAACCCCGTCTGCGAGGACGAGATAATTCTCCCACAGCTCCGTGACGGAGCGGAGGAATTCATAGTACTCGCGCCGCGCGAACTGAGCGTCCCGGGTGGCGTACCAGTGCATCATGGGGATCACGGCGGCGTACGCCCCGTTGCTCTTCTGCCCGAGGAAGAGGTGCCCGTGCTCCTTCGTGTCCGGGCGCACGTCGGTCTCCATGCCGAGCGGACCGATGCCGACGGGGAAATACGCGCCGGGGATGCCGAGGTAGTCCGCTGCGTACCGCTTCGCCGTCGGCAGAAAATCGTTCAGCGGAGCCATATAGCAGTCGAGCAGTTCCGGGTGATTCGACGCGGTGAGGGCGTAGAACGGGGCCTCGTAGTTGTAGTTCATGTGGTAATCCCCGAACCAACCCATGCCGTCCGCGGTGGAATACGCGCCCCAGAGCCCGGGCGGGAATTTCTTGTTCCGCGCGGTGCACGCCACGGAATAAATGCCCGCGTACCAGAAGTTCTCGAGCGTCTTGTCTCCGAGCGTCACGCCGCTCTTCGACCAGAAGTCCGCCCACCATGCCGTGTGCGCCGCGAGCAGTCTTTCGCAAGCCGCCTCATCCAGCGCGGCGACCCGTTCGGGCACCTGCTTCCTCCACGAGGCGGTGTCGTGGTTCGTCCCGACGCCGATCGCCCACAGAACGCGCTCCCGCCCGCCGCCGATATGGCGCGAGATCCGCTTCAGGGCGCAGATGCCGAAGGAGGGGAAGCGGCATTCGGGCGTGTCGAAGCTCCGCGACGCCCACGAGACTTCCCCGTCCGCGCCGGTCTCGGCGACCGCCTCCGATCCCTCCACCGCGCGCAGGGACAGGGACGCGGACACCGCGGGGAACGTGTGATCGAGTTCGACGAGGATCGTGTTTTCTGTCGCGCAGACGGTGATCTTCACCGCCGCGCTCTCACCGCCGTCGGTCAGGCGCAGGGTGATGAACGCCCCGTCGAGGTCCTGCTCCGCGTAATAATCCGCGTAGGCGAGGTGGGGCAGAAGCAGCTCCGCAAGCCCGAGGGGCGCGATACCGCCGCGCTCGCTTGTGTACACCCTGCCGTCCGCCTTCCAGAAGTCCGCCTTGCCGATATAGAGCTTTACCCGGTCCGCGCTCCCGCCGAGCGTGACTGTCACGTCGCCGTTGCCGGCGATCAGTCCGTCCGGCAGCGCGCCCGACGGCGTCGCCTTCGCCGGGGTGTTGGTGGAAAAAACATGTTTGCTCATACTCTCACACCTCCCGATGTTGTTCATACCGATTATAGCAGATTTCGCGCGCGTTCGCAACCGCCGCGGAGCGATTTGTACCGAAAACCGGGGAGAAAGCGTGTTTTCGTCCGAAAAGCGCAGGGGGCAGCCCCCGGAAAACGGAGAAACGCGGCGGCCCCGCCCGAAATCCGTTCGGAAAGAAAAATGCCCTCTTGCGTTTTCGCCCGATCCGCTGTATAATACAAAACGGAACAAAACCTTCAAACCAACGGAGGAAGACATGAAACAGGCGAGAATCACCGTTCATCCGGATTATAAGATCGGGGAAATCTCCCCACGCCTCTTCGGGGCGTTTCTCGAGCCCATCGGCTCCATGGTCAACGGCAGCATGTATAACCCGAAGCACCCCTCGGCGGACAGCGAGGGGATGCGGGCGGACTTTTACGAAGCTCTGAAAGCCGCGCGTCTTCCCGCGGTACGCCTGCCGGGCGGCAATTTCGTCTCCGGCTGGCAGTGGAAGGATTCCATCGGTCCCAGGAACGGGCGGAAAACGCATCTCGACATGGCGTGGGCGCAGTACATTCCGAACGACGTGGGACACGACGAGTACCTCCGCTGGGCGGAAAAGGCGGGCGCGGAGGCGATCTATACGGTCAACCTCGGCACGGGGACCCTGCAGGATGCCGCGGACTGCGTGGAATACACGAATTTCCCCGGCGGCACCTGGTGGTCCGATCTGAGGAAAAAGAACGGGCACGAGGCGCCCTACCGCGTCCGCACCTGGTGCCTCGGCAACGAGACGGACGGCCCTTGGCAGATCGCGTCGTGGGAAAAGAACCCGCGCGGCTACGGGATCCTCGCGCACGAGACGAGCAAGGCGATGAAGTGGATCGATCCCTCGATCGAAACCGTCGCCTGCGTGTCGAGTTCCCCCTTTCTGAACCACTATCCGGACTGGGACCGTGAAGTTCTCGAGGAATGCTACGCCGCCGTGGACTATATCTCCCTGCACCATTACCATTCCGCGCCGCCCGAGATGCCCGAAGCTCTGCTCGCGGGATATCGGGCGTTCGAGGATTACATCCGCACGGAGATCGCCCTCTGCGACTACGTAAAAACCAAGCTCAGAACGAAGAAAACCATGATGCTCTCCCTCGACGAATACGGCAGCATGTTCCGGCCGCGCGGAGAAGCGCGGCTCGGACTCGGCGGCAGGCAGAACGCGGACATGTTCGGCGTGTTCAACCCGTCGCGGACGTACGTGCGGCACGACCCGGACGACTGGTCGGGACGCAAGCCCCGCGCCCGGAAGCATGAAATGCTGTTCGCGCTCGGCACGGCGAGCACCATGCTCGTCATGCTGCGCCACGCGGACCGGATCAAAATCGGCTGCGCGACGGGGGGACTCAGCGCGCTGTGCGCCACGGATCGGGAGCACGTCTGGAAGGGCGCGGCGCACTATCCCTTCACCCAGTTGATCGGGATGGCGAAGGGGACTTCCCTGCTCTGCGAGGTCGGGTGCGAAACCTACGACGTGCCGGGCTACGCCATCGACGACATGAACCAGTACGGGGGCTTTGAAAACGTCATGACGATTCAGACCGCCGCCGCGCTCGACGAGGAGGCGGGAGAGCTGAACGTCTTCGTCATCAACGCCGATCTCGCTGAAGATCAGGAGCTGACGCTGGACGCGCGGGGCTTCGAAGGCTGGGAATTCGGCGGGCACGTCGAGATGTTCGCCGAAAACGAGGACGACGCGGACACGTGGGAGACCCCCGACCGCATCGTTCCGCACAGAAACCCGGATACGAGGGCGGAAAACGGCGTCGTCTCCGCGCGGCTGAGAAAGGAATCATGGAACGTCCTGCGCTTCATGCGGAAAGGCGCGGGACGGGAATAAACCTCCTGCAAAAAGGGGAAACGCGGCTTTTTGAAGGCCCGGCAGAAACGCTCAAGCGGCCGGCGCGGCGTCCTCTCTGTGCGCAGTGCGGACCCATGCGCAGCCGTACACCGTATGCGCGATGATCGTCTGTTTCGTTTGAGATCCGAATAAAAAACAAAAGCGTGAAGCGGACGCAAAAGCCCGGCTTCACGCTTTTCGATTTGGTTGATTCCCCTGACGCGTGCGCTTGCGGCACGCTGCCCGCCCGGGAGGGGTGCGGGATTCAGTACCGATACTCCAGCCAGCCGTATTCGCTCGTGGTGAGCGTATGAGTGTCCCAGAACCAAAGCGTCATGAAATCGCCGTTCGAGGTCACGGTGTACAGCACGCTGTAGTCCATGTCCCAGATCAAAATCCCGTAATCCTCCACACGCCCCGACGCGGAATCGTAGAGGATCCAGATGCCGTCCTCCGATATGGCGAAAAGCTCGGTGTCCCGGATCTCGGGCTCGATCCCCACAAGGTCGTTGTACATGCCGACATAGATCCCCACATCCTCTTCATCGTCGAATTCGCCGATGGAATCGAAATTCGGCGGTCCGTGCATGGTGAAGCCCTCTTCCTCGGTCGACCAGAAGTGCAGCTCGTCCTCGATCTGACCCGCGGAAATGGCTTCCTCATAGTAATCCCAGAAGAACTCCGCGAGCTGCTTTTCGAGCTCGATCACCTCTTCTGCGCTGAACCGGACGCCGTACTCGTCCCACGAGAGATCGGAGACGTCCGTATTGATCCGGGATCTGCCGACGGTCACGGCGCCGGAGCTCCCCGACTCCGACGAAGAGCCGCCCCGGACGTAAAGCGTTTCCGGATCGTATGCGGCGGGGTCTTCCCCTTCGTCCAGGATATCCCGGATGCGCTCCCATGCCAGCTCGTCGGGATCGAAATCGTCCTCCTCCCTGAGCACGGAGAGCCAGTCCGGCTCGGGCAGGGCCGTCTCCGAGCGCGCGCGGTATTCCGGAATGAAGTCCATGCCGAGCGCGTCGGTGAAATACGGGAAGATGTCCTGCGGCACGCTCCCTTCGAGCTCGTCCGTGAAGAGCTCCGGATGCGCGAAGAACATGTCGTCGAGCATTTCGTTCATATCGTCCTGTATGATCGCCTTGCCGGGCGCGTATTCGACCTCGTGCGTATACCCGTTGTACGCGAGCACCGTGAGAAGCGTATCGAGAAGGGAACTGCGCCCGGACAGGGAAAGCGCGTCCCAATCCCAGACGGTGGAATTCGCGGCGATGCGGTCCGCGTCCGTGTGATAGACCAGGGGATTGTTCTTCACCGGAGTTTCGGGAGTTACGATGTTCTCGTCGCGGATATTCCGAATGGTTTCCTCCCGAATGACGTCGTCGATCTTGTTTTCGGGAACGACCGGCGTGACCGGCTTTTTCTTTCCTTCGGTCTTTCCGCCGGTTTTGCCCCCCGTCTCGCCTCCGGTTTTGCCCCCTGTCTCGCCGCCGGTCTCGCCCGAGGTCGGCTGATCCTCAAGCGGCTCTTCCGCGGGCTGTGTCGTCTCCTTCCCCGCCGCGCTGCTCTTCGCGGGGGAGGTGGGCTGATCCTCATAATAGGTCGGGACGATGCGGCAGACGATCTGGTCGTAGACCGCCTCGTAGGCGTGATAGGTCTCCTCGCCCTCGAACTCCAGAAGCGCGGCGTCCGTGCCGTGCACCGTTCCGACGTACATGCCGTATTTGTTGTGCCACCGCACATAATCGTCCCCGAGCGTCACGTCCCCGTCGGCGGCGATCACGGAGAACGTGCCGAACAGATTGTCCGCCGCCGTCTCGGATGTCTCAAAGAACTGCACCCTCGCGGATTTTCCGTTCGTGAAGTCGTGGAAGACGATGAGGGAGGTGTCCTCCTGCTGCTCGTCGAGGGTGTCCGGAATGGCAAGATACAGATCGTGTTCCCCGTAGAAAATATCCTGCATGCCGTAGGTCGGCGCGCCGAATTCCGTCGCCTTAGTCTTCAGCGGGGGGCGGGATCCGCTCTTCCATTTGCCGTTCTCGAGGAAGCGGCAGCGGATCAGCTCGCGCAGCTCGTCGAATACGAAGCTGTATTTGCGCGGATAGGAGAACGACGCCGTGATCATGTATTTCTCGCCGAATCCGGTATAGATAAAGGTCACCGTGCCGCTTTGGACCGTTTCCGAGGTCATCCAGTCGTCGCCCACGGCGAGCACCGTGTTGTTCGGACTGTTTTTCATCAGGGAAATCAGCTCGTCGATGTTCCGGTACGGATTGTAATCGAGCTTCACGGAGCAGGTCGCGCTGCTGCGCTTGTCCGAGAAGACGACGCTCTGATCCTCGAACGCCTTCTTCTGCGTCAGCTGGGCGGGATAGAAGATCAGGCAGTCCGCGACCTCCATGAAATACGCGTCGGCATTGTGATCGTAGTCGTCGCGGTTCTTCTCGTACGCCTCCTTGACGCGCGCCGCCGTCACCGCCGACGCCGCCACCGAAGCCGCTTTTTTGATCGTCTTCGTCTTTTCCGCGGCGGAGCCGGTCTTCGTTTCGGCGCGTACGGTCTTCTCGCCCGCCGTTACGTAGACGACGGTTTTCTCGGGCGTCGTGAACGCCGTGTACGCGGTGTCCCCGGTTATTCCGGTGACGACGGAGGGAGCCTCGTCCTTCGCGGACTTCGGGACAGCCTCTTTTTCGACCGTATCGGACGGGACGACGGTAAGCGTCACCTCCGCCTCTTCATCCCGATACACATAGCCGCCGTTCCCGGAGGCGACGACCGCCTCAAGCTCCGTCAGGCGCATGAGGACCTCTTCGATATCGTCGGGGGTGGCGGGGTTGACCGGATACACGATGGGCGCCGGGGCTTTTCCGAAGAGCCGCGTCGCGGCGAAGAATCCCACTCCCCCGACCGCGAGCACGCCGACGATGACCAGCGCGGCGATCCAACCGTGGGATTTCTTCTTTGCGGCGGCTTTCTGCGGCGCGGCGGTCTGCGCCTCGGGAGGAACCGGCTGCGCATACGGCTGCTGCACGGACTGAGGAGTTCCCTGCTGCTGCGCTTGTCCGGGATAGCCCTGCGGCTGCTGCGGGTAAACCGGCTGCCCATACGGCTGCCGCGGCGCGGACTGAGGAATTCCCTGCTGCTGCGGTTCTTGTCCGGGATAGCCCTGCGGCTGCTGCGGAGAAACCTGCTGCCCATACCGCTGCTGCGGCGCGGACTGAGGATATCCCTGTTGCTGCGGCGCCGTGCCGTCCGGACGCGGACTCTGCCCGGCATTCCCCTCGGACGGGGGCATTCCGTTCATCGGCTGTTTGTCCATATCGTTCTTCTCCTTCGCGGTTATGTTTGATTTCGATCACAACAGGCAGCTTCCCGCCCCTTGAGCGTTGACCGTTGTCCGTCAGCCTTCGTCCCCCGTCCTTCGTTGTTCTGGAAGCGGCCGGTGCGGCGGCGTATCGCGGCTTTCCGAAGACACGGAGCGGGAGCATCTATAAAGCCCATTACATTGTAGTCTTTTTTGCTGAGTTTGTCAAGAGGAGCGGCGGCCGTGCCGAAAAAACGCCGCCCTTTCTTCCCCGATCTGTCTCCCGTAAAAAACCCGGCTGCGCCGCAAAGAACGCGCCGGGTTTTCCGTCCCGTTTCCGCCCGCTTATCCGTTCATCACGGCGGCGATGTTTTCGATATCCGCCTCCGTCCAGTCGGGCTCGATCCCGATGTACAGCGTGCGGGATAAGAGATCCAGCGCCCGCGGGCACATGTCGGGCGAATAGTTCATGTTCAGCCCCCGGTTGGCTTCCATTTTGAAGGGGTCCATCAAAGGATTGAGCGCGCCGCGCTTTTCCATGATCTGCGTCCAGTTGGTATAGACGTGCTTGCCCGTGTCGATCGGGACCGTCGAATAAAGCCCGCCGTCCGCGCATTTCTTCTGATAAGCGCGGCATTCCTCCGCCGTCTCAAAGCGCAGCGCGAGGGTGGTCCCGCAGTCGCCTTCGACGTCGTGGGACGGCGCGCGGACCGCTTTCCCGCTCCCGCAGGTCAGTTCTTCGAGCGCCGCGCGATTCCGCCGCAGATCGGCGAGCAGTCCGGGGAGCCTTTTCAGCTGTTCCCTGAGGATCGCGCCGGTCAGATCGGAAACGCGGAATTCGGTCCCGCCGAAAAGGGGCTCGGTGATGCCGTCGAGCTGATTGCCGAAGAACGCGACCGCCGCGGCGTCGTGGTAGATCAGCGCGCGCTCGTAGATCGTCCGGTCGTTCGTGACGAGCGCGCCGCCTTCCCCCGCCGTGATGACCTTGAAGTAGTTGAAGGAGTACGCCCCCGCGTCCCCGATCGTGCCGAGGTGTTTCCCGCGGTACATGCCGCCGTCCGCCTGGCACGCGTCCTCGAGGATGTAGACGCCGTATTTCTCCGAGAGGTGCCCGAAGGCGTCCATATCCGAAGGGAAGCCCTGAATATGCACGGGCATGATCGCCTTTGTGTGCTTCGAAATCTTCTTTTCCGCGTCCGCGGGATCGAGCGTCAGCGTCTCGTCCGTGTCCGCGATGACCGGGATCGCCCCGACCGCGGTGACCGCGAGCGCGGAGGCGATGTAGGTATACGCCGGGACGATGACCTCGTCCCCCGGTCCGATCCCCATGCCGATGAGGGCGGAGGAGAGTGCGGCAAAGCCGGAGGTCATCGTCAGGGCGTAGTCCGCTCCGACCGTCTTCTTCCATTCTTCCTCGAAGTGATAAACCTCCTGGCCGCTTCCGTTGATTTTGAAGAAATCGCGGCTCAGAATGGCGCGCGCGACCGCCTCGGTTTCTTCCCGTCCGATCCTGTACATAGTCTTTCCTCCTTACTTTTCCGGCACACCCGGTCTCTGTTCCATGATCCGCAAAACCTCTTCGAGGATGATCTGATCCGCGTTGTCCACAAGCGGCCTCGCGCTGCTGTACCGAAAACAGCCGACCTCGTACCCGCCGCGGACGATCTGATCCTCCGTGGGCAGATAAGCGTTGTATCCGTTCGCGTTCGACAGGCAGAGGGTATAAAGGCGCGGGGAATACGCGCGCAGCCGCAGGGAGGTCTCCGCGAAGATCTCAAACGGGAACGGCACGAACGCGGCGTCTCCCAGATCGATCACGGTCTCGTGAAAAACGAAATCCTCCCCGTCCGCCGATCGGGACGCTTTGTATTCGTCCATGACCGCGCGGTAATAGGCGTATTCCAGCCGCTCGATGTTGATGAGCGCGTCGGGGTTTTCATACGACGCGAGTTTTTCGCGCACGAACTCTTCCTGCGGGAGGGATCTGCGCGGGATGCGCACCTCTCCTTCGCGGACCGTGAGCGTCCCTTCCTTGTACGGACCGAGCGCCCGCCACGCTCTCAGGGCGTCCTGCGCCGCGGCTCCGCCGAGTTCCTCGACGAAGCGGATATTCCCGACCGTTTCGCCGTTCGTCAGCCGCGGGCCAACGTCTCCCTGCGCGCCGTTGAGATAGGCGGTCAGGACGCCGGTCTGCGCCTCGAGCCGGTCCGTCATGATCCCAGACCAGTCGCGTGTGATCTCGTGATTGCGCCCCGCGGCGGTCCCGTGGCATCCGTAGTGGAGCAGATTGACGATGCCCTGTTTCGTGTCGGCGTTCCGCACGGCGATGCAGGTGAGCGCGGGGTCGAAGCACCCCCACGGGTTCTGCCCGAAGGTGATCGTGCCGTCCCGCAGCTGCTGTCTCCGGTTGACGCCGATCTTCGATTCCACCACACCCACGGCAAGCTCCGCGGGGGCGAGGGCGCTCACCGCGTCCCGCGCCGCTTTTTTCATCGCGGGGAAGAGGATGCTGTCGACGTAAGGCCGGTCGATCTCTCCCCAGCCCTCCATCCCGGAGACGTTCGGCGCGGAGTGGGTGTGCGTCGCCGCGGCGACGATCCGGGAGGCGGGGATGCCGAGCTCCCGTCCGATTTCCGCGCGGATCTCATCGCACAGCGCCGTGCCGAAATCCCCCACCGTGACGCTCATGAGCACGGCGGTATCGGTCCCCTGCCGGAACGCGACGGCGGTCACCGAAAGCGGATCGTGCACGGAGGTGCTGACCGTGTCCGGCGTGTAGCCGTAGAGGAGCGTGCCGACGGGAGGGGTGATGTCCTCCCGCGCTGCGGCTGCCATAAATCTTTGATCTGTCATACGCTCATTCCTCAATGTTCCGTGATTTCGCGGGCGGCTTGACGACCTCCCGCCCGCCGGAAATCTCTTATCGGGCATTTCCGGTTCTTCATCGGCATTCATTCTCCGTCGGTATTGATTGTCGTCCGGGGCTCATTTTTCCCCGGCGTTCGTTTTTCCCCGGCACCCCTTCTTGCCCCGCGCGCCTTCCCCGTCAGCGTCCGCGGCGCTTTGGTGCCGGGCGAGATACGCCGCCTTTTTCAGCGCGTCCTCCGCCTCAAGGGAGGAGGGGCCGCGGACGCCGCCGAGGGATTCAAGGTGATGGCGGAACTCGTGGCGCAGCACGCCCCGCAGGATCCTCCGCGTCTCTTCCGCGTCCGCCCAGGGGTAAACCCGGTCAAAGGACCCTTTGTACAGAACGATCTGCCTCATCCCCGCGTAAACCTGATACTGTCCCATGGCGAAGAGGTCGTTTCCACGGGCGTAGCGCGGGATCACCGCCGTCTCCGACACGATCACGCCGCCGTTCAGCTCTTTGAAAAACTCCTCCGGAAGCTCGTCCGTCAGCTCCGCCGCGATCCTTCTGAATTCTTCGATATCGATCATTTTTTCTCCGAAAAGATTCTGTCCGGAGCATCCGGTCCCTTCCCCGAAGACCCGCCGGATGCCGTCCGCGTGTTTTTGGCTGCCGTTCACTCCCGCACGGTGATCCGGCTCCCGTCCCGCGTCACGACCGTGAAATCGCGCGCACCGACGTCCCCGGACGCCTCAACCGCGCAAACCGGAGGCTCACCGCCGCGATAGGGGCAGAGCACGGTCACGATCCGCCGCGATCGCGCAAAGCGGAACGAGCAGAGCACCGTGGGGACGGCGTAGTGCTCGACGTCGCCGACGCCGAATTTCGGCAGCCAACCCTGGAACTCGGGGGTCTTCACCCCGCGCGCGAGCCGGATCCCGCCGTCGGAGGAGGCGACCGTGACGCCGACCCCGTCCGGGAAGGTGTTGTGCACGGCGCGCCCGTCCATGGTCGTGGGGTTGTCATGGAGATGCCAGATCAGCTCGACGCTGTGCTCCCCGTCGTCGCCGCTCTCCGCCTCGAAGCGGTCCACCGCGGCGAACATCGGCGGCAGGGATGCCTCCTTTTTCAGAAAGATCAGCTTCCTCGTGTGCCGCACACGGACCCGGCTCTTCGACGGGCCGTAGCCCTCGCTGTACGACGCCTCGGCCTCTTCGCACCCCTCGCCGGTCTCGAAGCGGACGTCCGCCTTTTTCGCGATGTCGTCCGGCGACCACGCGTATCCCTCCCGGCGGTTCTGGTCGAAGCCGTCGATCCGGGCGGTGTTGTGCCCCCGGGTGGAGAGCACATAGGACCGCATTTCGGAGGTGTCGTAATCGAAGGTCCCCGCCTCCGGCAGAAGCTCGTGTCCGTACGCCCACAGCTGCACGCTGAGCTTGTCCTCATGCTGGTGCGCCTTGCCGAAGGGGGAGGCGTCCATATACGCCCAGAGGGCGTCCTTTTCCCACGACGAGCGGAAGATGACCATGCCGCTGTACGCCAGCAGCAGCGATTTGTACGCGGGCGGCTCTCCCTCGGCACGTTCGGAGGCGAAATAACGGTATTCATCCTTGTCCGGCAGAAAGCACAACGCCCGCTTGAGGATCGCCGCGGCGTTTTCCCTGCCGCTGTCGTTCACCGCCGGTGTGCGGAAATCCGGGGCGGCGATCTTCGGATAGACCGAATACATCCGCGCGAGCCCGTCCATGAGGTACCGCGGAACCTCGCCCCCGCTCAGCCGGATCATATCGGCGACGGCTTCGTAATTGGAAACGCAGACCTGATGATACCCGGGCGTCAGCTCGTACTGCATCCCGTCGGGATAGATCTGCTTGTCGATCTCGTCCGCGAGTCTTTCATGCGCATAGGCGAGCCACTCGGCGCTTTCCCGGAAGAAGGGGAAGAACAGCCCGATCCGCGCGAGCCCGTGCATCTCCATGATCAGCCAGTTGTGGGAGGTGCAGAAATTGCGGAGCCGCCACCCGTGCTCCCAGACGGATTTGCAGAAAACGGTCAGCGTCGCGTCGTCCACGGCACGGAGGAAGGCGTGGATCACATAGGTCCACGTCGCCATGCGGATACCCGCCTCGATCGTGCGCCAGCACACCGTGGCGTACCCGCTCGCGTTTTCGGGGACCTGCGCCTGGATCGCCCAGCTCATGAACTGACGGGACCATTCCGCGGGGATCGCCTCGTCCCCGGTAAGGATGTATTCCGCCGCCATCGACCGCCATTCGGGGTGACGGTTGAGCTGCCACGGCCATTCGCAGTAGTTGTTGTAGGTGGGGTTCGCGCACCAGTCGATCGTCTCCCCGAAGGTGTACGGGACGCGGCAGGACACGAAGGTGTGTCCCATCGCCGCGCGGCATGCCTCCGCGATCTGTTCCGCGCGCGGCGCGAGCCTCTCCTTCTCTCCTCTCAGATAAACCTCCGGGCACAGCGTTTTGCGCACGTAGGCGGCAAAGCGGCGCGCCGCCCCCGCTTCGTCCCCCTTTGCGGCAAGCTCCCCGAGCGGAGCGAGTTCCGGCACGGAGGAGTCAAGACATTCGGTGAAAAACCTGCGGTCGGTCAAACGGGTGTTGTTCATAGGCTGCTCGCTCCCTTCCCCGCGTCCGCGCGTCGCTTTCGGACACGGATTCCGCTTCAATTATACCGCACCGGCCGCGGCTCTGTCAACAATGCGGCGAAAGATTGTCTCCGAAAAACCGCCGCCGCGCATCCCCCTTCTTTTTCCTTTTTTCGTGTGAAACCTCTTGAAGAAGCGGGGCAAATCAAGTATAATAAATGCAAATACCCCGGCAAACGCCCGGCGAACGCCCGCCCGACAGCCACGGAAGGAAGGAAACCATGCCGTACCTGCTCGATCATAAACTCGTCGTCGGAATCTCCTCCCGCGCCCTGTTCGATCTGGAAGAGGAAAACCGGATTTACGAAAACGACGGGCTCGACGCGTATTCCGCGCATCAGCTCGAACACGAAAACGATATCCTGCGCCCCGGGACCGCTTTCCCGCTGGTCAAAGCCCTGCACAACCTCAACACGAACGGGAAGGAGCTCACGGAGATCATCATCGTTTCCCGCAACAGCGCCGACACGAGTCTGCGCATTTTCAACTCGATCAACCATTACGGTCTTGACATCAGCCGCGCGGCTCTGGTCGGCGGGGCCTCCATCGCGCCGTATCTCATCCCCTTCCGGACGGACCTTTTCCTGTCCGCCAACGAAAGCGACGTGAAGGAGGCGCTGGCCGCAGGGGTCGCGTCCGGTCTGATCTGCCAGAAACCGCCCATCGATCCCACGAAGGAGACGCCGCAGATCCGCATCGCGTTCGACGGGGACGCGGTCCTCTTCTCCGACGAGGCGGAGCGGGTGTTTCAGGAGCAGGGGCTCGAGGCGTTCACGGAGCACGAAAAGCGAAACGCGCAGAAACCCCTGCCGGAGGGGCCGTTCGCAAAGCTCCTCAAAACGCTTTCCGTGATCCAGAGAAGCTATCCGAAAGAAGCGGTCCCCATCCGCACCGCGCTCGTGACCGCGCGCAACGCCCCCGCTCACGAACGGGTCGTCCGCACGCTGAGGGCTTGGAACGTGCGGATCGACGAGGCGTTTTTCCTCGGCGGGATCGAAAAGAGCGAGATCCTGAAGGCGTTCGACGCGGACATCTTCTTCGACGATCAGGCCGTTCACACCGAGCCCGCGTCAAAGCTGGTTCCCGCGGCAAGAGTGCTGTAAAAGGAGTATGTCTTTGACGGATGGGGCGACGGACTTCAAAACGGGACAAGAAGATTTCGGCAGGATGCGGGAGGGGGCCCTCATGCGCGTTTCGATGAGCGAAGAACACATGAACTGTTTGCAGCCGGCGGAGGACAAAAAGCTGAACCGCGAACCGATGCCCATGACCGAGGAAGAGAAAGATCTGATAGAGAAAAAAATTCGCGCGTTCGCCGATTCCGCGGCGCCTCTCGACCCCCATACCGAAGAGGAACGACTGGTCTTCAAAATCGGGGACGGCAAAACCGTCGGCGGGTGCATCGTGAACGTTCACGCGTGGGGCAGAGCGGTGCTCGCCGTGCTTTGGGTGGACGGACAACACCGCGGTCACGGACTGGGCTCGATGCTGCTCCGCGCGGCGGAAAACGCCGCAAGAGAGAGAGACTGCTATTATCTGTGCCTCAGCACCGAGGATTATATGGCAAGACCGTTTTATGAAAAGCACGGTTATCGGGTGTTCACCGTTCACAACGACCTCCCTCCGGGACATACCTGCTGGTCCCTCTCGAAACGGCTCGATAAAGCCGCCCCGGACTACATCCCGACGGACAACACCGGCGAGCGGCGGTACCAAATCAAGCCCGGATCGAAGGAGGACGCCGCATACATCCGGGAGGAGTTCAATCGGTTCTGTGTCGAGGTCGTACCGGACCGGCACGAATATATCAGGCTCAACAAAAAGCTCACGGATGAAACCGGCGGACTGATTGCCGCCGCCGTCGCGGGGATCTATGGCGACGACACCGCCGTGCTCCCCGGTATCTGGGTGGACGAACGGTACCGCGGGCGGGGGATCGGCTCGTATCTTCTGGGCGAGATCGAACGCGAGGCGAAGGAGAAGGGCGCGTATGTGATCCTTTCATACGCCTGCGACTGGGCATCCGGCTTTTTCTTCAAAAACGGATTTGTCTCGTGCGGCGGACTCGAGGACTACCCGCGGGGGCACACGGCGCATGAACTTGAGAAGCGGCTCTGATCCCGCCGGGGAACGCGGGCAGGAGTCGGATCGGACCGGCGGACTTCAAAGGTGGTATTCAGAATGGAATTCGGGTGGATCAATGTGTTCGGAGCGGGATGGGTGATCCTCATGCTGATCCCGAACATCATCTGCGCGCTTAAAAACAAGGGGGAAAAGAATCTCTGCGAAAGTCCCGCGATGAACGTGATCGAGCAGATCGGACGGTACGGCTGCATCGTGCTGATGTGGCTGCCCCTTCTCGTGAAGAAGTTCGCCTTCGCGGGCGTTTTCGAAATGCTGCTCTATCTGGCGGGCAACGGAATTCTTCTTTTGGCGTACTGGATCGCGTTCGCCGTTTGGATGAAGCATAGAAGCGTGGGACTCGCGCTGACGCTCGCGATCCTCCCCGCCTGTATCTTTCTGCAGAGCGGCATTCTGCTGCGGCATTGGCTGCTCGTCGGCTTCGCGGTCCTGTTCGCCGTCGGGCATATTTATGTAACGCTTCAAAACGCGATACGGAGGGAACAATGAAACCGGAAAAGAACGCCGCGCCGGGCGGGTATCTCTTCGTCCACTTCACGGGCGAGCATCCCGACGGCGAACAGATTTACATGGCGCTGAGCCGCGACGGGCTCTGCTGGGCGGATCTGTCCGAAAAACCCGTCCTCCGTTCGTCGGTCGGCATGAAGGGCGTGCGCGACCCCTTCCCCGTCCGCGACCCGAAAACGGGAAAATGCTTCATCCTCGCGACCGATCTGCGGATCGCGGCGGGGCTCGGATGGGGCGCGGCGCAGTACGAGGGCAGCCGGGACATCGTGGTCTGGGAATCGGACGATCTCGTTCACTGGAGCCGGGAGCGCGCCGTGACAGTCGGGATCCCTCAGGCGGGATGCGTCTGGGCGCCCGAAGCGGTCTACGACCCGGAGAAGGAAAACTTCTTCGTCTTTTTCGCTTCGATGGTCTCGGAAAACGGCGGGGAGCCGAAGCAGAGGATCTACGCCTGCCGGACCGCCGATTTTAAGGCGTTCACAGAGCCGTTCCAATGGATCGAGCGCCCCGGCCACGTCATCGACACGACTCTGTTCGAGCACGAGGGACGGTATTTCCGCGTTTCGGGCGACGACTTCACCCATCATCTTCTGTTTGAGACGGCGGATACGCTCGAAGGGACGTGGACGAAGATCTCCTCTCCGACGCTCGACGCGCTCTCGGGGATCGAGGGGCCGGAATGCTATCCGCTCCCCGACGGACGCACCGTCTGTCTGATCGCCGATTTCATCTGGACCGGAGAAGGCTATTTACCCATGACGACGGACGCGCCGGGCGAGCGGGATTTCACCCTCCTGCCGCGGGAGGCTTTCGACATGGGCGTCATGAAAAAGCGGCACGGCGGCGTCATGCCGATCACGGAAGAGGAGTACGCGCGGCTGACCGGGCATTTCGGAATCTGAGCGAAAAGCAGCCCTCATCGGACGGGGGTTCCGCCGAGGATTCCGAAAAGCCTTCGACCCGGCGGGAACCGTCCGTCAAGCGGCGCGTTCTCCGAGCCCCGCCGTATTATATCAAGCCCCCATTCATCCATCACCTAAGGAGAAAACAGAAAAATGGAAAACGAAAAGCTGAACGCGACGCTCGCCGGGCTGTGGGATTCTCTCACAGACGAGCAGAAGGAGAAGGCGAGGGCGTGCAAAAGCCTTGACGAGCTTTTGAAGCTTGCGGGCGAGGAAAAAATCGAGCTGCCCGACGAAATGCTGGATCAGGTCGCGGGCGGGCATATTTTCAAATCAACCGACCCAAGATCGAGTATGCCGTGGCGGGTCATCAACAACAAAACCGGCGAGGAAATCACGGGGTTTGCGACGTACGACGAAGCGTATGAATACTCGAAGAATAACCTCTACGGAACGGATAACCTTTACTGGGACGACGTCAAAAGGATCCGCGACGAATACCAGGCGAAACAGGAACGGAAGAGCCAGGGCTGCTGACCGATGTTTTACAGACTGACCGAAAATTACGCGCTGCGGGCATGGAAATACGCCCCCCACGGAGTGTATTTTCGGTATGCCGAAAACCCGATCCGCGTCGACGCGGACACGTTCGAGTTGCTCCTCAAATGCGACGGCGCGCATGAGCTCGAAGAAAGCGAGGAGCTGAGGCGCCTCGCGGAACAAGGCGTCGTCGCCCCCTGCGAAAAGGGCTGCGCTCCCGACGACTGGTCGCGGTACAGAAAATACGACCACCGCTTCGTTCCGAAGATGAACCTCATGATCACCGGCAAGTGCAACTACAACTGTCTCCACTGCTTCAACGCGGCGGACAACGCCGACGTGATGAAGGAGTGGGACTGGGACGAGCTCATGGATCTCTTCGATCAGGCCGCCGAATGCGGGATGCACGCGATCACGCTCACCGGGGGCGAGCCGATGCTCTACCCCCGTTTTCTCGACGCGGTGCGGGAGATCTATAAACGCGGCATGGTGCTCGGCAAGCTGACGACGAACGGCTATTTTCTGACGCGTGAGATCCTCGAAGAGTTCCGGCGTCTGAACTGCTCCCCTCTGATCAAGATCTCCTTTGACGGCGTCGGTCATCACGACCGGATGCGGGGCTTTCGGGGCGCGGAAAAGAGGACGCTCGACGCGTTCCGCCTCTGCATTGCGGAAGGTTTTGACACGATGGCGCAGACGCAGGTCTTCCGGGGCAATCTCGATTCGCTCGGCGAAACGCTCGATCTGCTCGATTCGATGGGCGTGCGCACGACCCGGCTCATCCGTACGACCGCGGTCCCCCGCTGGATCAAAAACGGAGCGGACGAGACGCTTTCGGTCCCGGAGTATTTCGAAAAAACGCTCGACCTCGTCGACCGCTATATGCGCGGGGATCACAAAATGGACGTCATCGTGTGGCAGTTTCTGCACGCGTACCCCGCCGAAAAACGTTTCCACATGGAAAACGTGAACTCGCCGGACGGCAAGGTGACTCCCACAAGACCGGTCTGCGTCGGAAACCGGACGATGATGAACGTCACCTGCGAGGGCGACGCCGTTCCGTGCCTTCAGATGGCGGGCTACGCCGCGGAATTCGGCTATGAATGCGACAACCTGCACGAGCGCCGCCTGCGCGACGTGATCGAGGGCGGGAAGTGGCACGACGCGGTCTGCGCGAATCACCATACCCTGCGCAAAAACAGCAGGGAGTGCGGCAAGTGCGCATGGTTCGGCACCTGCGGCGGCGGCTGCCGGGCGCTGGCGATGCTCGGCTCCGTCGAGAAGGACGGCGTGATCGACTATTTCGCCGCCGACCCCTTCGCCTGCCTGTTTTTCAAGGGCGGGTGGTATGACAAAGTCCGCGAGCGCCTCAAGGATTTCGACTGCTGACCCACGGGCTCAAATGGCAATATCTGGTAATCGCAGCAAAGTCGTCCCGACTGCGGCTCCCCCGCCGCGCCCCCTGTCGGCTGCCCCAAAACGCAATAAGGAAGCCGATTTTCACCCCACCCCGAAAACGTCCGAAAATATTTGGCAAACCCCTTGCATTTCCCGAAAAACTGTGATATAATAGCGAAACACGGAGAAGTACTCAAGAGGTCGAAGAGGCGTGACTCGAAATCCGGGTCCCCCCGTCCCTCGCCGCTTCCCGGAAATCCTTACGCCGCACGGGTTCGCGGGGAATCGGACCTGCGCGCAGCGCGGCGGTCGGTCGACAGTTTTCTATCCGATTTCCCGAACAACTGAATAGCTTGTTTTCCCGGATCATCCGGGTTGACATATACGGAGAAGTACTCAAGAGGTCGAAGAGGCGTGACTCGAAATCTCGTAGGGCGTTAATAGCGCTGCGTGGGTTCAAATCCCACCTTCTCCGGTAGGTAAAAGGGTCATGGAAGCATGGCCCTTTTTCAGAACATTGGGATGTGGTGTAACGGTAACACAGCGGTCTTTGACTCCGCTGTCACAGGTTCAACCCCTGTCATCCCAGGTTATCGTGGATTTGCAGTTGCAATCCACGTTTTTTCATGAATGGGAGAATGAGCTCATATCAGGAAAAACTGATTGCATATTCCGACAGGATGTGCTATAATAATACTGGAGTATTATATATTGAAGCAGCTAACGCGGAGGAAAATTCGGGATGACGCCGGAGGCAAAAGCGCGGGCGGTGATCGACAAAAAACTGGAACAGTCCGGCTGGATCGTACAGGATATGAAACGCCTGAATCCGTCGGCAGGTCCCGGGGTGGCAGTACGGGAGTTCCCGACTTCGACGGGACCGGTGGACTACGCCCTTTTTGTGGACGGTCTTCCGGTCGGTGTGATCGAAGCCAAGAAGAGCGAGCTCGGAGAGAATATCACGACCGTGGAGATCCAGTCCTCAGATTACGCGCACAGTGTGTTCAAATACATGAAAACGGATTATGAGATCCGGTTTGCCTATGAAGCGACGGACAAGCTCGTCCGGTTTACGGATTACCATGATCTCAAATTCCGCTCCCGCGTCGTGTTTTCCTTCTTCCGTCCGGAAACCCTGCGCTCCCTTCTGAATCAGCCGGATACAATCCGGAACAACATGAAGCACTTTCCCCCATTCGATGAAACCGGGTTCCGGAAGTGCCAGATCACGGCGATCCATAACCTCGACGCCTCCTTTGCCGCGAACAAACCGAAAGCCCTTGTGCAGATGGCAACGGGAGCCGGAAAGACCTTCACCGCCATTACCTCGGTTTACCGTCTGCTGAAATACGGCAAAATGAACCGTATCCTGTTCCTCGTGGACACGAAAAGCCTCGGCGAACAGGCGGAAGACGCATTCCGCGCGTATGTCCCGAACGACGATCCCCGCTCCTTCGCCAATATCTACGGCGTCCAGCGGCTGAAAACGTCCAGCATTTCCCGGGACGTGCAGGTCTGCATCAGTACGATCCAGCGGATGTATTCCATCCTGAAAGGCGAGGAACTGGACGAATCCCTCGAGGAAACCCCGTTCGCTGAATACAGGACGGCGGATACCAAAGCGCCGAAGGAAGTCGTCTACAACGCAAAGATCCCGCCGGAGTTCTTCGACTGCATCGTGGTGGATGAGTGTCACCGCTCCATTTACAACGTCTGGAGCCAGGTGCTGACCTATTTCGACGCCTTCATCGTCGGACTGACCGCGACGCCGGACAACCGGACCTTCGCGTTCTTCGAGCAGAATATCGTCAGTGAGTACCCCCGCGAGCAGGCTATCGTGGACGGCGTGAACGTCGGCGAGGATGTTTTCGTGATCGAGACGGAAGTCACGAAAAACGGCTCGTTCCTCATGAAGCAGATGATCGAGAAGCGGAACCGGCTGTCGCGGGAAAAACGCTGGGAACAGATGGACGAGGACGTCAACTATATCCCGCCTCAGCTCGACCGCGATATCGTCAACCCCAGCCAGATCCGCACCGTGATCCGCACGTTCAAAGAACAGCTCTTTACCACCCTGTTCCCGCGGCGGAAAGAGGTGCCGAAGACTCTGATCTTCGCCAAGACCGACAGTCATGCCGACGACATCATCCAGATCGTGCGGGACGAGTTCGGCGAGGGGAACGATTTCTGCCGGAAGATCACCTATGCGGCGGAAAACCCGGAATCCGTGCTCAGCTCGTTCCGGAACGGGTATTATCCCCGCATCGCTGTCACGGTGGATATGATCGCCACCGGAACGGACGTCAAGCCGCTCGAATGTCTGATTTTCATGCGGGACGTGCGGAGCCGGAACTATTTCGAGCAGATGAAGGGCCGGGGCACCCGCACGCTCGACAAGGAAGCCTTGCAGGAGGTCACGCCCTCCGCCACCGAAAACAAGGACCACTTCGTCATCGTGGACGCGGTCGGCGTCACGAAATCGAAGAAGACGGACACTCGCCCGCTGGAACGCAAACCCTCCGTCTCTCTGAAAGAGCTGATGATGAACGTCGCGCTCGGGGCGAAGGACGCGGACACCCTCACCTCTCTCGCCAGCCGGCTCACCCGCCTGAACAGCCGCATGACCCGGGAGGAAAAGCAGGTATTCTGCCGCAAGGTGGGCGAGGACGCCGGAGAGGTCGCCGGGAAGCTGCTCGACGCCTTCGACGAAGACCGGATCCGGGAGAGGGCAATCGAAAACACCGGGACGCCCGATCCCACCGAAGAACAGCGGAATGCGGCGCAGCACGAAATGCTCGCAGAAGCGACGGCTCCCTTTTTTGATCCCGACGTGCGGGACACTGTAGAAAACATCCGGCGGAGCCACGATCAGATCATCGACAACGTCAACCTCGATTCGGTGCTCTTCGCAGGGTTCGACAGCCAGAAGGAAGAGAACGCGGACCGCGCGATCCGCACATTCCGGGAGTTCATTGAAGAGAACCGGGACGAGATCATCGCCCTGCGGATCGTGTACAGCGAGACGTATAAAGAACGCCCGATGGTGATCGAAAAGCTGAAAGCGCTGTACGGGAAGCTGACGGAAAAGGGCGTGACGGTGGAGAGGCTGTGGGACTGCTACGCCATCAAGAAGCCTGAAAAGGTGAAGCGCGGCACGGTGACACAGCTTGCCGACCTCATTTCGATCATCCGGTTCGAGCTGGGAGCGGCGGACAGCCTCACGCCGTTTGCGGAGCGCGTCGGGTACAACTTCCAGCAGTGGACGCTTCGGCGGAACGCGGGCGCGGTTCACTTCACGGAGGAGCAGATGGAATGGCTCCGGCTGATCCGGGATCACATCGCCGCGTCCCTCGCCATAGAGCCGGAAGACCTCGACCTCACCCCCTTCGACCGCCGCGGCGGACTGGGCAGATTCTATGAGGTGTTCGGGGAGCGGTATGAGGAGATTTTGATGGAAATGAATGTTGAGTTGGTGGCGTAAAGATGGAAATTTGGAAACTATCACAAGTATGCGATATAAATCCGAAAAAGACGGTGCCTTTATCCCCAGATACAATAATAACCTTTATTCCCATGGAATCAGTTTCAACAACGGGTTTTGTGGATTACAGTCAGACAATTTCAGTTTCTAGTATCAAGAGTTATTCAGTGTTCAAGAATGATGATGTGCTATTTGCCAAGATAACACCCTGTATGGAAAATGGAAAAGGAGCTATAGTTTCTAATCTTCTGAATGGATATGGGGCAGGAAGTACAGAGTTTATTGTACTACGCCCTCATTTAGAGCAAATTACCCGTGAGTGGCTCTTTTATTTCCTCTCACAAAAAGCATTTCGTTTACAGTGTCAAGGAAATATGACTGGAAGTGCAGGTCAGAAGAGAGTTCCAGCCAAATACCTATCTGAATGTACTATCCCCGTCCCTCCCCTTCCCGAACAGCAGCGCATCGTCGCCCGGATCGAAGAACTCTTCTCCCAGCTGGACGCGGGCGTGGAGACGCTGAAAAAGACGAAGCAGCAGCTTGAGGTGTATCGACAGGCGGTGTTGAAGGAGGCGTTTGAGGGAAAACTTACTTCTATGTGGCGTAACCAGCCTCGTGATATTTCTCCCAAAACAGATTATGAATCGATTAGGATTATTGATCCCATATATAAAGATATAGCTGGTGATGAAAACGAAATACATCTTGATCTTCCTTCGACATGGTTAAAGCTAAGAATAGGTGATGTTTTTTCTGTTGAAGTTGGTGCTACACCAAGCAGACAAGTACCGGAATACTGGAAAGGTAATATCAACTGGGTTAGTAGTGGCGAAGTCCAGTTTTCCCATATATATAGAACAAAAGAACAGATAACAGATGAGGGATTAGCACACGCTTCAACTAAGATTCAGCCAGTTGGAACTGTCATGTTGGCAATGATTGGAGAAGGAAAGACAAGAGGGCAAGCCGCAATACTCAAAGTGCCAGCGGCTCATAACCAGAATACTGCTGCTATCCTTGTATCCATGACACCATGCCAACCTGAATATTTATATTATTTCTTTCAGCTGAATTATGAAAATACGCGACGTGTTGGGTCTGGGAATAACCAAAAAGCATTGAACAAAGAGCGGGTTCGTGCATTACACTTTCCTTTTGCTTCGTTCGATGAACAACGAGAAATTGTATCGGAGATAGAATCGCGCTTATCGGTATGTGATGCTATTGAAAAGACAATTATAACAACCTTACAACAAACAGATTCTATGCGTCAAGTTGTTTTGAAACAGGCGTTTGAAGGGAGGATCTAACATGGATAATAGAATGTACATAAAGCAGTTAATTGACAAAAATGTGGGGCCATTATCAGAAGTCCGTATTGATTTTCCTTTTTTTGAGAATGGTAATCCAAAACCGGTTGTTTTAGTAGGAGAAAATGGGACAGGTAAATCGACTGTTCTGTCAAATATTGTTGATGCTTTTTTTGAAATGGCAGGGGAAGCGTACACAAACGCAAGAGTTCCAAGCGGACAGAATGGGTATCAATATTACAAAATACTATCTGCCGCAGAAATACATCATGGAACCTCATTTATGTTTTCGTATATATCATTTTTGAACAGCAAAAATAGTAAATACATTTTTAAACACGGTAACATTGCTGTTGATGAATTTAAGAGAGCAATAGATGATGATACAGTTGCTGTCTCTTGGAAGTACGATGAAAGCAAGAAACAAGTAACAGCAGACATAGAGACGATATCACAAATCTGGGACAATAATGTTTTTTGTTATTTTGGACCAGATCGATATGAAAAACCATCGTGGATGGGAGACAGATACTATCAAACAGAAGAATACCTGCACCCTTCACTAAACGAAAGTTGGAAAGGTGTGCTAAAAAACCCGATTATTGTTCAAGATGTCACTTCTACTAATCTCCAGTGGCTTTTGGATGTTATTGCTGATTCTCGAGCAGATATCGCAGTAGACGGAAGTTCTTTGCGATTAGATCACACGAGCGCACCTAACCTCTTGTTGCTTAGACAGTCGAGAAACAATTTGGAAATGATCTTAAGTAAGATACTGGGCGAAGAAGTGTATTTTCAATTGAATTACAGAAATAGCGGTGGTTCGCGTTTTAGAATTGTGAAAAACTGCGATAACACTACTGTTTGCCCAACTCTTGATTCATTATCAACAGGACAAATTGCGCTTTTTAATCTATTTGCAACAATTATTAGATATGCTGATAATAATAATATCAATCAAAGTTTCCATCCCAATGAAATCACCGGCATTGTTGTAATCGATGAAATCGAATTGCACTTACATTCAATACTTCAAAAAGAAGTACTTCCAGAATTGATCAAACTATTTCCCAAAATCCAATTTATCATAACCTCTCATGCTCCTTTGTTTTTGCTCGGAATGAAAGATTGTTTTGGTGAAGATGGTTTTTGTATGTATGAAATGCCAAGTGCCGAAAAAATAACTACAGAGAAATTTTCCGAATTTAGGAGAGCATACGAGTATATCAAAGGAACGGAGATGTTTCAAGATGATGTAAACAAAGCAATAGAAGCTCTTCCATTAGGGGAAAAAGCAATAATAGTTACTGAAGGCTCTACTGATTGGAAACACCTGAAAGCTGCGTATGAAAGCCTGAAGAACAGCGATTCACTTTGTGGTTTGTTCGAGGATCTTGATATTGAGTTCTTTGAGTATGAACCACTTGGAAGTGAAGAGCCAGCAGAACATAAGCTGAATATGGGCAACAAAGTGTTGGTTGAATTGTGCGAAAGTGTTGCTAAGCTTCCTCAACCTGTGAAATATATCTTTATTTGTGACAGGGATGTTGAGAGCACAAACAAAAGAATGTCTGTTGATGGTCAGAGGTTCAAGAAATGGGGGAATAATGTATATTCTTTTGTTCTGCCAATACCTCCTCATCGTGTGGATACCCCTGATATTTGTATTGAGCACTATTACACTGATGATGAAATCAGAATTGAATGGTATGATCCTAAAACTGGAATAACACGTCGATTGTTTATTGGAAAAGAGTTTGATAAACGTGGCATAGCGAAAGAAATCGATCGATTCTGTGAAAAGGGAAGCAAGTGTGGTTCTTCGAGCATCGCAATAATTGATGGTTCAAGTGGAGAAAGAGTAACAAGTATAAGTGATGATAATGACATTAACTATGCCTTGCCTAAATCAAAGTTTGCGAAAATGATATTAGAGAAGCAGCCTCCGTTTGATAATATAAACTTTGAGAACTTTGTTGGAGTTTTTGAAGTCATCAGAGATATACTCAATGATGACAGGGGGGGAGAAAATGTCTGACAACACCACCATCATCTCCAAAGTCTGGGGGATGTGCAATCCGCTCCGGGACGACGGGGTTTCCTACGGCGATTATCTGGAACAGCTCACCTACCTGATCTTCCTGAAAATGTCCGACGAGTACGCGAAGCCGCCGTATAAGCGCGACACGGGCATCCCCGCGGGGTACGGCTGGGCGGACATGAACACCCTCAAAGGCGCGGAGCTCGAGGAGAAATACAAGGCGATCCTCGAAAAGCTCGGCGAACAGGGCGGCATGCTCGGGAAGATCTTCCGCGGCGCCGTCAACAAGATCGCGAACGCCGCCATCCTCTACCGCGTCGTGCAGATGATCGATCAGGAGCGGTGGGTCTCCATG
>JAFYBN010000016.1 GCA_017540175.1 Clostridia bacterium | reverse complement strand
TGCCGTGGTCAACGTGACCGATGGTACCAATGTTCACGTGGGGCTTGGTACGCTCAAACTTCTGCTTTGCCATTTGGATAAATCCTCCTGATAATGATTTTTGAATTGATTTTGTTTTTTTCGGAACCGGTCAGCCCGCATCGGGTCTTCCGGTCTATGCGATGACGGGTGGGAATGACGGATCAGCGGCGATCCGACATCTTTTCGCGGATGGACTTCGGGACCTCTGCGAAGTGGTCGGGTTCCATGACGTAGTTGCCGCGTCCCTGCGTGCGGGAGCGGAGCGCCGTGGAGTAGCCGAACATCTCGGAAAGGGGAACGAACGCGTTGATCTGGTAAGCGCCGGAGATGGTGTCCATCGAGCTGACCTGACCGCGTCTCTGGTTGATGTCGCCGATGACGTCGCCCATGTATTCCTCGGGCGTGGTGACGACGACCTTCATGATCGGCTCGGTGAGCACGGGGTCCGCCTTCTGCATCGCGTCCTTGAACGCCATGGAACCGGCGATCTTGAACGCCATTTCGGAGGAGTCGACCTCGTGATAGGAACCGTCGTACAGCGTGACCTTGACGTCGACGACATTGTAGCCGGCGAGTACGCCGGACTGCATCGCGCTCTTGACGCCCGCTTCGACGGCGGGGATGAACTCCTTCGGGATCACGCCGCCCACGACCGCGTTCTCAAAGACGAAGCCCGCGCCGGGTTCGTTCGGCTCGATGTGGATCTTGACGTGACCGTACTGACCCTTGCCGCCGGACTGACGCGCGTATTTGAGATCGGAGTCCGCGCCGCGCCGGATGGTTTCCTTGTACGCGACCTGCGGCTTGCCGACGTTCGCTTCGACCTTGAATTCGCGAAGCAGACGGTCGACGATGATTTCGAGATGGAGCTCGCCCATGCCGGCGATGATGGTCTGTCCCGTTTCCTCGTCGGTGTAGGTGCGGAACGTGGGGTCTTCCTCCGCGAGCTTGGACAGCGCAATGCCCATTTTCTCTTCACCGGCCTTGGTTTTCGGCTCGATGGCGACCCGGATGACGGGTTCGGGGAAGTCCATGTTCTCGAGAACGATGGGGTGCGCCTCGTCGCAGAACGTGTCGCCCGTCGTGGTGTTCTTCACCGAGACGACGGCGGCGATGTCGCCCGCGTAGCAGGTGTCGATGTCCTTGCGGTCGTTGGCGTGCATCTGCAGGATGCGGCCGAAGCGTTCTCTCGCTCTCTTCGTGGGGTTATACGCCGTCATGCCGGTCTGGATCTTGCCGGAATAGACCCGGAAGAAGCAGAGCTTGCCGACGTAGGGGTCCGTCATGATTTTGAACGCGAGGGCGGAGAACGGCTCTTCGTCGGACGAATGGCGTTCTTCTTCCTCTTCGGTCACGGGGTTGACGCCCCGGATGGACGGAATGTCGATCGGCGCGGGCATGTAGTCGACGATGGCGTCGAGCAGTTTCTGCACGCCCTTGTTCTTGTAGGAGGTGCCGCAGACGACGGGGACGATCTTGTTCTCCACGGTCGCCTTGCGCAGCGCGGCTTTGAGTTCCTCAACAGTGAGTTCTTCGCCTTCGCAGTATTTTTCGAACAACGCCTCGTCGGTTTCCGCGATCGCCTCGATCATGGCGTCGTGGTAAGCCTGCGCTTTTTCCGTCATGTCCGCCGGGATAGGTTCGACGCGCATGTCCTTGCCGAGATCGTCGTAATAGATATCGGCTTCCATGGTCATCAGATCCACGATCCCGCGGAACTTTTCCTCCGCTCCGACGGGGAGCTGAATCGGCACGGGGTTGGTCTTCAGGCGTTCCTTCATCATGTCGATGACACGGTAGAAGTTCGCGCCCATGATGTCCATCTTGTTGACGTACGCCATTCTCGGAACGCCGTATTTGTCTGCCTGACGCCATACGGTTTCGGACTGCGGCTCAACCCCGCCCTTCGCGCAGAACACGGTGACGGAACCGTCGAGGACGCGGAGCGAGCGCTCCACTTCCGCGGTGAAGTCCACGTGCCCGGGGGTGTCGATGATATTGATTCGCGTATTCTTCCAGAAACAGGTAGTCGCGGCAGAGGTAATGGTGATGCCTCTTTCCTGCTCCTGCTCCATAAAGTCCATGACCGCGGTACCCTCGTGGGTCTCGCCGATCTTGTGGGTCTTGCCCGTATAGAACAGGATTCGCTCCGTGGTGGTGGTCTTACCGGCGTCGATGTGCGCCATGATGCCGATATTCCTGGTACGCTCAAGCGGATATTCCCTTGGCATGGATTCGGTAAACTCCTTTATGTCGGGCTTGGTAGTCTTCTGAAATATTTAAGGTAGTAAGCTGAAATGCGATCAGTACTTGAAGTGCGCGAAAGCCTTGTTCGCGTCCGCCATTCTGTGCATTTCTTCTTTTCTCTTGAACGCGCCGCCGGCGGAGTTCTTGGCGTCGATGATCTCGGCGGCAAGTCTCGCGGACATGGTGCGCTCGCCGCGGGTTCTGGCGTAAGCCACGAGCCAGCGGAGACCGAGGGTCTGACGGCGTTCCGGTCTCACGTCCATCGGGACCTGATAGTTGGAACCGCCGACGCGGCGTGCCTTGACCTCGAGAATGGGCATGACGTTTTCGAGAGCCTCTTCGAAAACCTCAAGCGGATTCGACTTTGTCTTGGCCTCAACCTCGGCAAACGCGTCGTAAACGATCTTCTGGGCGACGCCCTTCTTGCCGTCGAGCATGACGTTGTTCACAAGCTTGGTCACAAGCTTGGAATTGTACAGCGGATCGGGCAGGACGTCTCTTTTGGCGATCTGACCTCTTCTTGACACAGATCTTCCCTCCTTCATGAAAAATGAGATCAAAGGTACTCGAAAGTGTTTCTTCCGTTCGTGTCTCTTTCACTCGTAAACATTTACTGCCGAAAGGGAAACGACTGGGAACGGTGCTTCGAGCGGGCAGGATTATTTCTTCTTCGGGCGCTTGGCGCCGTACTTGGAACGTCCCTGCATGCGGTTCGCGACGCCCTGAGCGTCGAGCGTGCCGCGGATGATGTGGTAACGGACGCCGGGCAGGTCGCGGATACGGCCGCCGCGGATCAGAACAACGGAGTGCTCCTGCAGATTGTGTCCGATACCCGGAATGTACGTGGTCGCTTCCATGCCGTTGGTGAGACGGACTCTCGCGATCTTGCGGAGCGCGGAATTCGGCTTCTTCGGGCTCATGGTGGTGACCTTCGTGCACACGCCGCGCTTCTGCGGGCTGCTCTGATCGGTGGGGCGGTTCTTCAGGGTGTTGAAGCCCTGCTGCAGAACGGGAGCCTTGGATTTGTAGGTCTTGTCCTGTCTGCCCTGCTTGACGAGCTGGTTGAACGTAGGCATTGCTGTCCTCCTTTTCTTCGGTAGTAAATGTTTATATACAGATTCAGGCCCCGGCGGAGGCTCGCGCGGAGCCGGAAACGTATGCATGGGATACGCGGGAAAACGGGCGCAGAAATAACGATGCCCCAAACCCGCAGGCAGTTCATTATAACATCCCGGGATTTATTTGTCAAGACAAAGTAACCCTGCGGCAGAAGTTTCTCCCATTTGCACAGGAATCATTCAAAACGGCACAAGGTTTGTGGGGATTTTTTTGACGGAAGAGGGACTTTTTCGCGGGGAGCCGAATACAGCCCGGCACGCCGCCGTTCTTTTGCTCAAACACGCCGGAGTCCGCGCGAAAAGCGTTCTCCGTCCCGGGCGGATTCTTATGCGGCAAGCTTTCGCCGCGTCGGCGGAGACGTGCCCGGGAGCGGGCTGCCCCGCCCTGCCCGCCGGACGGCTCCCCTTGTGCGCCACGCAAAAACCCGCCGGGCTTTTGGGGCTTGGGCGGGTTTGACGTGCGTTTTTTCGGCGTCAGATGAGTTCCTTGACTTTGGAGCTCTTGCCGACTCTGTCTCTGAGGTAGTAGAGCTTCGCTCTGCGCACCTTACCGCGGCGGAGAACGTCTACCTTGACAACATGGGGGGAGTGCAGCGGGAAGGTCTTTTCCACGCCGACGCCGTAAGCCATGCGGCGGACGGTGAAGGTTTCGGAGATGCCGCCGCCGTGCTTGCCGATGACGGTTCCTTCATACATCTGGATTCTCTCGCGGGTACCCTCTTTGATCAGATTGTGGACACGGATGGTGTCACCGACATTGAAGGACGGTACGGTTTCCTTCAGCTGCTCACTCTTAAAAGCGTCGAAATTGTTCATGGCAATCGACTCCTTTCCGTATTGAAGCATTCGTGCGGAGCGTGCAGAGGACTGCTTCGGCTGCGCGTACACGGACGCGCGCAAAGGGCATTATACCACGGAATTTTCCGCAATGCAAGCCCTTTTTGAAATTTTCTGAGATTTTTTCCGATTTTTTTGCGTGTTTTTCGCGTCCGCGGGCTGCCCGGGCCGTTTTTGCCGCTTTACGCCCACTCGTCCATCGCGACGGGGATGCGGATATCGGACAGGAAGAAGATCTCCCACACGAACCACTGACCCGTGCTTTCCTTCTTGCGCAGCGTGATCTGACGGGGGCTGTCCGCACCGGAGGATCTCACGTTGAGCTTCGCGTATCCCGCGTTCTGGTAGGTGTAGGGATCCTCGAAGAAGGTCACGCTGTACGGCTCGGAGGGCGTGTAGTTGTTCTGGGGGGACGTGCCTGCCCAGAAGGAGCGGATGACGTACATCTTGCCGCCCAGACGGTCGCGGATGAACTGCTTCTCGCGCTCGGGCAGCGGGTTCGGTCCGCGGAGCCAGTTCAGCATTTCATAGGTCGCCGCCTGGTCCGCCTCATAGTTGTTCAGCACGGCGACGGCGAGCGCCGCGGTCTTGAAGGGGCTCGAAAGATCGGCTTCCGGAAGCGCCGTGAGCTCAGCGAGGTTCGTCGGAAGGGACGTGAAGGTGATCGTCTCGGATTTGAGACCGGCGTTCTGCGCCGCCTGCCGGATATCGGACGCTGCGGAATTTACGGCTTTGTTCACCGTCTTGTTCACTGTCTTTTTTAAGAGGTTGTCTAAAAATCCCATATCAAATATCCTTTCCTGAACAGAATCGTAGTGCGGATCTCAGGCATGTCCGGTTCTTCCGCCGTGGTGCATGCCGCTTGAGCTGTAGTGACCGCCGCCTCCGCCGGAGGAGCGCTCGGTCTGACGCACGGTTCTCGTGACATGGTGCCCGATGTAAAGGTCGTTCGCGCGGGTGACCGCGACGCTGTTTTCTCTGGCGTACGCGTTCGCCCCGACCTGCTGACGCACCGTTTTCAGCTTGCTCTTCATGCCGGAAACGGGAATGAGTCCGCCGAGGAAGCCCGTAAACAGGGACCCGACCGTTCTGGCAAGCGAGAACGCCGGAACGGGTTCGTCGCCGTATGCGTAGCCGTTTTCTTTTTCGTAATTCAGCAAGAACTCCGACCCGTTGATGAATTCACTGAATGCGGTATAATAATCGTCTCTTTTGAGCGCGGAAACAAGACCGGTTTCATAATCGTAATAGTCCAGCCCGTGCTCGTCGCTCATGGTTGCTTTGCAAGAACCGGCCGTATCATAGGTATATGCGCGTGTGTCCATAATACGCACGAGAACGATGCCGCTTCTGTCCGATCCCCGTCCGAATCCGTTGTCCTCGTAATAGCTGTCGGCAAAATCCATGTCGTCAGAATAACCGTAGGGATATATGGACTGAAACACGGCGATGGCGACGTCGATCTGATAGGTATCGCTGAGCCGCTGCAGTCTTGCCGTGAGATCCGCTTTCTGCTCGTCGGTCAGAATGTCCACGCCGTCCTCGACGTAGAGGTATTGCTTTGATCCTACGACGGGGGAATCCGCAGCCGCCGAAACCGCGAGCAGCGCGAGGAACGTCAGCGCCAGCGCAAGGGACAGAATGATTTTTTTCATCTCTTTTCCCTCCCTTATTTCTGCATGAACCACACGATCAGATAAATGATCGCCGCGATGATCCCGCCGTAGAGAAGCAGGTACTTCCAGTAGGCCTTCTTGTCCACCGGAAGGTCGCCGACAAATTTGCCGGTCTGCGCGTTCATGGCGAACCGGTATTTCTCGCCGTTCCACGACGTGTTGAGCAGCCACACCGGGTAGAGCGCGTAACGCACGCGGCTCTCTCTCAGACGGATGCTCGAGCTTTCCAGCCGCACGGAGGTGTAGCCCTGCACCTGAGAGGAGAAGACCGCCTCCGCAGTCTTGCGCGCTCTTTCGTTGGCGCGCTCCACGCTCTGGTCCGCCGTGACGTCGTATTTGTCCGCAAGATAGCCCGCGAGGTACGCGGTCTGGAAGGGCACCGCCTCGCCGACGTCGTAGGGCTCCAGGGATTCCATCAGGGTGTCGTCCATTTTGGAGGAGCCGTCCACGGGGATCGCGTCGAACGAGATCGAACCGCTTCTCTCCACCAGATACTCCTCCGTATCGGTATAATTATACCGGCTGTCGCTCCACGCGCGGACCCTGGTCGCCCGGAAGCGGAGATCGGCGTCCGCCTCGGAGTCGAAGAGCCAGTACGGAACGTACACGCCCTTGAGCTCGTCGAGGTGGTTTTCGTCGGAGAACAGCTTCGGGACGAGCTTTTTGCCCTTGACGTGATTTCTGAGCGCCTGCTTCGCTGCGTTCTTGTCGAGCTTGAACGGCACGACGAGATCGGGCTTGAGCGCTCCCGTGAAATTGCCCATCATGACGATCGGGTTGTCGCAGAACGGGCAGGAGGACGCCGCGGTGTTCTGATCCGCGACGATTTCGCCGCCGCAGGAATTGCAGACGTAGACCCGCATGCCGTCGGTCTCGCCCGCGCTCCACTCGCCGCCCGCATTTGTGTTCCAGTTCATCTCGTCGGCGGGCAGGGGGGTGTTCAGCGCCGCCTCGCCCTCCGTGAGCTGCTCGTCCTTGCCCTGAAGCTCGGACATTTCATAGGTACTGTCGCAATAGGGGCATTTCATTTTCTGGAGTCCCGGATCGAACTCAAGTGCGCCCCCGCACGCCGGGCATTTATACTCCATCAATTCCGCCATAGCCGGATTTCAACCCTCCTCACCAAGTATGATTCAGTTTTGCGGCGCCGCGCGCCGCATCGCGTCCGCCAGAGCCTCGTACAGGGCGTCCTTTTCGGGCTCGCCCACGCCGGAATCGGACAGCGCGACCCCGAACTCCCATCTTGCCGTGATATCGTAAAGCGTCCCGTTTTCGGGTGCCGCCTCAACGATATTCCAACGGTCGTTCGCCGCGGCAAGTCTCTTTCCCAGTTCAGCCTGCGCCGCCGCGTCCCGGATGCGCGCCCATTCCTCTTCGGAGAGGGGCGCGTCCTCGACCGCGATCCGCTTCGCTTCCCAATGTCCGTCCGCCGCCTGCACCGTGTCCGTAAACGAACCGGAAAGGAGGACCTGTCCCCCCGATTCGGCGACGGAAAAATCATAGCTTCCGCCGTCCGCGGCGGAGAAGACCGAGACGCTGTACGAGAGAAGCTGCCCGTCCGGAACGGACGTCGGCTCCCGAGACGCGAATTCCGCGACCGAGCGGAAGAACCGAAGCGTCTCCACCGTGCCGTCGAGCATTCCGCGGGACGTTTTCTTCACGCCGTTCTTCCATTTCAGCGTGACCGCCGCGCCGCTTTCGTCCGAGGCCGAGACACCGCTGCGGTACGCGATCACGGACGAAGAGAGGCCCGAGCTCTCCGCCATCGAGCGGAAGCTCTGCATCACGACGCCCTCCACGGGGACATCGTTCAGCGTGATCCGCTTTCCTTCCGCGCCGTCGGCGTCACAGGAAAAGAAAACTCCGTCCTCCCGTTCCTCGAGCGTGTAGGAATACCCCGCGGAAGAGCCGGATGCCCCGGCCGCGCAGGTCGCGGAAACGATCTCCCCATCCGGTTCCGCTCCGCACCCCGCAAGGAGAAGGAGCGCGAACAGAACCAGCGCGGCAATACGGATCGGAGTTTTCATGAACGTACCTCGTTTCGTCCGGCGGGATGCCGGGATTTTCGGTTTTTGCGGGGACTCTTTCAAATCCCCGGGAGTTTCGGAATGATTCCGGGCCGCCGGGCATCCCGACGCCCGACGGTCCCGATCAGACTCTGTTTGCCCTCTACGGGCGCGGAGCGGGTTTCCCGCTCCGGTCTTTCTCTGTAACTTACTGAACGTCCTCTTCGCCGAACGGATCGCCGCACTCGGGGCAGAACTTCGGCGGGTTGGCGGGATCTTCGGGTTCCCAGCCGCACTTGTCGCACTTATAGAGCTTCACGCCCGCGGGCTTCTTCGTGCCGCAGTTCTGGCAGAATTTGCCCTTGTTGACGGTGCCGCAGTCCGGGCAGGTCCACCCGTCGGGAGTCTCGGCGGGCTTTTTCGCACCGCATTCGGGGCAGAACTTGCCGGTGGCCTTGTGGCCGCAGTTCGGGCAGGTCCATTCGTCGGCGGCGGGTTTCGGTTCGGGCTTCTTCGATCCGCATTCGGAGCAGAACTTGCCCGTGGTGATCGCGCCGCAGTTCGGGCACTTCCAGCTGTCCGCCGCGGGGGCCGCGGGAGCGGCAGGAGCTGCGGGAGCCTGCTGATCCGCCAGCGCGAAGAGGCTTGCGGCGTTGGTTCCGCCTCCGCCGTTCGCCGCATTGAACGCCATGAAGCCGTTGAGCGCGCCGTTCGGGTTCTTCGCGGCGTCCTGAATGGCGTTGGCTTCCGCGCCGGCTCTTCTCGCCGCGGCGGTGCGGATATCGGTGGTCATGCCGATCTCTTCCCACTCGGTGATCTTCTTTCTCTGATCCTCCGGAATGGAGGGAACGCCCATCGCCATGGAGAAGACGGCGACGCCGCGCTTGCCCCATTCGGATTCGAGCACTTCGTTCAGCGCGTCCTTCAGCTCCTTCGTGTGCGCGGGGATCTGATCGTAGGAAACGCCGTTCGCGGAAAGCACGGCAAGCGCCGGCTGGAGGGCGTCGATGAGTTCGGCCTTGAGGGTGGCGTCGATCTCGCTTCTCGGATAGCTCTGCGCGACGTTGCCGGTCACGTTGGCATAGAACAGAAGCGGGTTGACGAGCTTGTAGGAATACGTGCCGTTGCAGCGCAGGTCGACGGAAAGCTTGTAGCCGAGCTGCTCGTTGATGACGACCTTGAACGGAACGGGGTTCGCGGTGCCGAATTTGTTGCCCGGGATTTCCTTCGTGTTGAAGTAGTAGACTCTCTGGTCCTTGCCGGTGTCGCCGCCGAAGGTGAAGCGCTTGCCGATCTGCTTGAAGGTATCGAGGATCGACTGGCCGAGGCTGCCCGCGAAGATGGAGGGCTCGGTGGAGGTGTCGTACTTGTATTCGCCGGGTTCGGCGCAGACCTCAACGATCTTGCCCTGCTCGACGATGATCATGCACTGACCGTCCGCCACGGCGATGAGGGAGCCGTTCGAAATGATGTTGTCGTTGCCCTTGTTGTTGCCCTTGGTGCGCTTCTGCCCCTTGACGACGAGGGTATCCGCGTCGAGCGAGTCACAGTAGAAGAATTCCTTCCACTGATCGGCGAGCGAAGAAGAAAGAGAACCGAGTGCTGCTGCGATAAGTCCCATGATGAATCTCCTTTTTCATGAAAGATTTTTTTGATGCGGTTTATATCCGAGCCTTTCGGCACAGAATACGGGAGGGGGGACGGCTCCTTTACGGGGAGCCCGCGCCGGTGACGTAGATCGTGTGATCCGCGCCGTCGCCGGGCGCTGCCGATACGGTGGAGGGGGCGGTCTTGCCCGGGTCGTCGACGTAATAAGTCACATTGGAATAGAAAACCATGTAGAACGCGCGCCAGCGGGGGACCGTATAAACGGTGGTCACGGTCCTCGGACCGGCGGAATCCGTCCACTCGACGACGTAGGTGAGCGTGCGGACCTCGTTCCATCCTTCAAACTGCGAGACGTCCACGCCGAACGCGTTCGGATCTGCCTCGTATTCGTAGGTATAGGTCACGCCGCCCTCGATCCTTTGCTGGAGCGTGAAGGTGAGAGGATCGAGCATGATGTCGATCGCCGCGTTCCCCGCGGCGGGGGATATGCGGAAGCGGATGGTCTCGTCATCCTCTTCGACGATGCGCACCGTGCTGCCCCTCCAGCTCTTGGTGAAGAGGTCTTCCTCAGCCAGGGCGTAGGGAGCGTCGGGATTGTAGCCGGTGATCTGGCATGCGAGCGAGCCGCCCGGCATGATGTGGAAGCTCACGCCGCGGTAGCATCCGGATACCGTCGCGCCCGCGCCGTCAAAGGCCGTCGTGCCGTCCGGGTAGGTGCGGTTCACGACCGCGGTGTCGCCGAACGCGTTCAGAATAACGGTATCGCGTCCCGCGCTCGAGATTTCATGCGTCGTTCCGCGGCTTGAGAGAAGCGCGGAAAGAGTGTTCGCCGCGCGCACCTTCGAAAGGAATTCTTCCGCCTGCGCCCCGGAAAGATCCGAGACGAGGGGCTGATTCACGACGTAGATCGTGTGGTTCGAACCGTCGGACGGGAAGAGCTCGGTGGTCGGCAGGGTCAACGCCTCGTCCGCGTAGAAGGCGGGATTGCTCATCTCGAGCCCCTGCGCGTAGAAGCGCCAGTATTTCGGGACCGAGCGGGTCAGGTTCGTGCGCCGGTTGCCCTCGATCACGCAGTAGGTCAGCTCGCGCGTCTGGCCGACGCCCTCGAACAGCTCCGTGCCGAAGGGATCATTGCCGTAGGAGAAGACCGCTTCCTCCCGCGTCGTCGAGCCGCCTTTCGTCGTCGACCTCTCTTCGCGCAGAAGGATGTGGGATTCTTCGTCGAGGTACGCGGTCCGCGCCTCCTTCGTGCCGTCGTCCAGGGCGGTTTCGGAGGTGAGGACGATTTCGCCGCCCTCGACCTTGTCGATCATCCAGCGTCCGCCGTCCAAAAGACCGGACGAGCGGAACGAATTCTTGTCGTTGTCCATCCAGCCGTAGGCGAGCCGCCTGCCGTCGTCCGAATAGCGGACGAAGAGCCCGTCCTCGGTCGCGCCGGTCAGCGTGCCGTTTTCCGCGGCCGCAACGACGTATTTGCCATCGGTCCGGTACCAGCATTCCACGAGATTGCCGTCCCGGTACACGACCGTCGTGGTCTTCGTCACCGAGCCGAAGCGGTCGACGAGCGCGAGCACGCCGTTCTCCTCCGCCAGCTCCGTGATCGTGAAGGGATAGGGCGCGACGGGCGCGAGCCAGAGCTCGATCTCGGGGGCATCGGGCTTGAAGCACAGCGGCGCGCCGTGAGTCAGGGACTCGTCCTCGAAGAGGAAGAGCTCGCCGCGCTCGATCAGCTCGAACGGCTCCAGCGGGATGATGAGCTTATAGGTCTTCGGGAGCTTGCCGGTCTCGAAGACGTGGAAGGACACCGTCGTTCTGCCGATATCCCAGATCGAAAGCAGGTTCGTCGTCTGGCTCAGGTAGGGGATCTCTTCCCCGTAGGTGAACGAGACCTCCCTCACGGCGATCTCCTCGTCCCCGCCCTCCCCTTCTCCGTACACGGGCGTTTCCTTCCGGACGGTGTAGGGGGCAGAGGTGCCGGCGTCGACGATGAAGATCCAGCGGTTGACGACCCTTCTCGGCTCGTCCTCCCGGTCATACTCGTTCACCGAATAGGTTTTCGTCCATTCGTTTTCGCCGATGAGCTCCGGTTCGCCGAGCGGCGCGTCCTCGTCGGGCAGGTACGCGCGCAGGTTTTCTTCGAGGACCGCGTCCGGGTTTGCCGATACGGGCAGGAAGGAAGCCGGCGCCGTCCACGGATTCGCCTCACCCGACGAATCCTTCGTCTTCGTCAGCCCGCGGTAGGTGATCGCGAGCGTCTCATAGGAATCGGGGTCGGTCGGCTCGCCGCCCGTTTTGACGAACGCCGCGGCGTAATTCGCGTACCGGCCGTACCAGGAGACGACGCCCTCTCCGGGGTCGCTGACCTTGACCGTGTAATGCCGGTCGAGGATCGCGGTGAGGGACGTGATTTTTCTCGTTCGGTCGTAAATGGTCTCCTCGGGCGGTTCGCGGTTCGCGTACCAGAGCTCGCGGTTCTGACCGTCCGGCGGGATCGCCCCGCCGTCGAGGGGCTTTTTGAGCGCGGCGTCCGCGTACGCCCAGCCGCCGCCTTCCAGCGGGGCCTCGAAGCGGAACGACCACGCGCCCGGAACCTCATAGGCATACTGCCCGATCTCGCGTTCCCCGTCGACCACATGGCACACGACGGTGCGCAGACTGCTCCACGCCCGCAAAATCTCGTCTCCGGCGAACTCGCCGCCGAGTGCGAGGGTCAGCGTCTTTCCCTCGGGGTTTCTTTCGGAAATCAGGAGCCCCGTGCGCGCGTCGACCTCATAAACCGTCCGCGCGTCGGGTCCCGTCTCGCCGTCCTCGCCGAGCTTCGTCACGGCGAAGACATAGGTGTCCTCCGTCTGGTAGAGGTATTCGAACGAGTTCTGCGCGTCGCCGGGATCGGGGATGAGCGAGGTTTTTTCCCATTCCGTGCCCGAGCCCGCAAGCTGCGAGGCGAGCGCGGACGCATTCCCGTTCGTGCCCGAGAGCCGATAGCCGCGGAACTCGCCGCTCCATTTGCCGCTTTCGCGGTCCAGATCGAAGAAAACAGGCTCGCCGTCGATCCGTGCCCAGGAAACCGCCGCCGAATCGCCCTCGAGGGTCACGACGCCGTGCTCCTCAAGCAGGGGGGTGAGCATGTTCGCTTGATAGAACGCGCTCTCCGAAAAGTCCTCCTTCGGCGGCTTTTCCACCGGCGGGGGTTCGGTCTCCGTCTCCGTTTCCGTTTCCGCGTCGAACGGGGGAGGTCCCGCGTAGGGAGACTCGGTATCCGTTTCGTTCGGTTTTTCTTTTGCGCCGCAGCCGCAGAGAAGCAGAAGCGAAAGAAGCGCCGCGGCGATCGCTGTGGGAGTTTTTTTCATGTCGTTCGCGTAAGGCGGGCGGTCTTATCCTTTTGCCGCCGACGCCCAGAATTCCTGATCCGCCTCGCTCGCCGGGATCGACCATCCCACCGGCTCGGACAGATTTTTGCTGTCATAAAGCTCTACTTCGCTGTTGTCGAAATACACACTGAACGCCCAGTCGCAGGGAACGTGCCAGGTTTTGGTTTCGGCATTTTCCCAGCCGCCGTCGCCCCAAAGATGGACGGTGACAGCCCGGGTACGGTCGAACTCGGAAAAGACTTCGGGCACCTCCACTTCCCCGCCCAGCGTCGTCGTTACGGAGACTTCCTCGCCGTCGACGCGGATCGTGTAGGAAAGCAGGGCGAGGGTATCCGCCGTGAGGGTGCAGGTGTAGCCGTTGCCGGAGTCCGGATCGAAGTCGTCGAGCACTTCGAAGGTGACCGTGTCGCCGTTTTTCGAAAGGAGTTTCGCGTCCCCGTAGCCGAGGAAGCTCTGAAGGTATCCGTCCACCTCCGATTCCGCCATATCGCCGTCGAACCACGCGCTCGCGATGATATCGCCCTCGAAGGTCGAAAAGCTGAGCTCACGGCCGTCGCGCAGAACGGTGCCGCCGCTGAAGGAGGAGGCCTCCCCCGTCTCCGAATCGAAGTAGGTGTAGGTCAGACGCTCGACGACGGCATCGCCGCGCGGCAGAAAGAGCCCGTCGACGATATAGCCTTCGCCGGAGACCTGAACCTGCGCTGAACCGTAAAGGTCCAGCAGATTCAGGATGCGGTTCGCCTCCCGCACGTCGGTCATCGTGAAATCGGCGCCCTCGATCACGTCGTAATCGCCGTAATCGATCTCATCGTCGTAAAGCGCGGTCGTCGAGGTGAGGCCCCAGTACTCCCGTCCGTTTTCGGTGACGAGCTTCGAGAAGCCGAACTCGAACTCATAGACGTCTTCTCCCGTATCGTAATGCTCGGTGAGTGTGACATGGTAGGCGCGTTCATCGACGCCGTCCGCGCGCTCTGCCGAAATCTCGACGCTCTGACCGAGCGTCATGAGCATGACATAGTCGGCGGTCGGGAAGGTGCACCCTTCCGTCTCGATCCAGCCGCCGTCGCCGGAGCGAACGGTCACGCGCTGCGCTACGCCATTCTCCACCCAGTCGTCCGGCATCGGAACATATCCCTCGCCGGGGTTGAGGACGCGCTGAAGCAGCTCCGCTTCCTCCTCGGAAAGGAAGGAACCCTCCCCTCCCGCTTCGAGGTTCCGGAGCGCGGCGTAGTACGCGAGAATGCCCCAGATCCCGTCCGGATCGGTCAGGGCCGTCTCGCTCCAGCCGGGCAGACCGAAGGCGAGCGCTTTTGCGAGCCGCTCCTCCTCGTTTTCATCCAGCGACCTCATCGGGTCGGTCGGATAGACGATTTCAGCCAGTCCCCATTCGCCGCCTTCACCGACGGTGAACCGGAACCGGAACACCGATACCTCGGTCCCCGCCGCGAGATGGTCGGTCAGGGTGACGCGGCAGGCGACGCCGCCCTCGCATTCCGCCGCATCCGCCGCGATCTCGCGCCAGACGCCGAGCATGGAAGCGAGCATGTCGTCGTAGCCCCAGAAGGAGTATCCCGGCACGAGGACCGTTTTGCCGTCCTTCTCAAACGCGCGGTTTTCGCGCGCCGCGCCGCCGCCCTCGGAGAACCACGCCTCCGGGATCGGGACCGTTTTACTGTTCTGCGGACGGAGGTGCGCGGCGATGTACGCCGCGTATTGCTCGCTCAGCCAACTGCCGGCTTCTCCCTCCGCGGAAACGCGGTTTCTGAGCGCGGCATAATAACCGACGACCGCCCACAGTCCGTTCGGATCGTCTATGTAGCCCTCCTCCCAGCCGCGGAGCGCGATGGCAAGGGCGTCGGACAGCATCTCCGCGTCGAGCGCGGTATCCTCCGGCATGAAGGAGGCGTCAAGCGCGGGCTCTGCCGGTTCGGTCTGCGGTTCCGTCTGAGGATCGGTCGGCTCCGCGGTACCCGCGGGTTCTCCGCCGACCCCGGAGGTCGGCTGTTCGTTCCCCGCCGGGTTCTGCTGCGGTGTCTGGGCGACCGCCCCGGTTTCCGTGCCGGTCCCGTCGATCTTTTTGATGCCGCAGCCCGCCGCAAGAAGGGCGAACGTCAGCGCGGCAAGAGCTGCCGCGAGGATTCTTTTCCATGTCGTTTTCTTCATGTTATTCTCCTTGTGAGGCGCCGCGCGGCTTCTTCGCCGCACAGATACCCGGATATCATTATAACAGAAACCGTTCCTTTTGTCAACGAAAAAAGCGCGGTGTTTGGGCTGAAACCGCGCTTTGTTTTGAAATTTAATACTTACTTAATTCATTATTAACTCACTTATCGCATTTCGGCGTCCGCCTGCTTCAGGAGATCGATGATGCCGAGGTGCTGGGGACATACGCCCTCGCACGCGCCGCATTCGAGGCATTTCGAGGCGTCGTGCTCCTCGCGGATCTTTCTCGCGTAGTCGCGGTTGCCCTGGAGCTTCTCGTTGTAGAGGAATTTGTTGTTCCAGATCGAGAAAATGCCGGGGATGTCCACGTCGTTCGGACAGGGCATGCAGTAGCGGCAGCCCGTGCAGCCGACCTTGGTGCGGCTCCGGTACGCCTGACGCACGCGGTCGATGAGATCCTTCTCGTCGTCCGTCATCGCGCCGACCTCGCAGCGGTCGAAGATCTCGAGGTTGTTCTCGCACTGCTCCATGCTCGTCACGCCGGAGAGGACCGTGGCGATCTCGGGGAAGTCGCACAGCCAGCGGAACGCCCATTCGACGGGGCTGCGCTTCACCGGGAACTCGTCGTACAGCGCGAGGACGTTGTCCGGGGCGTTCGCAAGCTTGCCGCCGAGCAGCCCTTCCATGACGACGATCGGAATCTTCTTTTCGCCCGCGAGGCGCACGCCCTTCAGGGACGCCTGGTTCTCGATGTCCATGAAATTGAACTGCACCTGCGCCATATCCCAGTCGTAGGCACCCAAGATCTCCTCGAACGCGTCGTAGTTGTCGTGGAAGGAGAAGCAGGCGCAGCGGATCTTGCCGGACTTCTTCGCCTCGTCGAGGAAGCGGGTGACGCCGAGGTCGCGGACCTTGTGCCACGAGCCGCGGTTCAGGGCATGAACGAGATAGAAGTCGATCGTTTCCACGCCGAGGTTCTCGCGGGACTCGTCGAGGATGCGCTCCATATCCTCATAGGTCTGGATTGGCCAGGTCGGGAGTTTGGTGGCGACGTAGACCTTTTCGCGGTACCCGTCACGAAGAGCGTGCCCGAGGGCGATCTCGTTCTTTTTGCCGCCGGAATACACATAGGCGGTGTCGACATAGTTCACGCCGGAATCGATGGCGTGCCGGATGATCGGAGTGGAGATCTCCTCGTCCACGACGTCCGTGCCGTCCTCAAGCTTCTTCATGGGCAGGCGCATGCAGCCGACGCCGAACGCGGAAACCTCGATGCCGAGCCTTTCGATCTTTCTGTATTTCATGCCGTTCTCCTTTATTTGATTTGTTTTCACCCGTATTGTAGCATGGAGCGGCTCGTTTTGTCAAGCTATTTTATTATTTTATAAATTTGTTCCGCCGGCTTTTAGTAAATGCGTTTTATAAATCCGCCCGCGCGCACCGCGGCGAAAAAACGGAGAAAGAAACCCGCGCAAAAAGTGAACAAAAGGTAAAAGATAAAAAAATTTTTGGATTTCTCTGGTAATTTGGCATGAGACATGATATAATGAAAAGGATGCACGGACGATCCCGTCATCCGTTCTGATACAGTCAAACAATTCAAAATCATACAAAGCGGAGGTACAAAAACCAATGTCCAAGAAGTATGTCTACCTGTTCTCCGAGGGCAACGCTTCCATGCGCGAACTTCTCGGCGGCAAGGGCGCGAACCTCGCGGAAATGACCAACATCGGTCTTCCGGTCCCCCAGGGCTTCACCATCTCCACCGAAGCCTGCACGCAGTACTATGAAGACGGCAGAAAGATCAACGACGAGATCATGGCGGAAGTCATGGAATACGTCGGCAAGATGGAGGAGATCAACGGCAAGAAGTTCGGCGACAAGAAGAACCCGCTGCTCGTTTCCGTCCGCTCCGGCGCGAGAGCTTCCATGCCCGGCATGATGGACACCATTCTCAACCTCGGTCTGAACGACGAGGTCGTCGCGACGATGATCGCCGGCAACCCCGACCCGAAGTTTGAGCGTTTCGTTTACGACTCCTACAGACGCTTCAGCCAGATGTTCTCCGACGTCGTTATGGAAGTCGGCAAGAAGTATT
>JAFYBN010000015.1 GCA_017540175.1 Clostridia bacterium | reverse complement strand
CAGCTCAGGCTCAAATGCATGACGCCGATGGAATTTCATCGTGCTGCCGTGTAAAAAACTCCACCCTACCGGAAAGCAGGGTGGAATTCATGAAACATTTCTTTTGTTTTTTCACTGTCTACTTGACAGGGGGCGGTTCATTTGACGGGCTGGGGGGATTTTTCTGTGTTCGGAACGGATCACGCCGCGCCTTCTTTTTTACGGGGCGGGGCGGCGGGAGCTTACTTATGAGAATCGGTGGTGCCGGAAACGCACCGCTCGATCAAAGAGAGGCGTGTTGTCATTTGTGTTCCGCCAGCCAGATCGATACGCGGGACTGGATCCGCTTCGCGCATTCCTCCGCCGTGCAGGCGTCGGCGCAGAATGCCGAGATCTCCTCGTTGATGATGTCGGAGATCTCTTCGTTCACGATCGCCGCGCGCGGGGAACCGACCTCATCGAGGAGGGGCTTGAAGCTGTCTGCCAGCTCCTTCGTGTAGCGGAACAGGATACCCGGACTCCGGAGGTCATCCACGGTCATCGGGTGCTCCGGATCGTCCGGCTGCGAGCCTCCTCCGCTGCCGTCGAAATACTGCCAACCGACGGAACCCGATTGAATGTAAGGCGCGAACGCCGCGTCATACTCCGTTTTCAGCGCGGGGATGATGCCGCGTCCCAAGCGGCCTGTGAAGAGTGTGCGGACAACCTCCCACGCGGTCTCGGGCGAGCGGCAGAAGGAAGTGATGACGGCTGCTCCCTGCGGGTTGACTTGGTTTCCCGCGCCGGGACGGTTTTCCTCCGAGGGATTGCCGATCAGAACATAGTCCTTCGTGTTGAACTGCGTTTCCAAATCGGGGAGCAGGAGAGCATCCAGGAGCCCCACGCGCTTCAGAACGATCTTTCCCTCAAAATACGGCAGATACCGCTGTGAACGGTCCAGTCTGAGGAGCGGGGACGTTTTCCGGTATTCCTCGCGCGTCGGCAGGTTTTTCAGATAGCGGAGGAAGCGGAGAAACTCCGGGTCCTCAAACGAGCAGACCGCGTTTTCCCGGTCGATAAACGCGCCGAAGCCGCTCTCTCCGAACAGCAGGTATGGGGCGGATTCCCGATAGAGATTCAGGATGAGCGTCACGTCCTCCGGCAGGCTCTGTGCAAAATCGAGCATCTGTGCGGAGGTCCACCAGCCCTTGTCCGCGTAGGGACCGAGCAGCTCTTTCGTGGACATGAGGACTTCGACGGAAAACTGCGGATAAATGCCCCACATGCCGCCGTTCCCGGTGCCGAACGCGTGCTGCACCGCGCCGAAGACGTTCTCCGGATTGACGAGATCGTCCTCCCTCATGAACGGCATGAGGTCCGTGTACCAGCCCTTCTCCCACAGGAGATCGACCGCTTCGCAGTGATACGGACCGATCACAAGATCCGGGCGGCAGGTGCCGGCTGTCATGTCCAGCGCGAGCTTTTTGTATCCGGCGGCGTAGTCCTCGTCTGTCTGGTAGACCGTGTAGTCCTCCACCACGGCGCGGCACTCCGGATGCGCGCGGTTGTAAGCCGTGATCTGCCGCATGGGCAGGGAGCCGATGCCGCCAAGATACGCCACCCTCACCGTGGGGACCTTCGAAAGATCGACATCCGGGACATGGCGGTAAAGCACCGGTATGCGGATGTAGTCAGTTTCGTCGAGGCGTTCGGCAATGAGAAGGGTGTCCGCGTCGATGACCGAAATCAGTTCGGCTGAGGAACGGCTCAGGTCGGAATTCATGAAGTCGCAGACCGTCTCCGTCACCGTATCGCCGTCTTCGCCCACTGTCAGCCCCATCACGCTGCTCTCGCCCATCAGGTAGAGATCGTACCCCGCGCCGAAGAAGATATCGCTCGCGTTCGGGGGCAGAGGCTTTGCCGGACCGAAGGAGAAGGTCTCCTTGTCGATCGCGGCGAAACCCATTTTTTCGTTGAAGTTTCCCGTGACGTAGACATACCCGTCGGAGGAGGCGGTCAGGGAGTTGACGAAGCTCTGCGCGGTAACGATCCCCTTGCGGATGAAATCCGGCGTGAGGATCAAGACCTGCTGTTCGGAGGCGAGGTAGAGATCGCCGTCGCCGTCCGCCGCGATGTCGTTGACGAAAAGCAGTCCATGCTCGCCGGTATCGAACTGCGGCGCAAGGTCGCCGCTCACCGTCGTCTCGCCCGTCGCGAGGTCATAGCGGCCCAGGAAGATCTTCGTGCTGCCGGTCTCGAAATCCATGTCGGAGAGGAGATAGGTCAGGGACGTATCGGAGAGGATGCCGCTCTCGACGGAAGCATTTTCGCCGGGGGAAAGATCGCGCCGCACCGGCTCGCCGCCTTCCGTGAGCGTGAAGACGGCTGTGCGCCGAACACTATGGAGCGTACCGTCCGCGTCTTCCCGTTCCTCGATCATCGATGCGAGGCAGGTGAGGGCTCCGTCCTTCCAGACGGGCTGCACGCCGGTGTCCAGGTTCCACTTCTCGGGGAGCGGGAAAGCCGTTCCGCGGTAAACGTGTTCGAGGATGACGGGTTCGCCGTCCTCGGTCGGGTCCGGGGCGTTCCCCTTATTCTTCCCGCATCCTGCAAGCATGGCGGAAAGCGGGAGCAAGATGGCGAGGAGCACCGAAAGAATGCGCATGTGTTTCATGGAAAACCTCCGTTTCTTTTCTCTGCACCCTCTATAACCGCCCAAAGGAGTGAATCGTTACATCCTTTTGAAAAACCGATTACATTTGCTGCAGCATAGGTGCCGGTCACCGATGCATCCGAAAACGCACCGGCGGAAGCCGTACCCGACAGGGGCAGTCGTTTGGGATTTCGTTCGTTTGAAAATCACTCCTTTCGGTTTGGCGTTCGAACAGAAAAAGCCCCCGCCGGAAAAAGCGGGAGCGGTATTCGTATTCGATTCTGAGCAGTTCCCTCTATAAATACCCCGACGAAGAAAGCCGAAGCATTCTGAACCGCCCCCTGTCAAGTAGACAGTGAAAAAACAAAAGAAATGTTTCATGAATTCCACCCTGCTTTCCGGTAGGGTGGAGTTTTTTACACGGCAGCACGATGAAATTCCATCGGCGTCATGCATTTGAGCCTGAGCTG
>JAFYBN010000014.1 GCA_017540175.1 Clostridia bacterium | reverse complement strand
GTGCCGTAACTCACAGCCGGGCTTTCTCCGAGATAGACCGGGTCATACGGCGAATAGTAGATGGTCGTATTCGTGAGCTGAAAAAAATACACCTCGCCGCACGGGAAAGAAACCTCTTCGCATTTGCCGTCCGCATATCGGTACACCCGCCCGGTCTGCTTTGCCTGATTCAGGATACTGAACCAAAACTCATTTCGGTAGGTGTCGTAATACCATGCCCCGAGCTGATCTTCAGCCGCGTACTCGAGAAGCGTTACGGTGTTCCCTGTACCCGGCTCAAACGCAATGATGGATTTCACATTGTCGCAGTAAAGCAGTCCGCCGTGGAAGAAAAAGGCTTTCGCATCCTCCGGGGGCTCGTTTCGGTAGACGATTTCACCGTCAGAAATCCTTACGCCGATGATCGTTTGATAATAAGTCGTCGTCTTCTTGCTCGTTTTGCTGTAATATTCCCTGAGCCAGAGTACGCCGTTCTCGACCCCGAGCTGGTCGGGACTGAACTGTTTCGGCGTATATAAAACCCGATAGTCGTTCTGTGTCAAATCAAATGCGCAGATCTTTGTTTTCGCGTTCGGATTTGATCGGTATCCTCTGATATAGGTGTGTTCGTCCGCCATGGTGAAATCCGTGATTGCGTTTACGTCGATATACCTGCAGACCGCCGGGTCGTCATGCCCGCACAGCGGATCGGGGCAGATCACGCCGCTATCCCCTGTCGACAAATCGATATATGATGTGATCGACACGCTGCTTTTTGTTCCGTTGACCCGCTTTCGCTCCATGGTCCGAAAATAGTATTTGTTTCCCGCGATCTGATAACCGGACGAGAGGATCCCGTCCCAATCGGTCTTCGGTGCGGATTTCGCGGGCCCCACAGGCTCGGGCAACTCGCCGTCCGCTCCGTTTCCGACCTCGCTTTGCGGGATTCCCGGTTTCTCTCCCGTCTGAATCTGGGCAGGGGATTCTTCGAACTTCGGGCTTTCCGCCTTCGCCTCGTTCTCCGCGCGGATGGCGAGGATTTCATCTTCGACGGTCCTTCTGTCCGCGGACTGACAGGCGCAGAGCGCCAGGCAGAGCAGCAGGACGCAGGCGAGGCATGGGATCCGCTGTTTCATTGTTCGATCCTCCTTTTTGCGGCAGTTATCGTGAAAACTTGACAATTTGTCGAGCGCTCATCCCATAACTCCCTTTTTCCATACCCGCAGCGACCACGCAGAGAGGAGCAGGGCGAGCAGGATCCATCCGGCGACCTGAACCGCCGACGGTAAACTCGCGGGCGCGAGGAGGGCGGCGATACTTACGCCCTTCGTTGCCTCCGACACGATGAGCGCGGGCAAAACGAGCAGAGAAAACGACGCGGCAAGCTGCAGAACCAGCTTCTTCGTGACCGCCGACAGCGAAACGATCCCGAGCGCGAGCGCCGACGCGCCGACGAACCGCACCGCCTCGAACGCGCAGAGATAGGAGAAAACGCTCCCCTGCCATCCCGTCGCCTCCATGTCCGGGATGCTCATCAGTCCCGCTGAAAGGAAGTCGAGCGGCCAGCCCCGCGCGACGAGGAAGAGATCGGCAGAGAGGAAGACGATCCAGATAAACACCCCCGTCCCGAGAATCGCCCAGAGCTTCGAGAGCCATGTTTTTACCCCGCCGTATTTCAGCGTGTGGAGGATGGCCTTGAACCCCGTGCGGTATTCGCGCACGAAGACGTCCGAGAACAGGACGATGAAGAGCAGGATCAGAACAAAATCGAGGGGCTGACTGAACAGGCGCATGATGCCCGTCTCATCGAGGAATTCAAGATTCTTGTAGTCCGCGCGCCGCGGGTCGGTCAGGTAGTCGAGCCGCTTTTCGATGTTTTCAAGCGGATGCTCCACTGAGCTCGCGTAGTTGCGCCGTTCACTGATCGCCTGAAACGCTTCATAATCGATTTCCCCTTCCCGGTACGGCCCGACCGCGGCGCTGTAATCCGCGAAGGCTGTCAAAACATAGGTTTGTTCGTTTTCGATATACGCGATCTTCTCCTCCGTCACCGGACCCTTGAGGTCTTCCATGTACGAGCGGTAAATCTCCCAATACTGCCCTTCGTACGGCTCGAAATACGCGCCGGAGACCGCGAGCTTCACGGCGAGCGCGGCGAGGATGAGCAAGAGGGCGCGCGCGTTGACGATGTTTTTCGTCCATTCGTACCGCGCGACGGACAGCGAGCCGGGCTTGTCCGAGAGCTTCGACGGCTTTTCCGCGCGATGAATGTGTCTCAGCGCCGGGAGCTCCAGACGCCGGTATTCCCCCGTCCCGTACCCGACGAAAAACGGCACGGCGCAGAGCGCGGCGAGGATCAGCGCGCCGAGGACGTACAGCGTCGGGATCAACCCCGCGAGGGAACCGAAGAAGTTCAGCGAGCGGTAGCGGGTGAGGAGGATCTCCCCCATCGCGATGTCCAGAAAATTGAATTGCCGCAGATTGTAGAATGGCGAGGACGTCTCCGCGGTCGTGAGCAGATAACTCAAAACGAGCAAAAGCAGGGAGAGCCCGAACACCGGTATTTCGTTCGACAACACCTGTCCGAGCAGTACGACGAAAAGATCGAGCAGCAAAAACAGAATCACCTGCGCGAGAACGGAGTATAAGAGCCCCTGTCCCACGGTGATCGGGTACGGGCAGAATTCAAACGCCTTCAGCGCCTGCATGGGAATGTCCGGCGAGCCGAGCCCCTTCGCGAACGCGATCACAGCGAGCGGCAGAAGGGTGAAGAGCAGGGTCAAAATGACCGAAAAGACTGCCGAGACGCAGAGCTTCACAAGGATCAGCCGACGCCCGCCGTACTTGCAGATGTGCAGAACGTTTGTCGTCCGGCTGCGCTTTTCGACCAGCCAGACATTCGAGAAGACAGCGATCCCCGTGAGAAAGCAGAGGATCGCCGGAGCTTTCAGCGCGAAATACTCGTTCCAGCCCGTCTGCGGCTCGGCGGGAATTTCAAGCTCTTCGAGCGGGCGGTAGCGGGAAATCAGCTCGATCTGATACCAAAAGACGTAGGAGCCGGGGACGGTATCGGGATCGGAGGCCTTTTTCACCGCGCTGTTCACCACCTTTTTCACGTCCCTGTTATAGGTCTTTACCCTCTCGAGGATCGGATCGAGGGACTGCCACAGCTGCCGGTCGGTATAGCTGTCGAGATCGACGCGGCGGTTTTCGACGGGATCTCCGCCCCACAGCGAGGACTGCCATGCGTTTTCGTATTCCTTCTTTTCCTGAACCACGGCGGCGGGGTCTTCCCGATAATCGGCGAGAGCTTCTTCGACGGCGGTATTGATTTCGCCGCGATTCTTCCATTGCTTTCCGCACTCGGCGAAGACAAGCCCCGCGTTGACGGCGAGCATGACGCCGACAAGGATCAGGGTGAAGCGGGTGAGATGCTTTCTCATTTCAAAGCGGAACATGAGGCCTCCTTTTCATCAAACCGTTTTTTTCGCCTGCGGTGAGGTCTCTACGGGCTTGATCCATTTCATCCGCGCGACGGAACATAACGTACCGCGGCTTTCTCAGAGATGGACCGGATCATACGGCGGACAGGCACGGAATCCGTTTTGTCAGGGAAATTTTTCTTATCCTTTATGACCGTGAATGCGCGCGGCAATCGGTTCCCGGTAAGCGGTCTTTCCCGTATGATCACGAAATGTCCGTCAGTATCTTTTATACGCGCCGCGGACCGAAATGTTTCGGGGCACGGCAAAAAAACACGGATTCAGCCGGATCAACAAAAAGAGGAGCGTACTTTCGTGAAAAACGACGATGGGAGCGCGCGCTGAAGGTCATAACCCGCGCGAAGACGGTCCCGCGCGTCGAAAAAGGATCGCGTATTCCTATTTTCCCCACGATTTCCCGGCGGCATATGCCGAGACTGCGGCGACCGCACAGATTCCCAAACACAGCGGCGCCGCCGTCCCCGAGACGAGCGTCGGCGTGACCTGCGTGAGAGAGACGAAGGTCCTGCCCCTGAACGCCGTCAGTCCGAAATAAACGAGCAGCTCCGGAACGAGCGCAAAGATCGCCGCGGCGGACAGCACGGACATCCGCTTCTTCAGAACCTCTGACAGGGAACAGACAAGAACCGCGAACGCGATCCACAAAAGCGACCGCGCGGCAAGCATGAGAACGCCGTATTGACGGAGGGTAAGGGCATGCGCGAAACCTTCCGTCGATTCGAGGGAGCAGAGCGGCGCGTCCGGCACCGGCAGCTCATACGCCCGCAGAAGAAAGAACAGATCCGCCGCCGTCCAGAGGGCGATCCATACGGCGCTTAAGCACATAACGGACAGATACTTGTCCGTTAGCGTTTTCCGGCGGCCGTTTTTCGTCGTTCTCAGGATCCCGGCGAAACCGAAGGACGAAGACGTTCCGTTATACTCGGACGCGAATACCCCGCAGAAGGGAACGAGAAGCGCGAAGAACAGCGTCCAGTCAAAATCTTGAAAGAAGAGCTTGTTCCATCCGGTGTCATAAACGAACCACGCCTCGCGCCCTTCTTCCTTCTGCGTGTCGATATAGATCAGGCGGTCCTCCACGCGGGAGAGAACCGAGTCCCTGCCGAGCGCGGTATTGTAATCGGAAAGGACCTTTTGATATTCCTCGGCCGGCATGTCTCCGTCTATGTACCGCTTCTGCAGCTCCTCAAAGCTCTCAAGGATTTCGCTGATCCGACGCCTTTCCTCGGTCAGATACAGGCGTTTTTCCTCGGTCGCTTCTCCGGCAAGGATCTGCATATACTCCTTGTAGACCGCGTCGGAATAGGAAACGGGCGGCTTGTACGCCGCAGCCGAGAGGAAGAGCTTAGCCGCAAACAGGATCGCGGCAAAGAGCAGAGCGTGACGCAGAAACAGCGTTTTATAGGTCTCCGCCGTGAAAAGGCTCAGGGAGGGTTTATGCCGCGCGCGGGGCAGGGTGCGTTCAAGGAATTCCCGGAAAGCGCCGGTTATCCCGTCGATCCGGTTCAGCCACGAATCCGGAAGCACGCCCGAGCCGACGTTGTATCGCAGAATGATCGCTGGGGGAAGAACCAAAAGCGCCGGAACAAATACCAAGGTCAGGACGGTCGGGTAACTCACGGGATATCCGAAGAAGTTCACCGCGCGGTATCGCGCGAATAAAGGGATAACCTCAAGCGAGGATAAAAGACCGACGTTCGAAAGCAGCCCGTCCGGATCGAGGGGACGGCTCAGATAGAGAAGCAGGCTGATCCCGACCATGGCCGAACCCGCGACGAATTCGGCGACGGGGTTATAAACCGAGACGCTGACAAGCGCCGCGGCGAGGGAGAAGCCGAGAAAGGCGCACAGCCGGACAGCGAGCGACAACAGAAAGAACTGCCCGACCGTCATGACGTAGGGGCAGAGCTTCAGCGCGCCGAAAATCTGGATCCCGTTGTCGGGGCTGCTGAATCCGACGCGAAATAGGAACAAAAGCCATGTCTCCGCCGTGAACAGCAGAAAAACAGCAGCTGTCACGACCGTCAAGACACAGATTTTCGCCGCGGCCGTCCTTGTCCTTCCGTTTTTCACACTGCGCAGAAGGGGCAGAAAACCGCAGGTTTTTTCATGCGTGAACAGAGTCGAAGAAAGGTACACGAGCAGGATCAGCAGCAGAAAATCGCCCGCCCGGTAGCCGAAATAAGACGTCCACCCCCGCGTGTATTCGAGCCCGAGGACAACCCCGTCCTTCGCCCGGGCGTAAAGGGAGATCACGTTTTCGTAAACCCTTCTCTGATAACCATCCGCCCCGGCCGCCCTCAGCCCCGCGTCGTCGATGATCTTTTGGAGCTCGCCGCGGTAATCCTCGATATATTCGATCCGGGAATAGACCTCCCGGAACAGCTCGAAATCGGAGAAGCCCTCCGGCGCGTATCGGCTGTCCTGCCTCGTTCGGCTGACGCCGAGACGGTACTCCTCGTCCATCCGCTCGGCGTTTTCGGCGTACAGGGCGAAGAAATCCGTGACGCTGTCCTCGGGCAGAACGCGCGGGTCGTCCCGCGTCACCCACAGACAGACGACGGCGTTGATCGCCAGCAGGACGAGCAGGGGTTTCCATAATTTAGATAGACACTTCTGTAATTCAAATGTCATGCGCCCCCCCCCTATCTGATCCCGTAATATGTCATCTCGCCCGTCGACGCGTCGATCCTGAGGAGCTTTGAGCGGTAGGAGATCTGCTCGCCGTTCCTGTATTCGTAGAAGAAGCAATAGATATAGTTGTCGACGGCGCACAGGCTGCTTAAATACTTGTCACTCCCGTCGTCGTTCAAATCGCAGATCTTTTCGATCCGGCCGCCGTCGTGATCGCACCGGTACACCGTGCCCCCGGTCAGCTCCGTGCCGCCGGAGAAATAAGGATCGGCGGAGAGATAATAAATATAGTGATCGGTCAGGACCCAGCGGCTGCATTCGATCCCGAGCTCCGTGACCCCTCCTCCGTCAAGTCCGGTTTTTGCGAGGACTATTCTGCCCGAAACTGTTCTCTCAAAGAAAATCTCGCTCCCGTCGCAGAGGACCTTTCCCGAAAAGTCCCCCTCGAACAGTGCGCGGCGGTCGTTCCAGTCGGGATCGACGGAGAAGAGCTGTTTCCCGTCCGTCGCGTAGATGCGCGACCCGAGGGCGAAAAGGAAGCGTTCGTAAACGGCGTCCTCATTCAGGTCTCCCCCGAGGACCGCGACCTTTCCGGAGTCGACGTCCCGCCTGCAGATATGGAAGTAGTGCCTGTCCGTATCCGGGTCGTAAACGTAGTCATAATAATACTGAAAACCGTTGAAATAAAGCTGACTGTTGTATGCGGAATATGATAAATCGTCGCCGTAATCTTCATAAACGGTCAGCTTGTCCTTTGAACGGTCGTATCGGACAAGGTCGGCGTGATCGACCGCGTCGATCAGAATGCCTTCGGCGTTATAGACCAGATAGTGATATCCCCTGCGGTAATAAATCGAACCGTTCGCGGCGTAATAAGAGGTGTCGAAGCCGTAGAAGGGGCAGCCCGGATTGTCGTGGGAACACAGAGGATCCGGACAAACCGGAAGGATCGTGCCGGATGCGAGATCAAACGCCATCAGCGTCGCGCCGGTTTTTTCATGCGGGGACGGATTCCCGTTGAAGAAATAAAGGGATCCGCCGTCGTATTTCAGCTGTTCGGGGCCCGATATCGCGTTATACGGATAAGATTTGTCCTCGACGGGGGCGTAGACGTAATTCTCGATTTGACCGCTTTCGTTCCCCTGGGGATTCTGTTCCGGATATTCGATAAACGCCTGCCCGCTCCCGCACCCGCATAAGAGCAGAGCGAGACCGATGAGGAGCGGCAGCATGCCGGGAGTCCGTTTTTTCATCTGAGTTTTCCTCCTTTGCGAACGGACGGTTCGGTATTCAAACTCTATAACCCTCGGGGAAGCCGTTTCGTTACATGCCGGAAAGAACTTTCGCCGTTGAAAAAGGAAAAGCAACGCGCAGGGATTGCTGTCCTTCTTGATCCGCCGGATCGCGAAGGGAAGCGGTCGATGTACCTCATTCGCGACGCGAAGATCGGCGGGGTGCCGGTGGGGGCAGCGTGAAAACAAATCGAGCGGAGCAGAAATTGCACCGCTCAAGCAAAGAAAGAGTCGTTATCATTCGTGCTCCGCCAGCCAGATCGATCCCGCGGGCATGGGATATACGGTCCGGGTGTAGAAATGGCTCAAAACATCGGCTCCGGCGGGATCGGAACTTTCGACCGCGGGAGCGGAGCTTGCGGCCGACGGTTCTTTCGCGCCCGGTTCGGCAGTTCCCGCCGAGTTCGTTTTCCCATGACATCCCGAAAGGCATAGGAATATTACTGTCAGCGCGGCTGCTATTCTGAATCCTGCCTGTTTTGCTTTCATATATGGTACCTCTTTTCGACCATTCGTTGATTGTCTTGTGAAATCATGTATGCTGAATATGCCGTCTGTTCGCCGTGGATGGATGCGATTTTCCGCTTTTCAATAAGGTGTTACTGTTTTGATGGCTTCGTGCTCTCCGCGATCCGGATCAAAATATCGGCATCCGCTTGTTCGCTTGCCCATGACAGAACGAACTCATACCGATCCGTCCATGTTAAACTGCGTATTCCGTCCGCATAAGACAACAGCATTGCCTCCGTTCTGCCGTTCAGAGTTATGGTTTCTATGGTGACGTCCGTATTGTCGAACCATCCCGATTCCTCTCCGGGATCGATCGGATATTGCTCCATGATGATTCCGTCACCTGTTCCGTCGGAAAGAAAATGAATTATGCATCCCGGGGTTGACACCATTGTTTCCGCACTCCATCCGTCCGGCAGCCACGCGGGGAGGATCACTTCTTCAATAACGGTCGGAAGCGGTTCGTCGGGTTCGGTTACGATCTCATAACGCACGCCGAAGTGTGTGTCGTACCACGTCAGGATCGGCTTGAAAAGCGCTTCACGCACAGGACGGATCGCCATTCCGAGCATGGCGAGAACGAACAGAGCGGCGAGGATGCCGATGACGATCCTTTTTACGGCGTGGCCGCTTTTTGCCTTCCTCTTTCCCGAAAAGACCTTGTTCATTTCGGCGCTGCATCGCCCGCTCACCGGAGGAATGTCCGGAACCGAGGTCATTGCCTCCCAGTCTTCGCGGATCACTTCCCGAATTGCCAGCGTCAGCAGGTTATCCAGTTTGTCAGCGCGGTTCATGCGACCCCTCCTTCCATTTGATTCTGACATTTTCTCTGGCACGGCAAAGACGCTGCTGTACCAGGCGTTTTGAAATATGAAGCTCGCCTGCAATCTCTCCGTCCGTCATTTCCTCGTTCAGCTTCATCTCTAAAACTTCCTTCTGTTTTGGGGAAAGGGAGCGGAAGATCGATTTCATCCGACGGATGTTTTCCTCGGAGATCACGATATCCTCGGGAGACAGTTCCGGGGAGGCGGCTTCCGGTGAAACCTTCCGTAAATCTTCCTCATCGTAAAGAAAAGCGGAGTTTCGTTTCCGTCTGCGGTGCTCATTCACGCAGAGGTTATGGACAATGCGGAATAAGAGTCCTTTCATCTGTTCATCCGTTCGGTTTCCATACCGTTCGTAATGGGTCATCAGGCGGGCGAAAGCTTCGCTGACGATGTCTTCCGCCTCCTCCTGACGGTCGGGTGATTCCAGTTCGTTTCGGGCATAGTAGACAAGAGCAGCGCCGTTTTCCTGCCATAAAGCAAGAACGCGGTTCTGCTCCTCTGCCGTGAGAGTTGTAAGCAGAATGGAAAACATGGCTGGCCATCCAATGTTTTTACTTTTTCTTTAATTGTAGCATATCAGCTTTTGCCTCGCAAGAGCCTTCTGATCTAAAGACGCTTGAGCGGCGGATTTACTCCATGGTTTTTCAAATCTGTTTGTGAATTTTTTGTGAATCCGCTTTGCTCGCGAAAAAATGGGAGTTCATTGAGAACGCTCATACCGGGCAGAGATTACACCGCATAATCAAAGAAAGCCCCGCACAGAGCGCACAGGAAACCGCCGCCCGCCAGAGCAGGGAACGCCCCACGTCGTAAACCGATCCGCTGCGAGCAATAGATCATTCCTTCTCCCGCTCTAACCTCCCGGCACACTCCCGCCCCGTCCCCGCGAATTCCGCCAAAATCCCCGCCCAATTTCCCACCCGGAGGTTTCCGCCCACATCCGGTCCTTTCCGGCCCTTTCCGCGTATGGGTCACGGTATGGGTCAGCCCACACCCCGGAGGTGAGGGACAGCAGGCAAACACCGTATTATCGTCAATAACAAACAAAAATCAGCCCGATCTTGAACGATCAGAGCTGATTTTTTGTTGGATTTTACCAACTGCTCTTGCGGGGAAGGGATTTGAACCACATGACCTCCGGGTTATGAGCCCGACGAGCTACCAGACTGCTCTACCCCGCGATATTCAGTTGAACAAGGGATGCCGGACACCGGGCTCGAACCGGTACGATACTTTCGTATCACGGGATTTTAAGTCCCGGGCGTCTGCCAATTCCGCCACTCCGGCACGCAAATCCCTCGGGTTTCCCCTTGTTGCCTGAATAGTATATCACGCCGCGGCGCGTTTGTCAAGGGCTTTTTGAAAAAATTTCTGTCCGCGGGTACGATTTGAGCGCGATTTCCCGGATTTCCCGAGTTTCTCGGTTCCTCGGCTGACCGTTTCCCGGACGGTGAGCGCTTCGGCGCCCCCGCCGTTCCGTGCCTGCGCCGGGATTACCCCTCGAAGAACAGAATCGCCGCGCCCGCGCCGGTAAAATCGGCTTTGATCCACAGCCCGTCCTCTTCGCGGCAGAGGGACGCCGGACCGAATACGGTCGGCTCGCCCTTCGCGTCGGCTGCCAGGCGGTACCGGTACGTGCCGGGCTGGTTGGCAAAAACGGAAACAAGACCTCTCCCCGTTTTGCCACTGATCTTCTCATGGACCTCGAAGGTCTCGCCCGGACGCCCGTACACCGCGGGATACGCCGCCGTGACGTCGTCCCGCACGCGCTTGTACACGCCGAGCACCTCGCCGAACAGCGTCTGACCCTCGTCCGATACGCGGAGCAGATCGCCCCAGATCCCGTTTTGCCCGAGCACAAGGGACGCGAGATTGACGAGCTGCGAGTCCGCCGGATCGTCGGGGAGATAGTGCGCCATCATAAGCACCGACGGGAACCATTTGTCATAGGCGAGGTTCTGACGGCAGACCCACGTCCGCGAGGGTCCGGGATAGACGAAGACGTTGCTCCAGACATGTCCCGGGATCGGAATGCCCCAGCTGTTGTAATACGGTCCGTTGTTCAGGGAGAAGAATTTGCCAGAGGACATGAAGCCGAGCCCGAAATAGCGGTGCGCCTCCGTGATGTCCATGTCCACGATGGCGTCCGGCACCGCTTCGCAGAGGCGGTCGACCACCTTCGACATGTATTGCCCGATCTGAAAACGGAAGGAGGCGCGGCGTTCCTCGCGCGGATCGTTTTCGTCCCCGTGATGATGCCCCGCGCAGTCGCAGCCGTCCGTATCCACAGAATCCCATTTGAAATAGCGCACGCCGACAGTCCGCGCGAGCTCGATCAGCCGGTCGGCGAAGTCCTTCCAATAATCGGAGACCATGCACATGGAATAGCTCTCCTCGGTCTCCCAAACCCGGAACGGCTGCGGCTCCGCCCCGCCTATGGAGGCCTTGCAGCCGGGATTCTTTTTGAGGACCTCGCTGGTCACCGCCGCCAGGGTCGGTCCGAACCATAAGCCGAGCTTCATGCCGCGCTCTGCGAGCATGTCGCGGATGTGCTCCATGCCGTCCGGGAAGAACGCACGGTTCGTCTCCCAGTCCCCGGTCTTCTGATACCACCCGGTGTCGATGACGAACACGTCCACACCCATCCGGTGCGCGATCTCGATCTCCTTTTCGATCCGCTCCTGTTTCATGGACGTGAGGTATTCCTGCCCGCCCCAGAACCGGTTCCGCTCCTGATACGCCCATGTGTTGTAGAAAATATGCGGCTTGCGGCTCTCGCGGTTGAGCGTGCACCAACAGAGCTGAAATTCGCGGTATGCCCGCGCGAGGTCGTCCTCCGTGCCCCTCACGGCTCCCGCCTGCAGCCAGATCGTCTCATAGGGCGCAAGGTCGATCGCCTGAGCGTTTCGGTAATTGCCCCGGTATGCTTCGAGGGCGATCCCGTCCGCGGTGCGGCGGAATACGACGAATTTCTCCGGATACATAGAGCCGTGCTCATAGGCGGCGAGCAGGAAGACCTCCCCGCGTTCCTCCGCGAGGAGCGGACCGATGAGGTCGTCCTCACGCTCGAACGCCGGGAACTCCTCCGGGCAGTAGCAGTGCATGAGGAAATCATAGGTCGAGAGGCGGATCTCTGTGCGCCGCGCGTCCTTCGCGCCGGACCAGGAGAGATAGCGCAGATGCTCGCCCGCCTTTTTCGTCATGCGCGCCGGAGACGACGAGGAGAGGGCATAGCGGAAACGGATGAACGGCGTTTTCGCACATACGCGCAGGATCATGCTGAGCGTCAGATCCCCGCCGAGCGAGCCCTCGAGGGTGATTTCCTCGATCTCTTCGCTGCGCATGCGCCGCCCGGTCTCCCGCAGGCCGGAGGGGACGCCGGTTGCGTGCCCGTCGATTTCGAACTCGGGCCAGCGGAAAAGGATTTCCTGCCCGTCCCCTCCGCCGACCCGGTAGCGGAGCGCCTCCCGTTCGCCGATCTCGAGGGAATAGAATGCGTTTTCCGTGATGCGAATGCTCATCGTGCTCCTCCTCAAATCCGATGCGGATGGCCTTTCGGTCATTATATCAGATTTCCCTGAAAAAATCAACGGCGCGAAAAGCCTTTCGGGGAATTTCGTCAACCGATAAAAAAACGCCCGCCCGACGTCTGCCGGGCGGGGCGAAAATGAAAGATGAACTTAAGCGGCGGTATAGCGCCAAATCTTTCCGTAGAGGATCAGCGTGACGAGGTCGATGATCCACATGATGGGAATGAAGCAGAGGACGATCGAGATAATCAGACCCGTGGTGTTGTTCTCGTTCAGGGAAGCGATAATGCGGTAGATCGCCCAGACCAGGTGGAGCGCGGGGATGCAGAGGATGATTTTCACGATCAGCGGAAGGTCGTCAATGGCGCGGATGAATTCTTTCATGTTCATTTACTCCTTTCCTTTTGTTGTCTCTATCATACTCCATTTCCGATGAAAAATCAATAGGAATCTTGCATCAAAAGATTAGAAACTGATGAAAAAAATATCAGAATGCTCTTGACAAACGGGGAGTGCCGTGCTATAATGTCACCGTCAACCGCACGCGGAAGTGGCGGAACTGGCAGACGCGCACGTTTGAGGGGCGTGTGGGGCATCCCATACGGGTTCAAGTCCCGTCTTCCGCACTTGATAAACAGCTTTTCGATCGTCGGGAGGCTGTTTTCATTTTTTGCTGCAGTTTGTGGGACTTGAACGGGTGCGTGTAAGAAAACATCCCGGTGGGATGTTTTCCCGCACCCTGACCGAGCCCGCAGGCGAGAATTGGGGGTCCCGTCTTCCGAAGAATAAAGTACAGCTTTTCCATCGTCGGGAGGCTGTATTTTATTTTCAGCTGCAGTTTGTGGGACTTGAACGGGCGCGTAAGAAAACAGCCCACCGGGCTGTTTTCCCCATGACCGAGCCCGCAGGCGAGAATTGGGGGTCCCGTCTTCCGCACCATAAAGACAGCATCCTTTTGTCGGGAAGCTGTCTTTATTTTTTTCGCTGCAGTTTGTGGGACTTGAACGGGCGCGCGTGACGGAGAGGTCCTTTTAACGTTCCGCCTCATACGTGTAATACAGCGCGTCCCCGTCCGGGTGCGCGTGATCGAAGCGGAATCCCGCTTTCTCGAACGCCCGGATCGACGCGGCGTTGTCCGGGAATATCACCGCTTCCGCGCGGACCGCGCTCCCGCCGTTAAGAAGGTTCCCGTTCGCGAGCAGCTCACGCAGCACCGCCGTCCCGATCCCGCGCCCGCGCAGATCCGGCCTGACGAGCAGTTCCATCACGTGCAGAACACGCCCGTGCAGCCCGAACGCGATCGCCGCGACAGGTTCACCGCCCCGGGCGGGCAGGGAAGAGGAGGGGGAAAGAGGGGAGGAGGGCGGTGTGCAAATAACCTTGTCGAAGAAATCCCTTCCTTCGGCAAGACCGCCGTCCGTCGTCCAGTATGCGTGAAACGCCCGCCAACCGTCGTCCAGCCCCGTCAGGCGGGTTGCCTCCGCGTCGAGCCATTCCTCGCAGAACGCGTCCGCTCCGGGGTCGTAATCCTTCCAAAGGAATTTCATGCTGTCCTCCCGATGAGCGCCGACCGAGGGATCGGCTTCTTCACGGCGCGTACGTCCATCCGTGCTCCCCGTGATAGATCATGAGCTTCGTCATCCCGCCGTCCGCGCAGACGTTCTCCCCCGTGATGAAGCCCGCTTCGGCGGAGCAGAGGAAGAGCACGAGCGCGGCGATGTCCTCCGGCGTCCCGACCCTGCCGACTGGCTGCTGAAGCGCGTCCGCGCCCGTGATCGCCTCTCCGCTTTCCGAGGTGTCGATCCATCCGGGGGAGACGCTGTTCACCCGGGCACGCCCCGCGAGGCTGATCGCGAGCGCGTGGGTCAGCGCGGCGATGCCGCCCTTCGCAGCCGCGTAGCTCTCCGTCTGCGGCTGGCTCATCCGGTCGCGGGAGGAGGAGATGTTCACGACCGCCGCTCCGGGGGCGAAATGCGGCGCGAGGAGCTTTGTGAGATAAAAGGGCGCGGTCACGCCGACGGAGAGCGCGCGGGTGAAATCCTCCCACGAGCAGGCGTCCAGCCCCTTCATGAGCGGGGGCGCGTTGTTCACGAGACAGTCCACCCGTCCGCTATTTTCGACGACGGACGCGGCGAAGCGCTCGAGCGTCTTCGGTTCGCCGACGTCGCCGACGAACCAGTCTCCCGGCCTCGTGTCGAGAATGTGCACAACCGCTCCTTCCGCGCTTAGCGCCGCGGCGACCGCTTTTCCGATCCCGTGCCCGCCGCCCGTGACGACGGCGACCTTTCCTTCAAACCGTTTCATTCTTGTCCGCCTTTCTGTCCCCGCCCGGGGAACACATGTTTCCGAACCGGATCGGCGCCCGCGTGCCGCTGCGCATTACGGTTCATCCGCTGATTTTCCGTTTTCGTTCAGCCTTTCCCGGATCGACTCGAGCAGGCTTGCCGCCTCGTTGTAATTCTCCCGGGTGATGACGCGGGCTCCGCCCGCATTGACCAGCGTCCCGCAGGCCTCGTAGGAAGCGTCGTCGGTCAGGATCCATGTTGCCGCCTGCCGGACCTTATAGGAGACGCTGTTCTGCTGACAGTATGCCGCCAGTGCGCACAGAACCTCGTCCTCCGATTTCGAGAGGGAAAAGGACTTGTCCTCGGTCGGAATATCCCGATGGATGTTCATGCAGCAGGTGTCGACGTCGATTTTTTCGCTTGCGTTCGCGCTGAGGGTTCCCCGGATTTCCGTCATGATCATCATGTTCTGATACCCGCTGCCCCCCGCCATCATATACGTCCCGGGTGGGGCATAGAAGGCGATTTTCCGGTCCGTATTGTTCCGGATCTGAACCTTCCCGCTCTGGATGCCGGAGCAGCTCAGGGTGACCGAGACGTCCCCGCTCGCGATCAGATCGGCCAGATCGTGATGCAGTAGAACACGGACGGTGCAGATCCCGACCGGACCGTCCGCGTCGCGCACGCTGACGATCGCCTCTCCGTCCCGCACGGGCGTGATTTCCACGCCGTCCTCACCTCGGCTCTCTACGGTCACGGAATCGCCTTCCACGGAATATGTGAGCTCCCGCGGGGTTCCAAAGCAGATCAACCCGAGGCTGACGGGGGTGTTCTCCGTCAGGGAGAGGGAATCCTTTTCGAACAGGACCACGGCGCTCTGAACCTCCTGCGTCCCGCCGACACGGACGACGGATTCGAGGGCGGGGAGACCTGCCAGCCGTGTCAAAAGGCTGCTGTTGAATTCGTCGCCCGTCAGACGGATCTCACGCAGATTCGGGCAACCGTCGAAACCGTGGCATGCTGCGCCGCCGGGGAGCGTAACCGTTTCGAGGGCTTCGCATCCGTTGAAGGCGTCCGTGCCGATGACGGAGACGGAATCCGGGATCACGACGGAGGTCAGCGCTGCGCAGCCGGAAAAGGCGTAGGAGCCGATCGAAGCAACGGAGTCCGGGATCGTGACGGAGGAAAGGGAAGAGCAGCCCGCAAACACGGATTCGCCGATCCGCGTCACGGAGCCCGGGATCGTGACGGAGGCGAGGGACGTACACCCTGAAAAAGCGCCCGTGCCGATCTCCGTCACGGAGTCCGGGATCGTAACGGAGGTCAGAAAACCGCAGTCGGCAAACGCGAGCTGTTCGATTTCGGTCACGGTGTCTTCGACGATCACCGGACCGGTCAGACGCTCGAACTGCCGGGCAAACCCCTCTTTGACAACGCTTCCCGTGACACGGACCGTTTTCAGGTTCGGGCTCTTCGTAAAGGAGCCCGCTTGGGTCAGGTGTCCGGGCACGCTCGCCTCCTCCAGCTTTTCACAGTGCCCGAAGGCGTTTATGCCGAGCGATGCGACGGAATCCGGTATTGAAATCGAATTGAGGGAGGCGCAGCCCGCAAACGCGCCCGTACCGATCTCCGTCACGGAGTCCGGGATCGTGACGGAGGCGAGGGACGTACATCCCGAAAAAGCGCCTGCGCCGATCTTCGTCACGGTATCGGGGATCGTGACGGACGTGAGCGAACGGCACTCCGAAAAAGCATAATCCGCGATGATCCGAACGGTGTCCGGTATGACTGCCGTTATGATATCCGTGCGGTTCGCGTAAGCGTAGGAGGGAACGTTGATATCGCCGGGTTTGATGATCAATTCTCCGCTCTTCGATCCAGAGCCGCAGCCCGCAAGCGCGAGCAGGGCTGCCGCGAGCAAAATCAGAGCGATCCGCATGATTCGTGTTCTTTTCATCTCAGCGCCTCCCCTCAGATTCTCCGAATGGTTGATAATTCCGGATACGGCTCAAGCGGCGTCCGCTCAGCCGCCTCCGGGGTGTTCCGCACTCCGCGGCGCACGGCTGAAGCGGCCGAAGCGCGCGCTTTTCGCTTGAGTTCCGTGCCACTCCCCTCTGCCGATGCAAAAGACCGCCGTACTCCGTCCCGCGCTCGCGCACGGGAGAGGAGCCGACGGTCCTTTCGGCTTTATTTCAGCGTATATTCCGGTTCCGCATGCTTTTTCACGCAGTCCTCGGTGATGGTCACCTTCGCGACGTCCTCGCGGGAGGGAAGATCGAACATGATGTCGGTCATGGTCTCTTCGAGGATGGAGCGAAGACCGCGCGCGCCGGTGTTCCGCTCGATGGCGGCTTCGGCGACGGCGCGCATCGCCTCGGGGGCGAATTCGAGCTCGACCCCGTCCATGGAGAAGAGCTTCTTGTACTGCTTCGCGAGGGAATTCTTCGGCTCGGTGAGGATGCGCACGAGCGCGTCGCAGTCGAGGTTTTCAAGCCCCACGATGACGGGCAGACGCCCCACCAGCTCCGGGATGAGACCGTATTTCACGATGTCGTGCGCGGTCACGTCCTTGAAAATGCCCTCCGAGAGCTTTTCTTCCTTCTTCTTGATGTCGGAGCGGAAGCCGATCCCGGAGCGGCCCTTGCGCTGTTCGATGATCTGATCGAGGTTGTCGAATGCGCCGCCGCAGATGAAGAGGATGTTCTCGGTGTTGATCTGAATGAATTCCTGATTCGGGTGCTTGCGTCCGCCCTGCGGGGGAACGTTCGCCGTCGTGCCTTCGAGGATCTTGAGCAGCGCCTGCTGCACGCCCTCGCCGGACACATCGCGCGTGATGGAGCGGTTCTCGCTGCGGCGGGAGATCTTGTCGATCTCGTCGATATAGATGATGCCGTGCTCCGCGCGCTCGATGTCGTAATCCGCCGCCTGGATCAGACGCAGAAGAATGTTTTCCACGTCCTCGCCCACGTAGCCCGCCTCGGTGAGGGTCGTTGCGTCCGCGATGGCGAAGGGGACCTCGAGGGTCTTCGCGAGAATCTGCGCAAGGAAGGTCTTGCCCACGCCCGTGGGCCCGATCAGAAGAACGTTGCTCTTCTGGATCTCCACTTCTTCCTCGGCCTGCTCGCTCTGCTCGCCGGTTTTGCGTCTCTTTTTGAGTTTCCCGACCGTGTCGCGGTTGATGAGCCGCTTGTAATGATTGTAAACCGCCACGGACAGCGCGATCTTCGCCTTGTCCTGTCCGATGACGTATTCGTCGAGCGTCTGCTTGATCTCGCGGGGAGCAGGCAGCTTTTTGCCGGTGATCGGCGCGGAGGAGTCCGCGCTCAGGTGATCGGTGATGATGTCGTTGCAGGCGTCGACGCACCGGTCGCAGATGTACAGCCCGGTGGGGGAGGGGATCAGAAAATCCACCTGCGTTTCGCCGCGTCCGCAGAACGAACAGTTCCGGTCGATGCGGAGTTTGCCTCCGCCGCGTGTAGTCGCCATAGTGTGCCCTTTCTCGTGTTGAAGGTTACGGACGGTGCGCGATGACCTTGTCGATCAGACCGTAGGCGAGCGCTTCGTCGGCGGACATGAAATTGTCGCGCTCGGTGTCGGCGGCGATGGTCTCGATGGGCTTGCCGGTATTCGCCGCGAGGATGGCGTTCAGCTGATCCCGGATCTTGATGATGTGCTCCGCCTGGATCTTGATGTCCGTCGCCTGTCCCTGCGAGCCGCCGGAGGGCTGATGGATCATGATTTCGGAGTTCGGGAGGGCGAACCGTTTGCCCTTCGCGCCGGAGGAAAGCAGGAACGCGCCCATGGACGCCGCCATGCCGATGCAGATGGTGGAGACGTCGCATTTGATGAAGTTCATCGTGTCGTAGATGGCGAGCCCCGACGTGACGGAACCGCCCGGGGAATTGATATAGAGGGAAATGTCGGCGTCCGGGTCGACGGACTCGAGGTAGAGCAGCTGGGCGACGACGAGGGACGCGGTGACGTCGTTGACCTCGTCCGCGAGGAAAATGATCCGCTCGTTGAGCAGACGGGAATAAATATCGTAGGAGCGTTCGCCGTGATTGGTCTGTTCGACGACCATCGGAACGAGTGCCATGATTTTTCCTCCTTTTGGATGATGGGTGTCGGTTGAGGATTCGCCGCGCGAAAACAGTTTATGCGGGAAATACCCCGCGTGAATCGGAAACACCGCTGTCCGCGCTGGACAGCGGCGTCGTTCTGCGGTCTGACCGCGTGGCTCTGAGACCTTTTCGGTTCTGCGGCGTGAGAGGGCTTATTCGGCGTCGGCGTTCTCTTGTGCAGCTTCGGTTTCCTCGGCCTTGTCTTCGACCTCGGTCACGGCCGCCTTTTCGCGGACGAGCTCGATGGCCTTCTTCACCTTGAGGTCGGCGGCGACGGAATCCTTGTCGACCGCTTCGTGAATGCGCTCGGTATCCATGCCGAACTGCTCGGCAAGACGCGCGTATTCGGCGTCGATCTCTTCGTCGGTGACGGCGAGTTCTTCCTTCTCGGCGATCCGTTCCAGAGCGAGGCGGGTCTTCACCTGACGCTCCGCGCCGGGTCTCATCTGCTTGCGGAGACCGTCGAGGTCGAGACCGGTGTACTGGAAGTAGGTCTTCAGATCGAGACCGTTCATGCGGAGACGGTTGTCGTAGTCGCGGACCTCGTTTTCGGTCTCGGCTTCGAACATGCACTCCGGAATGTCCGCTTCGAGCTTCGAGATGAGGGCGTCGATCAGCTTTTCGTCCATCGCGTTGTCGGCGCGCTTCTTGTGATCCTCGGTGAGGTTCTTTTTGATGTCCTCGCGGTATTCGGCGAGCGTGTCGAATTCGGAAACGTCGCGGGCGAACTCATCGTCGACCTCGGGCAGCTCGTTGAACTTGATGCCGTTCAGCTTGCACTTGAAGACCGCTTCCTTGCCGGCGAGGGAGGCCTCATGATAATCGGCGGGGAAGGTGACGTTCACGTCGAATTCGTCGCCGATGCTGTGGCCGATCACCTGATCCTCGAAGCCGGGGATGAACTGACCGGAGCCGAGCTTGAGCTGGTGCCCGTCGGCTTTGCCTCCGTCGAACGGCGTGCCGTCGACGAAGCCCTCGAAATCGATGTTGACGAGGTCCTCGTTCTGAGCGGGACGGTCGGTGATTTCGATCATACGGGAGTTGCGGTTCTGCACGCGCTTGATCTCCTCGTCGATTTCCTCTTCCGTGACCTTGACGATGGGACGCTCGACGGGAATGCCGAGATAATCGGCGATTTCGACGGCGGGCTTGACGAAGAAGGTGGCGGTCAGGGTGACGCCGTTTTCGTCGATGGTTTCCACGTCGAATTCGGGACGGCTCACGACCGTGCCTTCGATTTCGTCAAAGACGGATTCCCACGCGGAGGGGATGATCTCGTTGACGGCGTCCTCGTAGAAAACGCCCGAGCCGTACATTTTCTCGATCATTCTGCGGGGTGCGTGACCCTTGCGGAAGCCGGGAACGGTGATGCGCTTCACTTCTTTGCGGTAGACCTTTTCAACGGCGGCGTCAAAGGTCGCGCGGTCCACGTCGAAGGTGACCTTCTTCTGATTGGCGGCGATGGTTTCCTGTGATTTCAGGCTCATGTTTCTTTCTCCTTGTTCCGTATGAACACATGTTAAAATCTGCAATAGCTCTTAATATTTTACAATGAAAACGGCGCGGTGTCAAGAGGTTTCTGCAAAAAATCGCGCCGCGAAGCGCGATTTGGGCAAGTTTAAGGCGGGGCTTGACCGATTTACGCCTTCCGCCCCGGAACGCGGACGAGCAGGGGGGTGAAATCGAGATAATCCGCCGCCGCGTTGATGAAGCGGATGCCCCGGTATTCCGTGTATGGCGGCACGTCGTACAGCCCGTGGATGTGTCCGAAATAGCACGCGAGGACCCCGTGCTCCTCCATGACGTCGATCAGCGGATCCAGCCGGAAATCACCGAAGACCGGCGGAAAATGCAGAAAGACGAGCGGGGGCGGCAGAATGCCGCGTTCGGCGCGCAGACGAGCCGCCTCGTTCAGGCTGTGGGAAAGGCGCTCGCACTCGCGGCGCACAAGCTTGGGATAATCCGCGTCGAATTTCTCGGACTGGTGCTTTTCCTCAAGGAACCAGCCCCTCGTCCCGGCGAGGACCGTGCCTTCGGCGGCGTGGGCGTTGTTGTGCAGAAAATCGATGCTTTCGACGCCGATCTCGGAGAAGAACGCCTTCATTTTCGAAGCGGTCGTCCACCAATAGTCGTGGTTGCCCTTCGAGATGAGCTTCTTCCCCGGAAGCGCGTCGAGAAACCGGAAATCCTCCGCCGCGCTTTCCAGACTGCTCGCCCAGGAGATGTCCCCCGGGAGCACGACGGTGTCCCCGTCCCGGACGACGGAGGACCACCGCGCGGCGATCTTTTCGGTGTGATTCGTCCAGCGCGTCCCGAACCGATCCATTTTTTTGTTGACGCCCGCCCCGAGGGAAAGATGCGTGTCGCCCATGACCCAGAGCGACATGTCAGCCTCCGATCTCAAACGGCACGGACGGCATTTCATCCCGGTCGATCACCCGCTCGAAGCGGACGGGCAGTCGTGCGGCCTCCTCGAGCGGAGCGGGGATCTCGGTTCCGGTCGCCAGACTGAGCTGATCGAGCAGGGCAAAGCCTTCGGCACGATCTGTGAGCGCCAGAGCGTCCGCGACGGCGGGCGCGAATTTGTACGGACTTGCCGTGGACGCGAGGATGACGGGCGCGCCGTCCCCCGTTTCTTTGCGGTACCGTTTCACCGCGCCCAGCCCGACGGCGGTGTGCGGATCGATCAGCACGCCTTTTTCGGCCCACGCCGCGGCGATCTCGGCCTTCGTCTCTTCGTCGTCGAGATAATACCCCGAAAAGACCGCGCGGATCTTTTCGGCAAGGTCCGCGGGGGCGTCGTACCGACCGGTCGTTTTCAGCTCTTCCATGAGCGCGGAGCAGGTCTCGGGACCGACGAGCACGGAGAGCAGACGTTCGAGGTTGGAGGAAATCAGAATGTCCATCGAGGGACTGATGGTCTTGTAGAATTCGCGCGTGCGGTCGTACCGGCCCGTGCGGATGAAGTCGGTCAGCACCTTGTTGCGGTTCGAGGCGCAGATCAGGCGGCGGACGGGAAGCCCCATCTCCCGCGCGAGATACGCCGCGAAGATGTTGCCGAAGTTCCCGGTCGGCACGGCGATGTTCACCTCTTCGCCGAAGCGGACCGCGCCCGCGTTCACCAGATCGCAGTACGCGGAGATATAATAGACGATCTGCGGGGCGAGCCGCCCCCAGTTGATGGAGTTGGCGGAGGAGAAGAAGAAGCCGTTTTCATGCGCTTTCCCGGCGAGGGCTTTGTCCGCGAAAATCGCCTTGACGCCGTTCTGCGCGTCGTCGAAATTCCCGCGCACGGCAACCACGTTCACGTTGCTTCCGCGCGTGGTCTGCATCTGCCGCTTCTGCATCGCGCTCACGCCGTCGACGGGATAGAACACGGTGATCTTCACGCCGTCCACGTCCCGGTAGCCTTCGAGCGCCGCCTTGCCCGTGTCCCCGCTCGTGGCGACGAGGATGTGCGCGAGCAGCTTTTCGTCCGTCATCGAGAGAGCGCGGGAGAGCAGGCGGGGCATGATCTGCAGCGCCATGTCCTTGAACGCCGCGGTCGGACCGTGCCAGAGCTCGAGCATATAAAGCTTGTCCCCGAGGGAGCGGACGGGCGCGGCTCCTCCGGGAAAGCGTTCTTCGGCATAGGCCGCGCGGCAGTCGTCGAGCAGAGCGGCGGGATCGTAGTCCTCGAGATAAAGCGAGAGGATCTTCGCCGCCCGCTCGGGGTAGTTCATGGCGCAGAGCGCGTCAAAATCCGCCCGGCTGAGCGCCGGAACGCGCTCGGGGAGATAGAGCCCCCCGTCCGCGGCGAGCCCCCGCTTGATCGCTTCTGCAGCGGAGACGGGAAGGCCGCCCCCCATGCTGCGCGTAGAATAGTAATTCATGTCGTTTCCCTTTATTTGTATAAAATTCTTTGCCAGGCTTTCTTTTAAGAAAGCCGCGTTCCTTTTTGTTTATTCAGGAAGATTGTCTTTAAGAAACCGGAACACATTCCCATAATAAATCTCTTCGATCTCCGTCTCCTTCAGCCCGCTTTCCCGCAGCCGCTCCGCAATGACCGGAAGCGCCGAGAGATCCGGCAGATCATCCGGGAGCTCCGTGCCGTCGAGATCGCATCCGAACCCGACCGCATCCGGCGAAAGAGCGCGGTAATGAAGAAGATGCCGCGCGGGATCCGCGGAGGTGGTCGGCGCGCCGTTTTCGGCGAGATGGGGCGGGCAGAGCGAGACGCCCGCACAGCCGCCGAGCTTCACAAGCCGCAGAAAACGGTCGTCGGTGAGATTGCGCGAATGGCTGCAGACGGCGTGGGCGTTCATGTGCGTCGCGACCGGGGCTTTTCCGGCGGCCTCGCACAGATCGAGAATTTCGTCCGTCGAGCGGAAGGACGCGTGAGAGACGTCCGGGATGATCCCGACATTCAGCATTTCGCGCACCGCCGCCCGCCCGAAATCGGTCAGACCCGCATCCGTGTTGTGGGAGCCGCCGATGATTGTCTCCCCGCCCCAAAGCAAGGTCATGACGCGGATGCCGAGCCGATAGAGCTCTTCCACGCGTTCGAGCCTTCCCGCGAGGATGCGCGCGTCCTCCACGGTCAGGATGAACGCGGCGCGGCTGTCGGAGCGGTCCCACGCGGCAAGCTCGCCGGAGGAGGCGAGCACGGGAATTTCACTTTCGGCGCATTCGTCGAGAAAATACTGCCGAGCCGCGAGAAAGGCGTCCCAGCCCTCCTCGTCCCCGAGCTTCGGGGAGGTGAAGAACGCGGCGAGCTGGAGGTATTTTTCGAAAACGGCCGCCTTTTCGAGGGAGACGGCGCAGTCGTTTGACGCAAGCTTTTTGTGCCCGTAATAAATCGCTGTCGCGGTGTCGCAGTGCATGTCGCAGAGTTTCATATCCGATTCCCCTTTATCCTGAAGTTCTGCCCGGCTCCGCGCCGTGCTCTCCGAAGCGGGCGGACCTTTTCGTTTACCGTCCGCCGCGCCCGGCGTTTTTGTATGAGAATTTGCCCGTGCGCCGCACCGCGTTTTCATAGACCCGGATCTCGAGAAGACGGTAGACGTCCGAATACGGGTCGGCGTAGACCTCGATCACGTCGATGCGCGGCGTCTCGTCGCCCGGATGCGCGGCAAGATACGCGCCCGCGGCGCGGACGAGGCTCGCCTGCTTTTTCGCGTTCACGGCGTCGGCAGGTTCGCCGAAGGGAGAGGGCGCGCCCGGGATCTGCCGACGGGTCTTGACTTCCGCGAAGCAGAGGATCCCGTCCTTTCTCGCGAGAATGTCGATCTCATCGTGCCCGAGGCGCAGGTTCCGCGCGAGGATTTCCCAGCCGCGCTCCTCGAGCCAGAGGGCGGCGGAATTCTCCCCGATCCTTCCGAGTTCATGTTGATTCATGCCGCGCCTTTTCCTCTTCGATCTCCGCTCTCAGCGCGTCCCCCTCCCGTTCGAGAAAGGAGAGGAACGAGCGGCGGTGTTCGGGGCAGGGACCGTATTCGTACACGGCGCGCTTGTGCTCGCGCGTGGGATAGCCCTTGTGCTTCGCGAAGCCGTATGCGGGGTAGAGCTCGTCGAGCTTTACGAGCTGACGGTCCCGCGTGACTTTCGCGAGCACGGACGCCGCCGCGATGGACTGCGAGATCGCGTCCCCGTGCACCACCGTGACGGAGGGGACCCCGAAATCGGTCTGCCGGTTTCCGTCGATCAGCACCACACCCGGCAGGATCGTCTTTTTTACGATCTCCGCAGCGCGGCGCATCGCGAGCAGGGAAGCCGCGAGGATGTTCATCTCGTCGATCTCCCGCGCCGTACTCTCGGCGATCCCGTAGGCAAGGGCTTTTTGAAGAATGAGATCGTACAGCGCTTCGCGCCGTTTTTCCGTGAGCTTTTTCGAGTCGTCGAGTCCGGGGATCTCGATCCCCGCGGGAAGGACGACGGCGGCGGCGACCACGGACCCGGCGAGGGGACCGCGCCCTGCTTCGTCCGTTCCGCAGACCGTGCCGTATTCGGCGGCGTATGCCGCGTCAAAGGTTTTGTCAAGCATCGGAGCTTTCCTCCCGCGGAGAAGGAGCGGTCGGCCCGTCGCCGGTTTCTTCGCGCGCCGGCGCGGGTCCTGTTTCGACCGACTCGGCGTCCGACGGACAGCGCCCGGCGGTCTGCGCCTCCTCCTCTTCGCTTTTCTCACATTCGGAAGGGGAGGCGGGGCGTCGCTGCGAGCCTTTTGCTCCCTTTTTCGGAGAAGTCTCCGAAAGGATCGGGTCTTCGTCCGGATCGTCGAGCGTGATGCGCCCGATCTTTGCCTCGCGGAACTCGTCGAGCACCATGTCCGCGGCGCGCGCGGTGTCAAAGTCCCCGCCGGAGAGACGGAAGCCGCGCTTTTTCGCGACCGCTTCCAGAAGCTCAAAGGGCTTGAAGCCTTCAAGAGCGGCGCGGTCGAGCTTGTAGCGCGCGCAGAAAAGCTCCGCGTGCCGCGCGTACAGTTCGGCGCAGAGCAGGGAACCCAGCTCCTCCGTATCGAGGATCGCGTCCCGGATCGCGCCGGTGAACGCGAGCCGTTCTCCGATTTTTCGGTCGTCGAATTTCGGCCAGAGCACGCCCGGCATGTCGAGCAGGTCGATCCCGCTCTGCGTCGTGACCCACTGCTTGGTCAGCGTGACGCCGGGTCTGTTTTCGACCTTCGCCTTTTTTCCCCCGCTCAGCTTGTTCACGAGCGAGGATTTTCCCACGTTCGGGATGCCGACGATCATCGCCTTGACCGTGCGTCCCTCCATTCCGCGGTCCGCGTAGCGCTTCAGCTTCTCGGCAAGAATGCGCCGAACAGCAGGTGCGATGGCTTTCACGCCCTCCCCCGTCACGACGTCGACGGCGAGGGAATCCGGCATGGCGGCAACCCAGCGCGCGGTAACGGCAGCATCGGCGAGGGAAGCCTTGGTGAGCAGGGTGAGCCGGGGCTTCTGCCCGATCAGGCGGTCGATCTCGGGGTTTTTCGAGGAGCGCGGACTGCGCGCGTCAAGCAGTTCGATGACGATGTCCACCAGCCCGAGGCTTTCCGTAATCAGGCGGCGGGTTTTCGCCATATGCCCCGGGAACCACTGTATATTCTGTGAGGGCATGGGACCTCCTTATGCTTCCGGTTCGGAGAAACGGGTCTTAGTTCGAAAACGGATTTTTGAAGACGGTGAAGGTGTTCGCGGGATAAATGCGGACAAGCGCCTTGCCGACAATGGTGCGCCGGTCGATCGGTCCGATCTCCTTCTGCCGGCTGTCCGCGGAGCCGTTGCGGTTGTCGCCCATCACGAAGACCTCATCCTTCCCGAGCGTGATGGGGAGGGGGATCTCGCTGCCCAGCGTTCTGCGTTCCGGATCGAGGAAACGGTAGGACTCCTCGACGACCTTCCCGTCCACGGTGAGCGTCCATGTGTCGAAATCGATGTCCACGGTCTGCCCGCCGACGGCGATCACGCGCTTGACGATGGGATGGGTGTACCCCTCGGCATCAATGCGGTGGATGATCACGATGTCCCCCTGCTTCGGCGTGTAGAAGAGGTCGGAAACCGCCAGCCGCTCGCCGTTGTGCAGGGTGTTGAGCATGGAGTTGCCGTTCACGACGTTGATGCGGATCACAAAGGCAAACAAAAGCAGCACGAACACGGACACGGTCGCCAGCACCTCCACCGCGTCGTAAAAAGTCGATACGGCTTTTTCCGCGAAGGACGGCTCCTGTTCTGCGCTGTGCTCCGCCGCGTTCTCCGGCTGATCCGGAGAGGGTTTTTCGAGCGGGGTTTTGTTTTTGTGATCTTTCATCGTGTACCTCCGTTCACACAAGGGGACGCCGCGCATCCGGCTTCCCGCTGTTGTCTGAATGATATCATTGTATTATAGCACGCCGCCGCGGGATTTGCAAGCCCCCGCGGGATAAATCCGCCGTGGTACGGGGTACGGGCGTCGGATCGGATCAAATTTCGATCCCCGAAAGTCCCCGCCGCCAGAGACCGAGTGCCGAGCGTGCCTATGATTTCCGAATTCTCTTGACAAGCGCCTGCCACCCGACGCACAGCGCGATCGAGAGGGGGAGCGCCACAGCCGCGCGGATGAGAAAGCGCAGCGTCAGGGATACGACGCCGAGATTGTTCAGCCGCAGATCGACGCAGAGGATGATGAGGGGATGCCAGAGATAAACGAGATACGACGCGCCGTCGGTGCGGGAGAGCAGGGGGGAGCGCAGAAGCCGCCCGTTCCCCGCCGCCGCACAGAGGGAAATCAGAAAGAGGATCGCGAGCGCGGAGGTGAGGATGTGCCACTCGTCCGCCCAGACGGGGTAGTAAAAATCCCGCCGGATCAGGATGAATAGCGCGCAGTCCGCGGCGGCGGAAAGCCCCCAGAGAACACCCAGCCCGATCCTGCGGCGCTTCAGAAAAGCGAGGAATTCGTCATACCGGCTCCCCGCCGCCATGCCGCAGACGAAATAGAAGAGATACGAGGTAAAGAGCCGGGAATTGAAGTCGATCCATTTGCCGGACACAAGCTGTACGAGCTCCGGCAGATGCAGGGCGAGGACCGAGGTCAGGGTGAACGAAACGAAGCACAGAAGCAGGGGGGAAGCCCTGCGGCCGAGCAGCCTCCACAGCGGCATGAGCAGATAAAACTGAACGATGACGGCGATAAAATAGAAGTGCGTCGCCAGCCCGGCGGTGAAAAGCTCGCCGAAGAAATGCGGGACGGAGGGCGAGATCCTCGAAAGGGAAGCGTAAACCGCGTAAAACACGCAGAACGCGACGAGATAGGGCAGGATCACCCGGCGCAGGCGGGAGAGCGCGAAGGTTTTGTAGGAAAAGGGCTCGTTCCGCTTCAGAAACAACTTCAGTCCGGAGAGGAAAATGAAGCCCTGCACGGCAAAGGACGCGAGCCGGTTCAGAGACGCCATGAGAGCGAACGCGGCGCTTTCCTTCAGATACCCGTTCACGCATTCCGCCGACAGGTGGATGAAGATCACGAGCAGCATGAGAAAAACCGACGCGGCGGACAACTCGTTCTTCTTCCGGCTTTCCATGGGAACCTCTCTTCGGGATGTTTTTTTTATTATATCACATTGAAAAAGAAATTGCAATGGGGCGCGGTTTGTGATATAATGTTCCTGAAAGTCCTGAAAATCTTCCGTCCGGAGAGCGACGTTTCCGCGTCCCCGGACGGGTTCGGAAAAGGAGATTTGCCATGCTGAACGAGCTTCTTGAAAAACGCGCCCTGCCGCCCCTTCTCGTCTCGGCGGACGGGACCCCGACGACGGCGGAAACATGGGAGAAGAGACGCCGCGAGCTGCTCTCCACTCTCGAGGAATACGAATACGGCAGAATGCCGCGCTCCGTCGGACCGACGACCTGGAGCGAAAAGCACAGGGAGCGCACCGCGGGCGGCGTCGCCGTCTCCACCGTTTACGACATCACCTTCCCGACGCCGGACGGGGAGAGCTTCACCTTCCCCGTGACCCTGTCCGTGCCGGACGGCGCGAGCGCGGAGAATCCCGTCCCCGCCTTCGTGTACATTTCGTTCGGCTTCCCGTGGTATTACCCGATGGAGGAGATCCTCGACCAGAACGTCGCCGTCGCGGAATTCGTCATGAATTCGGTCGCGTTCGACGGGGACGACAAATGGGGAACGCTTTTGTCCGCCCACCTCTTCCCGGACGGCAAGCGCGCGCCAGACGCTACGGGCAAGATCGGCATGTGGGCGTTCGCCGCATCCCGCGTGCTCGACCTTCTGCTTTCCCTCGACTGCGTGGACAAAACAAGGGTCGGCGTCGTCGGGCATTCGCGCCTCGGCAAGACGGCGCTGTGGGCGGGCGCGAACGACGAGCGCTTTACCCACGTCTTCTCGAACGATTCCGGCTGTTCCGGCGCGGCGATCACGAGGGGCAAGGTCGGCGAGACCTTCCCGCGCATCGCGAGCGTCTTCCCCTATTGGTTCTCGGAAAAGATGCAGGAGATCTCGACCGACGTTGAAACCTCCGAGCGGACGCCGTTCGATCAGCACTTCCTGCTCGCCGCCGCCGCGCCGCGCAAGCTTTACGTCGCCTCTGCGACCGAGGACGAGTGGGCGGATCCCGTCTCGGAATACCTCGCCTGCCGCGCGGCGTCTCCCGCGTGGGAGCTGCTCGGGGAGCCGGGCTTCCTCGCGCCCGACCGCCTGCCCGAGGGCGGCGACTGCTTCGCGGACGGCAAGGTCGGCTATCATCTCCGCATCGGCACGCATTTTCTCTCCCGCAAGGACTGGAACCGCTACATCGAATTCATCAAGAAATAAAACGGGGGGCGCGCGATGAAGCTGACCGTCATGACCTACAACATCCAGCACGGGCTCGTGTACCGCTCCGATCCCCCGACGATCGACCTCAGCGCCGCGGCTGCCGTCATCCGCGAAAGCGGAGCGGATTTCGTCGGGCTGAACGAAGTGCGCGGACGCGGCGTGAGAGCGGACTATACGGCGCAGGCCGAAACGATGGCGGCGCTGCTCGGATGGCATTGCTTTTTCGGCAAATCCATCGACGTCAGCGGTCCGAATCCCTACGGAAACGCCGTGCTCAGCCGATTCCCGATCACGGAGACGCGGGTCTGCCACATCCCCGACCCGAAGGAGAGCGAGCGGGATCGCCGCTTCGAGCACCGCAGCGTGACGCGCGCCGTGATCTCTCTTCCCGAAGGGAGCGGAGCGTTCACCGTGTTCTCCTCCCATTTCGGGCTGAGCAAAGCGGAAAGAAGAAATGCCGCCGAAACGGTCCTCGCGCTGGCGGAGAGGGAAGAGAATCCGTTCGCGATCATGGGGGACTTCAATACGGACCCGACCGACCCGGTGCTCGCGCCTCTGTTTGAGCGGTATGACGAGGCGGGCGCGTACTGCCCCGGCTATACCTTCCCGTCGGACAGACCGTCCTGTCGCATCGATTACCTGTTCTGCTCGCCGGATACGCGCATCGAGTCCGCCCGCGTCATTCCGGCAGAGGCAAGCGACCACAGACCCGTGCTTGCGGAAATATCGTTCTGAAGCGAATAAACAAAGAACCTCCGGTCGATCCTCTGAAAAACGGATTACCGGAGGTTTTTTTCATGAAATTCTGGCTTGCATTTACATCGTCCGTGCTGCTCTGCGCGGTCCTGCTGCCGTATTGCCCGACGAAGGGGGAGAGCGCGCTGTACGGGGACGTCGTTCGTCTGCGCGTCATCGCGGAGTCGGATTCAAAAGAGGATCAGGAGCTCAAGCTCACGGTCCGGGACGCGGTGCTCTCCTGCGCCGAAGAGCTGTTCGCGGACTGTGCGAACGCGGACGAAGCAGAGAAGACCGCGCGGGCGGCGGCGGAGATCCTCCGAAAAACCGCGCAGGACGCGGTCGGCAGGGCGGGGAAGAGCTGTCCCGTCCGGGTGGAGATCGGACGGGAAGTCTATCCGCGGCGGGATTACGGGGATTTTGAGTTCCCCGCGGGCGAATACCGCTCCGTGAGGATCATCCTCGGAGAAGGAGAGGGGCGGAACTGGTGGTGCGTACTTTTTCCGGGCCTGTGCGTCCGCGCGGCGAGGGCGGACGACGGCGGCGCGCTCGCGGTCGGACTCACGCCGGAGGAGTACCGGATCATCACGAAATCCTCGGGAAGGGTCAGGGTGCGCTTCCGCATTCTGGAGCTGCTGTCGGATCTGCTCGGGATCGGCACGGGGAACGGATGAGCGGACGAGTGCAGGGAGACCGCAGAAATTCAGGAGCGGGGCACGGAAAAGGGAAGTCCGGACGCGCAAAAATAATTTTTCGAAAAGGTGTTGACAAACTCCCGCCTTTATGGTATAATATCCGACGTCGCAGGGACGTTTGTGTTTCTGTGCGCATGGCGGAATAGCTCAGCTGGCTAGAGCAACCGGTTCATACCCGGTAGGTCGTGGGTTCAAGTCCAACTTCCGCTACCAATTCACCCGGTCCGGGGCCCGATGGTCAAGCGGTTAAGACACCGCCCTTTCACGGCAGTAACGGGGGTTCGATTCCCCCTCGGGTCAACTAACCGGGTGAATATTTATAATGGCCCGATGGTCAAGAGGCTAAGACACCGCCCTTTCACGGCAGTAACGGGGGTTCGATTCCCCCTCGGGTCATAAAAAAGAACCGGAAGGTTCTTTTTTTGATCCGAGAAAAGGGGGAATCGAACGGGCGCGTGTAGGCGCCCATGACCGAGCCCGCAGGCGAGAACGATTCCCCCTCGGGTCATAAAAAAGAACCGCTAGGTTCTTTTTTTGATCCGAGAAAAGGGGAAATCGAACGGGTGCGCGTAAGAAAACATTCCCGGCTGAGTATGCCTGCGGCAAACTCGGGATGTTTTCCCGCACCCTGACCGAGCCCGCAGGCGAGAATTCGATTCCCCCTCGGGTCATAAAAAAGAACCGCAAGGTTCTTTTTTTGATCCGAAAAAGGGGGAATCGAACGGGCGCGTGTAGGCGCCCATGACCGAGCCCGCAGGCGAGAGGGATTCCCCCTCGGGTCATAAAGAAGAACCGTAAGGTTCTTTTTTTGATCCGGATAAGGGGGAATCGAACGGGCGCGTGTAACAGGTTGTCGCGGCTTGAGAACGCACTCTCGCCGATTTTGTTAACGCTGGAGGGGATGGTCACATCGGTCAGGCTGCAGTCGAAAAACGCGTACTTGCCGATCGCCGTGAGCCGGTGCCCGTCCGGCTCCGCCGGGATTTTCAGCTTATTGTCTTCTGCGAGGTATTTCTCAATCACAGCCCCGCCGTCGTCGGCAAGCGTATACCTATAATCTCCGCAGGTAAATTCTCTTTCGTCCATGGGGCATACTCCTTTTTTCGGATGTCTGTCCGTTCCCGGCGGTTATGCCTTTTCATCGGCGCAGACGAAGGGGATGTTGTTTTCTGTACAGTACTTCTCCGCGTAAGAGCCCCTGTCGACGACGGCGGTCCGGATGGGACATTCCAAGAACGCGTGGTCGCCGATCTCATAAACGCTGGAGGGAATGGTCACGTCGGTCAGGCTGCTGCAGTTCCAGAATGCGTAGTCGTCAATTTTTGTGACACCGGAGGGAATGGTCACGGCGGTCAGGCTGCTGCAGAATTTGAACGCGTTTCGAGCGATCACCGTGACGCTGGAGGGAATGGTTACGTCGGTCAGGCTGCGGCAGAATTCGAACGCCTCATTGCCGATCTCTTTAACGCTGGAGGGAATGGTTACGGAGACCAGGCTGCTGCAGCCTCCGAACGCATAGTCGCCGATTTCCGTGACGCCGGAGAGAATGGTTGCGGAGACCAGGCTGTCGCAGTATTCAAACGCGCCATTGCCGATCTCTTTAACGCCCGAGGGAATGGTCACGTCGGTCAGGCTTGTGCAGCCTTCGAACGCGCCGTTGCCGATCTCTTTAACGCCCGAGGGAATGGTCACGTCGGTCAGGCTTGTGCAGCCTTCGAACGCGCCGTTGCCGATCTCTTTAACGCCCGAGGGAATGGTCACGTCGGTCAGGCTGCTGCAGCTTTTGAACGCGCAGTCGCCGATCACCGTAACGCCCGAGGAAATGGTCACATCGGTCAGGCTTGTGCAGCCTTCGAACGCACAGTCGCCAATCTCTTTAACGCCGACGGGAATGTTCACACCTGTCAGGCTGCTGTTTCCAAAAAACGCGCCGTAACCAATGACATAAATGCCGCGGGGAATATCATAATGACCGGTGAATGCGCCGGGAACGCAGAGCAGACGTTTTTCAGCCCTGTGGACAAGCGCGCTGTTCATAATGCTGAATACGGGATGACGCGGAGAGACGTTGAACTCGGTCAGCATATCGCATCCGGAAAAAGCGCCGTCACCGATTTCCGTGACGCCCGAGGGAATGGTTACGGAGACCAGGCTGCCGCAGGATTCGAACGCGCCGTTGCCGATCTCTTTAACGCCCGAGGGAATGGTAACGTCGGTCAGGCTTCTGCATCCGGAAAAAGCGCAGTTGCCGATCTTGGTGACGCCCGAGGGAATGGTCACGTCGGTCAGGCTTGTGCAGCTTTTGAACTTGCCTTCGCCGATCACCGTGACACCCGGGGGAATGGTCACGTCGGTCAGGCTGCTGCAGCTTTTGAACACGCCTTCGCCGATCACCGTGACGCCCGAGGGAATGGTCACGGCGGTCAGGCTTGAGCAGAGTTCGAACGCGCTGCCGCCGATCACCGTGACGCTGTCCGGAATGGTCACGTCAGTCAGGCTGCTGCAGCTTTTGAACGCGCCATTGCCGATCTCTTTAACGCTGGAGGGAATGGTCACGTCAGTCAGGCTTCTGCAGCTTTTAAACGCGCCATTGCCGATCTCTTTAACGCTGGAGGGAATGGTCACATCAGTCAGGCTTCTGCATCCGGAAAACGCGTCATTGCCGATTTCCGTGACGCCCGAGGGAATGGTCACGGCGGTCAGACCTTTGCAGCCGCAGAATACGTGGTTGTTGATTTTTGTGACACTGGAGGGAATGGTCACAGCGGTCAGTCTGATGCAGTTCTCGAACGCGTAGATGCCGATTTTCGTGACACTGTCGGGAATGGTCACGTCGGTCAGTCTGGTGCAGTTCTGGAATGCAAAGATGCCGATTTCCTCAATGCTGTCGGGAATGGTCAAACGAGTCAGACTGTTGCAATCAGCGAACGCGGATCTACAGATTTTCGTGACGCTGTCAGGGATGGTTACGCGGGTCAGACTGCTGCAGTGACAGAATGCGCTGTCGTCGATTTTAGTGACACCGGAGGGAATGGTCACGTCGGTCAGGCTGCTGCAGCCTCCGAACACACAGTAGCCGATTTCCTTAACGCCGGCGGGAATGGTCACGTCGGTCAGGCTGTGGCATTCATAAAACGCGCCGCTGCCGATTTCCGTGACGCTGTCGGGAATGATAACGGATTCGAGGTTTATGCAAAGAGTGAACGCGCTTTCGCCGATTTTCGTGACGGTGTCGGGAATGGTCACGTCGGTCAGACTTTTACATCCGAAGACCGCGCAGTTACCAATGATATGAATGCCGCGGGGAATATCATAATGACCGGTGAATGCGCCGGGAACGCAGAGCAGACGTTTTTCAGCCCTGTGGACAAGCGCGTTGTTCATAATGCTGAATACGGGATGACGCGGAGAGATGTGGAACTCTGAGAGCATATCGCATCCGCCAAACGCACCGTCGCCGATTTCCGTGACGCTGTCGGGAATGGTTACGGAAGCCAGGCAGCCGCAGAATTCGAAGGCGATATCGCCGATCTTTTTCACGCTGTCGGGAATGGTCACGTCGGTCAGACTGCTGCAGCAGCTGAACGCATCTTTGCCGATCGCCGTGACCCGGTGCCCGTCCAACTCCGCCGGGATTTCCAGCTCCCCGGCTTCCTCCCCTCTGTATTTCTCAATCACCGCCCCGCCGTCGTCGGCAAGCGTATACCTATAATCTCCGCAGGTAAACTCTCTTTCGTCCATGGGGCATACTCCTTTATTTGGATTTTTTCTCTCCCTCCGCCGACTGCGCGGGACGGGATCGTATTTCAAAGCTCTCAAGCTTTCATTTGTGCCTGATTCCCAAGACGGTCAGCCTAAAGTTGGTTTCTTGGAACTCAGCGGCCGGATGAACAACAGGTCTGTCTGCGGAGGCAGATTCTTTATGCCGGTACCCCTGCTTTTCTATCCGCATTCCTGCCGCACGAAATATTGTTTCCTGTTTACGGATGGCAGCACGGAAATTCAAACAGACCTTTGCGGATGTCCTCCGGTATGGCGTCCGCGCGCAGCCGTCCAAACGACTCGCGGGGCTCCGTCCGTCTTCCCGCGGCGTGATTTCCGCATACCCCGGTACGGTGACTTCTAACGGGGCTTCATGCGGCTCATGCTCGTATGCATCCTCAGCGCTGTCGGCAGATCCGTGCCGGGGCTTTCAAAGAGCTCCGTCACGTCCTGTTTCAGCTTCCTGACCGCGCGGAATTGAATCAAAACCTGATCGTTCGTCATGCCCTCCGGATTTGTTTTTGCATTCTTTCCGCAGGTATTATATCACAATCCGTCCGCTTTGGCAAGCGAAGATTCGCGTACGGCACGAACATCAGGTTTTTTGCGGCAATGCGGGGACAAGAAACTCCGTCGTAAACGCGCCCTCCTCGCTGTTCACCTTCATTCAGCCGTCGTTGGCGGCGAGGATCGATTCCATCCGAAAGGGCTCCGCTTCGTTTTCATGGAAACTTCACGTTTTATCCACCAAAAGCAAGGGTCGGCTGTGATAAAATCGAAAAAAAGAGAACCGACACAGGGAGGAAGCAAGCATGAACGAAAACGGAAAACGCCTGATCCTCGGGCTGGCACACACAGCGTACAATGTCTCGGACATGGAGGCGTCGCTGAAATTCTACCGGGAGGCGCTTGGCTTTGAAAAAGCCTTCGATCTTGCGGATCACAGGGGGAACCCGTGGATCGTCTACCTTTACGCGGGCGGCGGACAGTTCGTCGAGCTGTTTTACAGCGCGCCGGACGCGCCGAAGCAGACCGGACGGATCGGGAGCGACCACCTGTGCCTGCTCACGGAGGACATCGGCCGCGTTGCCGAAAACATCAAGGCCTCCGGCTATCCCCTCGACGCCGACGTGAAGTCCGGCTCCGACGGCAATCTGCAGTGCTGGACGCACGACCCGGACGGCAACCGCATCGAGATCATGCAGATGGGCAAGGAATCCCTGCAGAACGCGTTTATCCGGAAGACGGAGGGTTAAAATGAAAAAGACAACGCTCGGAAAAACCGGATACGAGATCTCCCGCGTCGTCTACGGCGGGATCGTCTCCCAGCGGGACGGCCAGGAGAACTCCGACCGCTATGTGGCGTGGGCAATCGAGCGGGGCGTGAACTACTTCGACATCGCGCCCTCCTACGGCGACGCGCAGGAAAAGCTCGGCAATTCGCTCGTCCCTTTTCGGCGGGACATTTATCTCGCCTGCAAGACCGGTCAGCGGATGCGCAGGGAAGCCGAGGCTGAAATGCTCCGCTCCCTTGAGATGCTCCATACCGATCATTTCGACGTGTACCAGATGCACGGCATCTCCTCGATGGAGGACGTGGACCGCGCGTTCGGTCCCGGCGGCGTCATGGAGCTGATGGTCGAAATGAAGGAAAAGGGGATCGCCCGGAAGCTGGGGATCACCGCCCATTCGGAAGCCGCCGCGCTTCGGTGCCTCGAGCTGTACGATTTTGACACCGTGCTCTTTCCCTTCAACTGGCATATGAACATGGCGTACGGCATGGGCGACCGGCTGCTTCGCGCGGCGAAGGAGCGGGGCGTGGGCGTGCTCTGCATGAAATCGATGATCGAGCGGGCGTGGACCGACGATGCTGAGCACCACGCGTCGAAGTACCCGAAATCCTGGTGCAAGCCCTTCGATACCGAGACCCAGACCGACCTGCTCATCGCCGCGGTGAAATACGCACTTTCCCTCGGCGTGGACGCCATCGTCCCGCCCGGGAATTTCGGGCATTTCCGCTTCGGCGCGGAAAACATCGAAGATTTTCTCGCGCACCCGTTCTCCGAGGCCGACCGGCGGCTCCTTGAGGCGCATCTCGAAACCGTCCGGGACAGACCCTTTTTCACGGCGGACTGAAACCGGCCGAAAGCCGACCGACCGACCAACCGAGAGGCGAAGGGCGGCGCATCCCATCCGGCACGCGAACACAGCGGGAGGCTCGCCCGCGCGCAGCTGAGCGTCAACCCGAGCGACTTCCGAAAAAAGGAGCAGGGAATATGGATTTTTCCGCATTTGACCGCTATCTCGATTCCTTTTACAAAGAAAAGAACATTCCCGGTCTCGGCTGCGCGGTCAGCCTGAACGGGGAGATCGTGCACCGGCATTTCGCCGGCCTCCGGGATGTGGAGCGTGGCGTCCCGTTTGACGAGGACACGCTCGTCAATCTCTATTCCGCGACGAAGATCTCCACGGTGACGGCAGCGATGCGCCTCATCGAAAAAGGCGTCCTCTCCCTCGACGCGCCCGCGTCCGAATATCTTCCCGAACTCGGACGGATGACGGTGCGGCGGGAGGACGGGAGTGCAGCCCCCGCGGAAAACGTCATGCTCGTGCGGCACCTCATGTCCATGACCGCGGGCTTTTCCTACGACGGGACGGCGGAGCCCGTGAAGCGCATGCTCCGGGAGACGGACGGCAGACCCACGACCCGACAGGCGGTCGCCGCGCTTGCCGAAGTCCCTCTTCTGTTCGAGCCGGGGACGCATTTCCGCTACAGCTTTTGTCACGACGTCCTGGCGGCGGTGATGGAGGAGGCGGCGGGCATCCCCTATCCCGAAATCCTGAAAAGGGAGCTCTTCGATCCGCTCGGCATGGACGACACGGGCTTTGTTTTGAACGCCGAACAGAGAACGCGCCTTGCGCCGGAGTATCACGGCTTCGACGGCAAAACCGGGCGGGCGCGCGCCGTGATCCGCCGGGAAGGCGTCGACATGGGCATGGGACCGCTCTACCGTTCGGGCGGCGGCGGGCTGATCTCCTCCGTCCGGGACTACGCGAAGCTGGCCGCCATGCTCTCCTGCGGCGGCAGGGCCGCAAACGGCGCACAAATCCTCTCGGAGGAATCGATCCGCCTCCTGCAAACGAACCAGCTCGGCCCCGACGCGATGCGGGACTTTGACGCGATGGGGGGCTGGAGCAAGGCTGGATACGGGTACGGGCTCGGCGTCCGCACCCTGCTCGACCCGGAGCGGAACAACTCCCTGAGCCGAAAAGGCGAATTCGGCTGGGACGGCGCGCTCGGCTGCTATCTGCTGGCGGACCCGGAAACCGGCGTCGGCATTTTCTACGCCCAGCACGAAGCGGGCTCCCCGTGGTACACGTGGCACGGTCTGATCCGGAATTACGCCTACGCGGGCATACCGGGGAGCGAGCTGATCCGAAAGGCGGATTGACCGCGCGGACCCCGACCCGCGGAGAGGATGAAAAAGGTCGGGCGCAAAACCGCACGTTTGATCTCCGTGAGGCATTTCTGCCGCTCGCTCCGAAGGCACGGCTGCAGCGCAAAAACCGCATTCCGTCGGGAAGCGGCTTTTTGCTCCCCAAAGCACCTCTCCCTATTGACAGCGGGGACCGGGGGAGTGTATAATAAGAAAACTCAAGTTTTCGGGGATCCCGGCTGACCGGGGGAGCGCAGAATTTCCCTCCGCCCATATGGCAGCCGGTTTGTGAAGGAGAAGGGATCATGACGGATCAGGAACTGCTTACCCTCGCCGAGGAATACGGATTCGACTGTGCGGCTCCGATGGACGCGACGAAGCTCGAAGTTCTTCAGGATGTCCGCGACGCCTGCGTGGCGAACCGCTGTGGTCAGTACAACAAGACCTGGGCCTGCCCGCCCGCGTTCGGGGATCTGGAAGAGAGCCGGAGGATTCTCGCAAAGTACAAGAGAGGCTTGCTCGTTCAAAGCGTGCAGACGCTGGAGGACGATTTCGACTGGGAAGGCATACAGGAGCTCGGAAAGCGTCACGGAGAGAATTTCGGACGGCTTTATCAGCGTCTCAGAGAAGTCTGGCCCGATTTGCTCGCGCTCGGTGCGGGAGGCTGTAAAAACTGCAAGGAGTGCACCTACCCGGATCATCCCTGCCGCTTCCCCGACAAAATGGTTTATTCGATGGAGGGATTCGGTCTGTTCGTGACGCAGGTGTGCCGGGACTGCGGCATTCCGTACAACCACGGCAGAGGCACCATGACGTATTCGGCATGTTTTTTGCTGGAATAAGCCGCCAAAGGTCAACGATCCCCGTCCGCCGGGAAGGGAAACTCCTTCCCAGGAGGGGATCGCCTTTTTTGCGTTATTCGGGCGCGGGGCGCACCACGATCCAATGCACGGCCGTGATCCGGTCCGTACACAATCGAATGGGGAGAACAAAACATGAACATTGAAAAGACGGTTCTTGAAATCGGTCTCGCAAAACCTTTGACCGTGCTGCATATCACGGACAATCATCTTCCGCTGTACGATGAAAACGACAGCCCGGAGATCGCGGCGAAAGGGAAGAAGCGCAGTCGGGAAGCGGCCCTCGAAGCCTTGGCGGAAGAAATGGCGTACGGGACGGAGCACTGCGATCTGATCGTTCATACGGGGGATCTGATCGATTTCGCGTCCGGAGCCAATATCGCGTTCGCAAAGAACGTTCTGAAACACGAAAAAATGCTCTATATCGCCGGCAATCACGAGTACTGGCGCTGCGACGGCGGCATCGAGGACATGAATTACCGGCTCATCAGCATGGGAAAGCTCAAAGAGCTGAATGTGAAGCTGATGTTCACGTCCCGTGTGGTGGGCGGGGTCAATTTCGTCGGGATCGACGACGCTTACCATCAGGTGGAGGACTGGCAGACGGAGCGGCTGAGGATGGAAGTCGAAAAAGGATACCCAGTCGTTCTGTTTTTGCACGCGCCGCTCTTTGAGCAGTCGCTCTATGACGCCTCCGTCGCTTTTTGGCATGACGGTTCCGCCTATCTGGTGGGCTGCGATGAAGCGCACCTGATCCCCTACCCGGAAATCCTCGCCGCCGGGCAGCGGCCGAGCGCGGATACAAAACGCTTTGCGGAATACGTCAATGGGGAAAAACAAATCAAGGCCGTGCTTGCGGGGCATGTTCATTTCGGCTTTGAAAGCCGGCTGCCCGGCGGAACGATGCAGTATGTGACCGCCAGAGGAGACCGGGGAAACGTTCGGGAACTGACGATCCTGTAGGCGTGTCATCCCGCGGCAGCAGGCTCAAAAAAGTAAAAAACAAAAAGAGCGGTTCACACCAGAAAATGTGAACCGCTTGCTTTTTCAGAGCCAGCCGCCGCACTTTTTTCCCTGTTATCGGAGGAATCGGCCCCCCTCTGTCAGCTTCGCCGACAGATCTCCCGCGGCGAGAGCCGGGAAGGTCGGGGGCGTGCCTCTTGTCCCCCTAAATGGCAGGGCGGCACCGCCGAAGACGGGACCGGAGAGGGGGAAGAAGCCTTGGGCGGCGTCATCCCAAAGCGGCATACGATTCGAGGGCTTTTTCGAGCATCTTTTCGGCGACTTTCCGGATCCTTGCCCAGCCGGAAGCGAAGTCGGTGGATTTGCTCGAATAGAGATTCGACACCAGGCTGCCGGCGCCGCCCCAGTCGGAGATGAAGCCTAGATCGTACACGCGGGTAGCGAAGATGATGTCGAGCATGTCGCCGGACTCCTCGTCCCGCACGTAGCGGGTCTTGAGCGCGTTGTCATAGTACGCCGGGGTCAGCGTCTCCGTCGACAGCGCGGCCATCGCCTCGAGCGCGGCTCCCGTCACGTCCGTGTTCGGGCAGGTGATCGGTACGCTGACCGAGCTGACAAGACCCGTACTGATGAGGTTGTTGTACTCCTTCTGCGTCTCGTCGAACAGCGGATAGGGCAGGATGCCGAACTCTTGCTCCGCATCGCGCATGCCGTTGATATCGACGAGGGCGAAGGTCACCATCATGACCCGTCCGGCGTTGAAGACGGCCGCCACGGCGTCGTAGTTTGCGTTGCCCGTCGTATGGGTGGAGAGCATTTTGTCGCTGTAACAGAGGGCAATCAGCTTGTCGAACACGTCCACGGAGCGGGGAGAGCCGATGGAGAACGCCAACTCGCCTTCCTCGTTTTTGCTGACGATCCGCTCGCCCGCGCCGAAGTACATCGAGATGGGCGCGTTGAACGCGACCGAGAGGCCCCACACGTCGTCGTTGGTCAGTTTGCCGTCGCCGTTCGCGTCGTTGGTGACGGCTTCCGCCATGTCGCGGACCTTATCGAGCGTCCATCGGTTTTCCCGCACGAGCTCGTAGGGATTTTCGAGGCTGTATGCCTTGATCATCTCTTTGTTGAAGAACATCACCATGGTGCACTCGTTGTCGAGAATGGCGATATCCCCCGTGGTGATGAAGAGCTTGTCCGCGATGAGCAGGTTTTCGTTCGCCCGCTGATCCCACCAGCGATTTTCCAGATCCATCCACGGCATGGTCTTCAGATCCATCAGGAGGCCTTCCGTCGCCAGCTTGAGCGTGTTGTTGACATAGGGCATGACGACGTTGTAAACGCTTTCGTCCGCCTTGACGGAATTGCGGGCGATCGTATGGCAGTCCGGTTCCTTGGTTTCCGCGATGCGGATGTCGAGCTCGTCCTCGATCCGGCTGTTGCGAGTATAGACGGCATCGTTGATCAGCGTTCCGGTCATCCCCTCGGCATAGATCTCGTAACTGGTGTACCAGTCGTAGCCGAGGTTCTTCGATACGAGAAACATGACCTGTTCGCCGTCAAAGGTCTTGTCCGGGAGCACGATTTCCGGCTCGGTCTCTGCGGGCTCAGCCGCGGCGGGTTCGGGGGAATTCGCCTCCGGGGAAGCCGACGACGGCGACTCTTCGGGCGCCGTCTGGCTGCAGGATGCCGCCGAAACGGTCAGGAGCGCGGCGAGCAGCATCCAAGAGACGATACGTTTGATCGCTTTCATCATCCTGTCCTCCTTTTTCGGATCCACGGTCGGTTTGTGTGTTCCGCGTCGGCTTGCCCGGGCGGGCGCGTCGGAAGCTGTCCGTCCGGATCCGCCGCGGCGGGGTCGGGGATTTACTGCCCTCCAAAGGGTTTGATTCATTATAACTCTTTCCAACGAGCATTTCAAGTCTTTTTCGGGATTTTTACGATCATTCGGGGAGGATCCCGGAAGCTGTCCGTTCCGCGGACGGTGCCGCGGGGCTCCTTTCACCCGTTCATCCGGCGATTGCGGCGCATCCATTCCGCCGTGTTCCAGCAGAACGCCCCAGGCCAGGCGACAAGCCAGTCGTTGAAGACGCCCGGCGCGCGATCGTCGCCCCAGTGACAGTGGAAGTACGCCTCATTCTGCGCTCCCGCCTGACGCCGCCGTCCGACGGGGACTTTTGTTGCGTTATCGTTTTGTTCTGTTTGTCGAAATCCGGAAACAACCGGGATGACGGGGGCTGAACAGAGCGCCGCACCGCATCCCGCTGCCGCCGGATCCATTATACCATGCCGGGCGGGGATATGTCAACACGCCTCTCCCGACGCCGTCCGCGCGGTCGGCGCGCCTGAGCGGTTCCGGGTGCTTCCGTGCGGCGCGCGGCTCTTCATCTCGGAATTTGTCTGAAATCTCTTGCTTTTTTCGGTAAAATCCGGTATAATCAATCAATGGATTTTCCGCGCGCCCGGAGTGCGTCCGGAACGCGCATTTCATCGTTTACATCGGAGAGGCAGAGTATGAAACACGGAAGACGGATTTTCACCGTGCTTGCGCTGTGCGTCGCGGCCGTCTGGCTGCTGACCGCGGCGGCGTGGGCGGACGACGACGACGTGATGGCCTGGGAGGATCTGCAGGCGGCGTTCAGCGCCGGCGACGCGGTCACGCTGACAAACGACGTGACGGCGGGGGCGGGCAGCGCCGCGCTGACGGTGCCCAGGGGAAAAAGCGTCACGCTGGACCTCGGCGGCTTCACCCTCAGCAGGGGACTGAGCAGCTCTCAGGATAACGGAAGCGTCATTATCGTGAACGGCACGCTGACCGTTGTCGACGGCAGCAGCGGTCAGACCGGCGTCATCACCGGCGGTTCGACAAACGGCGTCGGCGGCGGCGTATGGGTGAAGAAAAACGGTTCGTTTACCATGAACGCCGGAACGATCAGCGGAAACTCTGCTCAGAGTACCGGAGGCGGCGTGTACGTTTCGGGAACCGGCAGCAGCTTCACGATGTGCGGCGGCACCATCACGGGCAATACCGCGCGCAACGGCGGCGGCATCGGGCAGAACAGCACCGGCGATATCACCGTCACAGGCGGCATCGTCACCGGCAATACCGCGACCAACAACGGCGGCGGCATCTGGTTCGGCGGGGGCGGCGGCACGAGCCTCTCCGTGAGCGGCGGCACGATTTCCGATAACACGGCCGCGGAAAAGGGCGGCGGCGTGTACGTTAACAGCAGCACATTCGCCATGGAGGGCGGCAGTATCACGGGGAACGAAGCGAAAAACGGCGGCGGCGTGTACGTCAACGGCGGCTCATTCGATATGGAAGGCGGCACGGTCAGCGGCAACAACGCGCCGACGGACCCTGAGATCGGCTCGAAAAGCAGCGCCAGCCTGCCGCGCTTTCCCATCGAGGTGGATCCGAATATTCGGGACGGATCCGTGACGGCGGATAAGACGGAGGCCTGCGTCGGAGAGGTTGTCACGCTGACCGTCACGCCCGAGAACGGCTATGTACTGCGCTCTCTGACCGTGACGGACAGCGCGGGAAATTCGGTCGCCGTGACGAACGACCGGTTCACCATGCCGGGCAGAGGTGTGTCCGTGACAGCGGAGTTTGCGGAAAGATGCGAGTATTACATTGAATATCCTGACGGTAGTATGTCCGGGTATGTGAGCCGGACAGGGTCGGATTCCTTTGAGAATACCGCGTATCCCGGAGAGACCGTTACCCTGACAGCGGATCCGTACTCTTCTACCGGCAGCTCGATCGGCATCACGGCTTCATTCACGGTTCTGGCATATCATGATGAGTATCCCGCCGGGTACACCGACGAAGTCCCCGGCGTGTCCCGGCCTGATCCGAACACGCTCACTTTTCCCATGCCCGCCGCGAATGTGAAGATCTTTGTCGAATTCGCGGATATGGGCACGAACCAGAATCTGGTATTTATCCGCGATATGGAGGGCGGCACGGTCGAAGCGGACAAGATGATCGCAGACGACGGCGATACTGTCACGCTCTCCATCCGTCCGGACAACGGATACGAATATATTCCGTCCACGCTTCAGATTCTGGAGATCAACGAGAATCTGACGGACTACGAGGACCTGACGGAGGTCGAGTACCGCTTCACGGAGATTAGTGAAAACAGCGAATATCAAGTGGAGCTTGACACATGGGACGTCTACGTCTACGCTCAGTTCCGAAAAGCCCCCGAGCAGACGAAGTATGCCGTCCTCGTGGACGACGATATCGAGAACGGCAGGCTTTCGGCGGACCTTGCACAGGCGGAGAAAGGCTGGAAAGTCAGGGTAAAGGCGGAGCCGGAAACCCATCTCGCTTACGCGCTGGAGAACCTGGCGGTCATGGATCAAAGCGGCAGCCCGATCGCGACGACCGCGCTTGGCGGCGGCAGCGAATACCAGTATGAGTTCACCATGCCCGAGAAGGATGTGTTCATTACGGGAACCTTCGCCATCCCCGTCCGGGGGATCACCGCCGTGACCCTGACCGAACCGGAAAACGCAGCGACAAACAGCTATATCATCGTGTCCGAAGAGTCGGAGGTGGGTTTCAGCGTCGACATCACCACGGTGCTCATGCCGGAAGACGAGCTCAAAGAGCTGACGGTCAAGGGCGATGTATCGGGCGATGCCATCTCCGTCACCACGGGTTCTCACAACGAGGGAAGCAGCGTTTACCATTCATCCTTTATCATGCCTTCGGAACCCGTCACGGTCACGGTCCGCTTCGGGAAAAAGATCCATACGATCTTCGCGGATGAAAGCATGTCCGGCACGCTGTCTCTGGAGATAAACGGCGAAGTGAAGAGCGTGCCCGTCAAGGCGGCGGCAGACGACAAGATCGTTTTGATTTACACGCCGCCCGAACTCCGTACGCTTCGGTCTCTGAAGTATCAGTTCATGCACAACGGCAGCCTCCGGAACGTGTATCTGAAGTTCACCCGGTTGGAAAACGGTTCGTATACGGCTCAATTTGACATGCGGGGCGCGGACGTGACGATCCTTGCGGAGATTTCCGACGGGCCCGAGGTCCCCTATGTGAACCCGGACGGCAGCCATGCCGGCGAAGCTGCCTGCACCTTCGTTTCGGCGGGCGACGAGATTTGGAGCACCGGCTGGTACGCCGTGGACGGAACCATAACGAACGACAGCCGCATCAGCGTCGACGGCAGCGTAAACCTGATCCTCTTGGACGGCGCGACCCTGACTGTGCCGAAGGGGATCAGCGTCAACAGCGGCAGCAGCTTTACGGTCTGGGGTCAGACAGCGGGCACCGGCATGCTCGATGCCCTTCGTAAGGATAGAGACGACAATTCTGCCGGCATCGGCGGAGACGACGGCTTCGACTCCGGTGTCATCACGATCAACGGCGGTACGGTCAAAGCATGTGGCCACAGCCGCCGCGCCGGCACCGGCGGCGGCGCCGGCATCGGCGGCGGAAATAACGGCAGCGGCACCGTCATCATCAACGGCGGCAGCGTCATGGCCAGAACCGCGGGCTGGGCAGCGGCCATCGGCGGCGGATCCAAAGGCACCGGCACCGTCGAAATCAACGGCGGCAGCGTCGACGCCTTCTCCGCAAGCGAAGGCGCGGGCATCGGCGGCGGATACGGCGGTATCGGCATCGTCGTCATACGCGGCGGCAAGGTCACGGCCAAAGGCGGATCGTACGGCGCGGGCATCGGCGGCGGCAGCGACTTCAACGGCAATCTCAGCCCCAGCCTGATCACGATCAACGGCGGCACCGTCAATGCGTCCGGAGACTACGCATACGGCGCCGCAGGCATCGGAGGCGGAAACAGAGGCTGCGCCACCGTCGTCATAGGCGGCGGCAAGATCGTGGCCGACGGCGGGCAGTATGGCGCCGGCATCGGCAACGGGAAGGGGCGCTCCGGCTCCGACATTACGCTGAACTGGACGAATCCTGCGGACTCCGTTTACGCCGACAGCTACGGCGGCAGCGTCACACTGCAGAAGGCATTCCGCAGCGAAAACGGGTCCGTGATCTATCCCGCAGGCAGCATCGACGGCAGCGCGCTGCAGGGCGTGACTTTGAAGCCTTGTGATGCGCCTGCTTTCATGACGATGTCCCTCGTCCTCTCCGGACAGATCGGCGTGAACTTCTATATGAGCCTGCCCGAAATCGAGGGCGTGGACTATACGGACAGCGTCATGGAATTCTCCGTGCCTCACGGAACCTGCACAGAGAACGACACGCGCGACGAAGACTGTATGAGCGTCGACGGCAGGTACTACGGATTTACCTGTTACATCAACGCCATCCAGATGGCGGAACCCATCACGGCAGTCTTCCATTACACGCAGGACGGCGTGGAAAAAACGGTGACGGCGACCCATTCGGCGGCGGATTACTTCGAAGTATTCGACAAAATGACGGATCAGTATGACCTCACGACGCGGAACCTCATCAAAGCCGTCGCCGACTACGGGCACTATGTGCAGCCGTTCCTTGCCGAGCTGCGCGGTTGGACGCTGGGAACGGATTACGACGAGATGGACGGGCACTATACCGAAGCCGCAAACTTCGATATGGAGGCCATCGCGGCCGAGGCGGCGGATCATAAGGTCGTGAACAACAACAATACCGGTGGCGACATCACGGCTGTTACCTACTCCCTGACGCTGGACAGCGAAACGGCGATCAACGTGTACTTCAAGCCCGCGCCGGCGTTCAACGGCACCGTTGCCGCGACCGTTGACGGCATAGACGCAGCGGTTGATGTAACAGACAGCGGCGCATACTGCGTGCGGATCGCCAACATCGCGGCGCATAAGCTGAGCGAGTCCCATGAGATCGTGCTCACGACCGGAGAAGGGCGCACGGTGAAGGTCACGGTTTCGGCACTGTCCTACGTCGATACGATGCTGAACTATTATACCGACGAAACAAACGAATATCACGTAAAGGCGCGGAACGCGGCGGCCGCGATCTATGCCTATTCGTGCGCAGCCGACGCGTACGAGGCAGCCCGTTCCGGCAGCTGAGCGAAAACCGGGGCGAAGGATCCCGCAATGGCAGAGAAACCGTTCAAACCCGTGAAAACCGAAGTCACGGCGTTTGATCCGGCTAACAGGATCACCGCCGGTCTCCCCGATCACGGTTCGCCGGAGAAGGGGAAGACCTGACGGCGTTCCCCCTTCATTCATTCGCGCATTCGCATAGGCGCGCAGAATCCGGGCGGCACACGGATGTTCACCGTGTGCCGCCCGGCCTGTTTTTATGGGGGCTTCTCCCCCTTTCCCGCAAAATCAAACGAACAGCCATGCCGGGCGGTGCCGGCATGGCTGTTCGTTTGACAACAACCTGCCCTCGGCGGCGGATCACATCAAAAAACTCCGGGATCTGCATCCCGGAGCCGTATTCACGCTTATTCTTCTTCTTCGCTTTCCGTATCTTCTTCAAACTCGTCCTTCGCGACGCCGCAGAGAGGGCATTCAAAATCATCCGGGATGTCTTCCCAAAGCGTTCCGGGCTCGATGCCGTTATCGGGATCGCCTTCCTTTTCGTCGTAAACATAGCCGCAGATCGGGCACACGTATTTCATTGTCTCTTCACCTCCCCGCTTTATGGTTTCCTTTACGGTTCGCGTCTAATTATATCAAAACCCCGCTCGCTTTGCAAGCACAATTTTTACGAATTATATACGCGCCCTTTGTTGGTTATATACAAAACCTTCGACCCTGCCAGGAATTCCGGCGGTAGAGCTCCTTGTCGATTTCATTGGCAACGATCGTTTTTTTCACGCACCAGTCGGGAGCGAGCAGTTCGTTTTCCGCCGCGTCCCCGGTGACCCGCCCGATGACGGCGTCAGGCGGCAGAAGCTCGAGCTGATCCGCCACGACGCGGACGTAATCCTCGCGCGACATGGGCTCGTAATCCCCGCTTTCATAGAGCTTCGCCAGCTGCGTCCCCTCGAGTACGTGCAGAAGATGGATCTTCACCATGTCCGGACGCAGCGCCGCCGTGTCCCGCGCGGTGCGGAGCATGTCCTCCGCGTCCTCGCCCGGAAGCCCGTCGATCAGATGTACGCCGATCTGAAAGCGCTTCATCCTCAGTCCCGGGATCTCCCTGCCGTCCGCGGGAAGTTCGTCCCGGCATTCCGCGTTCACCTTGTCCGCGGCGGCGCGGAGCTTTTCATATCCCGCGCAGAATTCCGCCCAGGTGTGACAGCGGTTGATCCGAGCGGCGGTCTTGTCGTTCGAGGTCTGCAGACCGAATTCCACGATGAGCGGGACCTTGCGCGCCAGCCGGACCAGCGAACCCGTCAGCTCCTCCGAAATCGAGTCGGGACGGGTGGCAAGCGCGATCATGAGCACGTCCTTCCAGACTGCCGCGTGATTGTACGCCGCACTCAGCAGCGCGGGGTCGCCCCAGGTATTGGTGTGCGCCTGAAAATACGGCACGAAGCCCGCGACCTTCCATTTGCGCCGCGCGATATCCTTGCCGTGTTCAAACTGTTCGTCCAGGGATTCCCCCATCGCGCTCGAGCTTCCGTTCTTGCAGAAAATGCAGCCGCCCGTGCCGCGCGTGCCGTCGATGTTCGGACAGGTACAGCCGATGTCCAGCGCGATCCGCGCGGCTTTGCCGCCGAAGCGCCGCTTCATGTACCAGTCGTAAGTCATGTACCGCTTGTTGGAATCCGAATAAGGATAGGGATTGCTTTCCCGCTGTGTCACAAGAACCCCCATAGTCATAAAATATTTCGAAGATATTTCCGGGAGGCGGTCCCCGGACTTCGCCTGCTCGCCCGCGCAGGCGCGCGGGACCTCGAGAGAAACAAGCAATATTATATCCGGCATTATCGGATAAGTTGAGAATAAATTGCGAATTTTTTCAAAATTTTTCGCGCCGGACTTGAAAACAAACCCGAGTTCCATTATAATATACAATTACTGGACGGTTTCATGAATTGCAAGGTCGCTCGATTATTCATTTTCGGGCATAAACCGCCAGATTTCACGCGTCTTTTGAAAGATTTGCGATCATTACATGCAAAAATGCCGGAGGTTGTCATGGCAATCGAAAAGAAACCGTTCGCCGAAATGAACACCGAAGAACTGCTCGCCGTCTGTTCCGCGGAACAGGCGCGTCTTGACCGCTGGTCGGATATGAACTTTACCCTTGACCTCACGCGCGGCAAGCCCAACCAGGCGCAGCTCGACCTTTCCTCCGGTCTGCTCTCCATCATCGCGGACCGCGGCGACTGCTTCAGCGAGAGTGGGCTCGACTGCCGCAACTACGGCATCCTCGACGGTCTTCCGGAGACGAAGCGGCTGTTCAGCGAACTGCTCGGACTCCCGGCGAACCGCATCCTCGTGCTCGGCAACTCGTCCCTGAACGTGATTTACGACACCCTCGTCCGCGCCATGCTGTTCGGCGTCGCCGGCGGGCATGAGCCGTGGTGCCGTCAGGGACGGATCAAATTCATCTGCCCGTCTCCCGGATACGACCGCCACTTCACGATGTGCCGCACGCTCGGCATCGAAATGGTTCCCGTGAAGCTGAACGCGGACGGCCCGGACATGGACGCGGTCTATGACCTTGCCTGTTCCGACCCGTCCGTGAAGGGACTGTGGTGCGTGCCGAAATTCTCCAACCCCGAGGGACTCACCTATTCCGACGAGGTGGTGGAGGCGATCGCCGCCATGCACCCCGCCGCGCCGGACTTCCGCATTTTCTGGGACAACGCCTACTCCGTCCACGAGCTGTACGACGAGGAGGTCCACCTCGCCAACATCTTTGATTACGCCGCGGAAAACGGCACCGAGGACAACATCTTCTATTTCGCGTCGACCTCGAAGATCACCTTCCCCGGCTCCGGACTGGCAATCATGGCGGCGAGCGAGCGCAACCTCGAGCAGATCCGCCCGATCATCGCGACGCAGACCATCGGCTACGACAAGATCAACCAGATGCGCCATGTGAAGTTCTTCAAGAACGCGGACGGCATCCGCGCCCACATGAAGCGCCAGGCGGACATCATCCGCCCGAAATTCGAGCTGGTCGAAAAGCAGTTCCACAAGCATCTCGACGGGCTTGGCATCGCGCACTGGACCGAGCCCCGCGGCGGGTACTTCATTTCCCTGTATGTGAAGGAAGGTTGCGCGCGGCGTGTGTACCAGCTTGCCCGCTCCGTGGGAGTGACGCTCACGACCGCCGGTTCGACCTACCCCTACGGACGCGACCCGCACGACAGCAACCTCCGCATCGCCCCGACCTTCCCCGAGCCGGAGGAGCTCGAGCAGGCGATCCCGATCCTCTGCTCGTGCATCAAGCTCGCGTGCGCGGAGAAGATGCTGCGCGCCTGAGACGAAAACGAAATAACGCGCTCCCCTCAGAGCGACGCGAGGTATGCCCCCGCGTCGAACGGATCGAGGGGAGCGTCCTTTTTCAGATAGAGCGGGTGATGGGGATGCCCTCCCTTTTTCGACCGTGCGCCGGCTGTGAACCAGCGGGCGTTTTTTTCTTCCCCGAGCCGGAGCATGTCCCGCACGCAGGCGGCAAGATAGGGGCGTTTCAAAATGAGCGTGCCCCACGCCGCCCAGATGTCGGGGGTGTGCCCGGATTTGAGCGCCTCGGAGAGGACGTAGGAAAACGCCTTCATGTTTTCGCGGTGAAGAATGGGATTGAGTTCTTTTTCCATCGCGTCCGGATCGGTCGCGCGCTGGGCATAGACGTTGAACATGACGAAGCTGTCATACCCGTTTGAGAGGGCAATGCGCTCCACGGATTTCAGCGTGTTGTCGAGCGCGTCCGGCGCGGCGGTGGAGGGGTTGATGCCCACGGCGATCAGGGGATGGGCCCCCCTTGTGCCGAGAATGTACCGGTATTCCGAATAGAAATCGGGAACATAGAGCCATTTCCCGCGGTCGTAGGCCGTGTTCGTGGTCCGGAGCGCGTCCTCGAAGGAAAGAACCTCGACGCCGGTCGTCGGGGACTGTGGAATGTGGGGCATGGTTTTCTCCTCGCGTTTTTTCTTCATTATACCTGCTTCTCAGACAAAAAGCAAGCCGGAGACGCGAATTTGCGTCCCGCCTCTTGCATTCCGAAGGGTTTTGTGTTATGATGGAAGACAAATCAAACGGATGGAGGAATCCTTCATGAAAAAACTGACTGTCCTGCTCGGCGCGCTTCTGCTCGCGCTCCTGCTTGCCGCGGGCACTCTTGCCGCCGATCCGACTCCCGCTTATGACTGCGCCGCGCCGGAGGGCATGAAAAACCTGCGCGTCACGTCCTCTCTCTCCCTCGCCGCGGACGATCCGGATCTCACGACCCTGTTTGACGCGGATCGGGAAACCGGCGTCGCGCTGAGCTTCCTGCCGGAAGAACCTCACGCCTTCACGATCTTCATGTCCGTGGGTGTGCCGCAGACGCTGACCGGTTTCGCCCTCGCCGCCGATGCCGCTCCCGATACGGAAATCACCGTGCGCCTGCTCGCCGCGAAGAGCGCGGCGGACAAGGAATGGGATCTTCTCGCCGCCGCGGGCTTTGCCGCCGAAGCGGACGGCTGGAAGGTCGCGAAGGTTGAGGAGAGTGCCGCACAGTACGCGTTTTATTGCCTCGTGATCAATTTCACAGGCTGCGACGAGCTTTCCCTGAATGAGCTCCGCCTGTTCAAGCCCGAGAGCGAACCGGAATACCGCTTCGAGGGCGCGCCGGCGGTCGAGATCGGCGAAATGCCCCCGATCACGGCTGTCAAAGAAGCCCCCGCCGTTCGGCCGAATCCGCTCCGTCGCTTCCTCTCGCCCCGCAGGTTCCTGTTCTTCCGGTAAGCGGATCCCCGAACAGAGCGGCACGCCGCAGTCCGACGGATCGCGCGTCCCTTACGCCCGGGCTCCGGTTTTTTCGGATCGACTGCCCGGATCATCCCGCCAAACGCCCGACCGAGGGATTTTCTCCCCCGGTCGGCTTTTTTTGATTGACAAGCCCGCTTTCGCGTGATACAATGGATATAACGCAAAGAAGGTTTTCGGGGGGAGGACTCCATGCCGATTCGCCGCCGTATCCGCGCGCTCGTCGTCGAGCAGAATCCGCTGTTCGCCGACGGCAGCCGCCTTTCCGATCTTTTGAAACAAACCGCCGACGTCAAGAACTCCGTCGAGGAGCTTCGCGACGACATCCGCTTCGGCTCGCACGGGCTTGTCGAGGTGGAGATCGCCGCGTGGGAGACGGTCGACGAATTCCCGCGCCACAAGGTCGAGTTTCGCCTGCCCTCCGGCCCCTCGCACTCCCTCAACGAAGAGACCGTTTGCCGCCTCTATGAAAAGGGCTGGTACGGGTGGTGGAGCAACGAATGGTTCACGAAGGAGGTCTGCCCGGATGACGTTGGCTTCTCCTTCGACTACAGCCGTCTCCTCGAGCGCCATCGCATCGTCGAGCGGAGAAGGGCGGGGGAGTTCGATCTCGTCCTGCTCGTCAATCTCGATCCGGTCTACTGCTTTGAGGCGTGCATGTTCGGAAAGAACGCCTACTGGATCAACGGCGATCCCATTGAGGCGGACTGCCTGCTCACGGCGATCCTCAACGTGTCCGTCAGCCGCCGGGACGCGAATTTCGAGTGTTTCGGCCACATGATGGAAAACGTCATGATGCACGTCTTCACGGGCGGCTCGGACTGCGCGGGCTACGCGGAGCATGAATGGGACGGCATCCCGTACGAAAAACTCAATCTCTGGCAGAAATTCACCCTCGCGAACCGCAACTACGACGGCACGGCGGCGTGCGGCAACGTCCACTTCTCGCCCAATTCCGTGCGCGATTACGACTGGCAGAACCCGACGCCCGTGCTCTCCACATGGCGGGATTGGCACGATCACTACCCCGCGCTGACCGGGGAGACCGAGCTGTTCGATCCGTCCGTCTACATCCCGAAGGGGATCGGCGAAAAGCATGCCTGCCGCCTGCACCACCGCTGGTGGTTTTCCTGCATGCCGCACGCGCGCGGCGCGGATTTCGAGGGCTATTCCAACAACTGGTGGGACTACTTTGTTTTGCTTGACTACGCGGAAAAGACAGAAGCAGACGAAAACGGCGTCTTCACCTTCGTATACCGTTCCGGCAGAACGGAGAGCTTCACCCCGCCCGTTTTTGAAAACGAGACGTGTGAGGCCTTACTCGCCGAACCCCTGTGCGCCGTTTCCTACGACGCCGACTCCGTCACCGTGAAAAAGGACGGCAAGTCGGCGACCGCCCCGCGCCGGAGAGATCCGGCGAGCACCGCCGAAAGCGGAGAAAGAAGCGTATGAAAGAATACCCGAGAAGCGAAGAACGCACGGGCGTGCAGGAGAGCCGGGATTTCGAGCCGATCTTCGACGTCCAGTCCGACTTTGTCATGGTTTACGGCTTCCATGATCTGAAAAAACGCGTGAAGAAGTGGAAAAAAGCCGGGTACGTCGTCCACCTCATGACCGGCGTGTCGTGGGGAGAGTATCAGGATTATCTCTTCGGACGCTGGGACGGCGTCAACCACCGCGACGAGGGGCAGAAGAATCCCGACGGCACGGAGCGCGCCCACGGAGTCGACGTGCCGTACATGGTGCCCACAAACGCCTTCGCCCATTTCCTCGCGGACGGGCTGAGGCACGCGGTCGACTGCGGCGTGGAGGCGATCCACCTCGAGGAACCGGAATTCTGGGTCGAAACCGGCTATTCCGACGCATTCAAGCGCGAATGGAAGATATACTATAAGGAGGACTGGGTCGACCCGCAGTCCTCGTGCGACGCGCAGTACCGGGCGTCGAAGCTCAAGCAGTACCTCTACACCCGCACACTCGACCGCCTCTGCTCCGAGCTGAAGGAATATGCCATGACGAAGTACGGGCGGCTGCTGCGCTTCTACGTCCCGACGCATTCCCTCATCAATTACTCCCAGTGGAAGATCGTCTCTCCGGAGAGCGCGCTCATCGACCTGCCCACCGTGGACGGCTACATCGCCCAGATCTGGACGGGCACCTCGCGTGAGCCGAACGTGTTCCGCGGCGTCAGAAAGGAGCGCACCTTCGAGACCGCGTTCCTCGAATACGGCGTCATGCAGGAGCTGGTGCGCGGCACGGGACGGCGGATGTGGTACCTCGCCGACCCGATCGAGGACAATCCGCGCCACACCTGGGTCGATTACCGCGAGAATTACTACCGCACCGTCGTCGCCTCGCTCTTCCACCCGGAGATCTCCGATTACGAGGTCTCCCCGTGGCCCGCGCGCGTCATGAAAGGGAAGCACCATCCAAACGACGAGGCCATGAACGCGGCCCGCGCCGAATGGGAGGCGCACCGCGCCGCGGGCGGAAAGAGAGAGGACTTCAGACCCTCCTCCGATACCCGCACGATCATCCCGCCGGAATACAAGACCAATCTGCTCACCGTCATGCACGCCCTGCGCGACATGAAGGATCAGGCGGACGTACAGTGGGGTGGGGACAATGTCGAGGTCGCCGTCGCGCTCGCGGATTCCGCCATGTTCCAGCGCATGTACCCGCGGGAGGAATTCAGTCCCGGGCTTGGGGAGGCGCAGGCGAAGGGCGCGCTCGAGTTCTCGTCCTTCTACGGCATCGCCCTGCCGCTTCTCAAAGCCGGGCTTGCCGCCCGTCCCATCCAGCTCGACAATATCCGCCGCTTCCCGGGCTATCTCGCGCCGTATAAGACGCTGGTGCTGTCCTATGAATTCATGAAGCCCGCCTCCCCGGACATCCACCAGGGCATCGCGGGCTGGGTTCGCACGGGCGGTACCCTCGTTCTGGTCGGCGACGGCAGCGATCCCTTCCACCGCGTGCGCGAATGGTGGAATACCGGTGCGGTCCGGTACGAAAACCCCGCCGAGCACCTGACCGAAGCGCTCGGGCTCGGCAGGCATGCCGCAGAGGGGACCTATCCGGTCGGAGAGGGCAGGGTATCGGTCCTCCCCGTCGCCCCGGCAAAGCTCGCCGCGGAACCGGAGGCGTCCGACGCCTACCGCGACCTCATGCTCTCCCTGCTCGGCGCTGAAAAGAAGGAATCCCTGATCCTGCGCCGCGGCGCGTACGTCGTCACAGCCCGCATGGACGAGGTGACGGACGAGGCGGACGAGCTCTGCGGCTCGTATATCGACCTCTTCGACGACGCTCTTGCCGTCGTGGAGGATCCGCTGCTTCAGCCCGGTTCGGTCGGGCTGTGGATCGATACCGCCCGGATCGACAAAAGCGAGCCCGCGTCCCTCGTCTGCCTGGCGGGACGCGCTGAGAAGCTCGCCGTCTCCCAGCGCTCCCTGAGCTTCGTCTCGAGAAGCCCGTCGGAGATGACCGTCGCCGCGCGGGTGTGGACCAAGCGCCCCCCGAAATCCGTTTCGGTCACGGCGGACGGCGTAAAGACCGAGCTTTCCTTCGACTACGAGCCGGACAGCGAGACCTCGTACTTCACCTTCCCGAGCGGCGGGAAACCGATCCACGTAAAAATCTCGTTCTGAAATACTGAGGAGGCAACCTATGGCGTTTTTAGAAGTCAATTTCTTCTCCGACGCGCTCGGCATGGCGATGTCCATGAACGTCGTGCTCCCGCAGAAGACCCGCGGGAACATCGGCGTGAATCCCGGCGAGACCGGAGAGACCTATCCCACCCTCTATCTGCTCCACGGCATGAGCGACGACCACACCACATGGATGCGCCGCACGTCGATCGAGCGGTACGCCGAAGAGCACGGCGTCGCGGTCGTCATGCCCACCACCTATCTCGGCTGGTACACGGACATGAAATACGGCTACCGCTACCGCACCTTCATCGGGGACGAGCTCGTGAAGCGGTGCCGCTCCTTCTTCCCCGGCATGTCGAACAAGCGGGAAGACACCTATGTATCGGGCAATTCGATGGGCGGATACGGCTCGCTCGCCCTCGCGCTGACCTATCCCGAGACCTTCGGGTACTGCGCGCCCCTCTCCGCCGCGTTCGACCCGATCCACCTGTACAACCCCGACAACCATTTCTTCACCGATATCTACGGCGAGCCGGATGAATTCAAAGGCTCGGACAACGATCTCTTCGCGCTTGCCGAAAAGCGGAAGGCAGACGGCTCGCCCCTGCCGAAGCTCTTCATCTCCTGCGGGCAGAGCGATTTTCTGCTCGCGGACAACCGCCGGATGCGCGATCACCTCGCCGCCCTCGGCTATGACGCGACGTATCGGGAGCCGGAGGGCGCGCACACCTGGGGCTTCTGGGACAGAGAGATCCAGCTCGTTCTGAACTGGATCGACGGGAAGAGAAAGGAGAATTGACATGGCGCTTTCGCATACGCATTTCTTTTCGAACGTCCTCGGGCGCGGCGTCGGCTGCGAGGTGATCCTGCCGGAGAAATCCTCGAAGCTCATCGGCATGGAAACAACCGAGAACGACAAAATTCCGGTTCTCTGGCTGCTCCACGGCGCGTCGGACGACGAGACGATCTGGCAGCGGCGCACCTCCATCGAGCGTTACGCCGCTCCCCTCGGCCTTGCCGTCGTCATGCCCGCCGTCGAGGTGTCGGGCTACGCGAATCAGGCGCACGGGGGCCGCTTCTACGACTATGTCGCCCATGAGCTGCCCGCCGTGATGCGTTCCTTCTTCGGCTTTTCCGCCGCGCGGGAGGACAACTTTATCTGCGGGCTTTCGATGGGCGGCGCGGGAGCCCTCAAGATCGGACTCGCGAACCCGGAGCAGTACGCCGCGATCGGCTGCCTGTCCGCCGGGATCTTCAACCGCCGCCTGCCCGAGGATACCCGGCACATCGACCCCGCAAAGGATCGGCGGGCATATGTGAATTTCGACGGGCGCGATCTCATCGGCTCGGAGGAAGACCTGATCGGAAACGCGAAGAGGATCGTCGCCGAAGGGCTCCCCGTCCCGCGGATCTACCATTCCTGCGGCTCGAGCGATTTCCTGCTCGACTCGGCGCATTTCACCCGCGACTTCTTCGGCGGCTTTGAAGGCAATCCCTTCGGCTACGTCTATGAGGAAGACCCCGGAGCGCATACGTGGGAATACTGGGACGACCACATTCAGCGCTTCCTTGAATTCATCCGGAAATGACCACAGAGACGGGAGAATTGTTTTGAGAATCGCAGTCAAAATCGGCACCTCCACCCTGACCCACCCGACGGGGCGGCTCAACATCCGCCTCACGGGCGAGCTGTGCAAAACGCTTGCCGACGTCAAAAACGCCGGGCACGAGCTCATTCTCGTCTCGTCCGGCGCGATCGGAATGGGCGTCGGGAAAATGAGCCTCGGCGCGCGTCCGGACGACATGCCCACGAAGCAGGCGATGGCGGCGGTCGGACAGTGCGAGCTGATGTACACCTATGACAAGCTCTTTTCCGAATACAGCCACACCGTCGCGCAGATCCTCCTTACCGCGGAGGATTTCAGAAACGGCGTCCGATACCGCAATTTCATCAATACCATCGAAAAGCTGATCGAGCTCGGCGCGATCCCGATCGTGAACGAGAACGACACCGTCGCTACGGAAGAGGTCGCGGTGGGGGACAACGATACCCTCGGCGCGCTCGTCGCGACCAGCACGAAAGCCGATCTGCTCGTCGTGCTGTCCGACATCGACGGGCTCTATACCGCCGACCCGCATAAGGATCCCGCGGCGCGCCTCATCCCCGAGGTGAGAGAGCTGTCGGACGAGATCCTCGCCGCAGCGGGCGGCAGCGGATCGTCCCTCGGCACCGGCGGCATGGCGACCAAGCTCTCCGCCGCGAAGATTTGCATGGAGGCGGGCGTCGACATGCTGATCGTCAACGGACAGAATCCCGCCGTCCTGTATGAGATCGCCGCGGGCAAAACCGTCGGTACGCGCTTTGTCGGGAGGAAGAAAGCATGAGAACGACGCTTGAAATCTTAAAGGAAGCAAAGACCGCCGCGCCCTCCCTCGCGCGGTGCGCATCTGAGACAAAGAACCGCGCCCTTCTGCTTGCCGCGCGCGAGTTGGAGGAGAGCGCAGAGGCCATCCTCGCGGCGAACCGAGAGGACGTGGAGGCCGCCGCGGAAAAGCTCGGTCCCGTGATGACCGACCGGCTGCGGCTGACCGAGGCGAGGATCCGTTCCATGGCGGACGGGATGCGCGAGGTCGCCGCCCTGCCCGATCCCGTCGGACGCGTCCTTTCGTCGGTCACCCGACCGAACGGACTGACGATCGAAAAGACCGCCGTCCCGATGGGCGTGATCGGCATTATTTACGAGAGCCGTCCGAACGTCACCTCGGACGCCGCCGCCCTCGCGCTCAAGGCGGGCAGCGCGGTGATCCTGAGGGGCGGGCGCGACGCCTTCCGCTCGAACGCCGCGATTTCGGCGGTTCTGAAGCGCGGGATCGAAAAGGCCGGTCTGCCCGGCGCGCTCGTCGGCTTCATCGAGGACACATCCCGCGAAAGCGCGCGGGAGATGATGCTCGCCGAGGGACTGGTCGATTTGTTGATCCCGCGGGGCGGGGCGGGGCTGATCCGGACCTGCGTGGAGAACGCCCGCGTCCCCTGCATTGAAACGGGAACGGGAATCTGCCACATCTATGTCGACCGGGACGCGGATCCCGACATGGCGCTCGCCATCGTCGAAAACGCGAAGACGAGCCGTCCCTCCGTGTGCAACGCGGCGGAGGTCCTGCTCGTCCACCGCGCGCTCGCCGAGACCTTCCTGCCGAAGCTGCGCGAGCGGCTTGTCACCGAGAGACAGGCGCGCGGGCTCATCCCCGTCGAGCTGAGACTGGACGCGGAAGCGGCCGCGATCATTCCGGGAACGCCCGCCGGGGAAGGGGATTTCGATAAGGAGTTCCTCGATTACATTCTCGCCGTTCATGTGGTGGGCGGCGTGGAGGAGGCGGCGCGTCACATCGCGGAGCATTCCACCGGTCACAGCGAGGCAATCATCACAGAAAACAACGAGGCTGCCGCGTTCTTCACCCGCGAGGTGGATTCGGCGGCGGTCTACGTCAACGCGTCCACCCGCTTCACGGACGGCGGGGAGTTCGGACTGGGGTGCGAAATGGGCATTTCCACGCAGAAGCTCCACGCACGGGGCCCGATGGGGCTCGCGGAGCTCGTGACCTACAAGTATATCATCCGCGGCAGCGGTCAGGTGCGCTGAGCGCGCCCGCCGCGCTGGACCTGCAATCCCGCTTCAACCGGGATCACGCCGGTCCGTCCTGCCCGCGTCTGCCCGCGTCTGCCCGCGCCCGCCGCATTCCCGAACCGACAGACGCGGGTTTGAAGTTTTTTGAAATTTCCTGTGAATATATCGTAAAACGATAAATAGTTATTGACAAACAATCAACCCCGTGTTATAATGACGGCAGTGGGCGGTCTACCTGCCGCCGTGAGAGGAGATGAGTCTTTTGGAACCCAATGACATTCGCGCCGCCGAGGAAGCCGTGCCTCAGGCGTTCGGAACCGCGGAAAACCCGGTCCCCGAAGCTGCGGCGTCCGAAGCCGCGGCGTCCGATTTCGGAGCGGTGCGGGAAGAGACGGTCCCTGCCGTGGGAAACGCGCCCGCCGCACCCATCCCCACGGATCCCGCGCCCAACGCGGCATTCCCTGTGAATCCCATCCCGGATGCGCTCGTCCCCACGGATCCCATCCCGGATGCGCCCGTCCCCGCGAACCCCGCGCCCCACCCGGGAAGCGAAAGCCCGGCGGAGCCCGCCGTGCGCTGCTTCGGGCTGAAAAAGAACTACGGCTCTGTCCAGGCTCTGCGGAATATCGGCATCGAGCTGCCCGCGGGCAGGATCATCGGTCTGCTCGGCCCGAACGGGAGCGGAAAGACCACGCTCATCAAGATCCTCGCCGGTCTTTTGAAGCCGACGGAGGGCGAGGTGAGCGTCTTCGGTCTGACCCCGGGTACGGAGTCGAAAGCCATCGTGTCCTATCTTCCGGAGCGGATGTATTTTAACCCCGGCATGCGCGTGGAGGAATGCATCCGTCTGTTCCGCGATTTCTACGGCGATTTCGACGAGAGAAGGGCGCGGGAAATGCTCGGCATGCTCGGCGTGCCCGCAAACGCGAAGCTGAAAACGCTTTCGAAGGGCACGACGGAAAAGGTTCAGCTCGTGCTCGTGATGGCGCGCCGCGCGAAGCTCTATCTGTTGGACGAGCCCATCGGCGGCGTCGATCCCGCCGCGCGGGACTATATCCTGCATACCATCGTGACTGCCTGCGATCCGGGCGCGACCGTGCTGATTTCCACCCACCTCATCCGCGACGTGGAGCCCATCCTTGACGGCTTCGTCTTCATCGGCAGCGGCCGGTGCGTCATGAGCGGCGAGGCGGAAGCGGTGCGCAGGGATTCGGGCAAGACGCTCGACGAGCTTTTCCGGGAGGTGTTCCGATGCTATTGACCTGCTTCAAGCATGACTTCAAGGCCCTGAGCCGGACGCTTGTTCCGGCGCTGATCGGCATCGCCGGGGCGGCCGTATTCGGATTTCTCAGCGCGCTCACGTTTTCACTGACCGAAAAGAGCGACACCGCGCAAACCGGCGCCGCGCTGCCCGGCGCTCTGAATGCCGCCGCCGTCGGCTCGCTGATCGTTGACGGGATGCTTCTCGCCGCCGCCATGACGGTGATCGTCGTTCTGATTTTCGTCCGCTTCTACCGTTCGATGGTGACGGACGAGGCGTATCTCACCTTCACGCTTCCGGTCACGCCGGGGAGGCTCATCGCTTCGAAATTCCTGGCCTCCGGCGTCTGGATGCTGATCGGGGGCGCCGCGGTCACGGCCGCGGGGTTCGTCGTTGCGGCGGGCTTCGAGGCGAGCGACCCGTTCCAGCTCGTGCGGGTTTTCTGGTATCTGATCCGGGAAGCCGCCGCAGAGGTGCCGCTCGAGTTCTTCCTCGCGTGCCTCCTGCTCTTGATTTCCGCCGTGCGCTCGTATTTCCAGATCACGGGTGCCATTCTGTTCGGAGCGTCCATCGTGCGCAGGCACAAGGTCCTCGTGTCGATCCTACTTGTGCTCGGTGTGAATTTCGTCGTCGGGACGGTATTGACGGTCTTCGGCGTCGCCACGTTTTTCCAGCGGCTCTACGTCGCTGCGTACACCGACACGGTGTCGATCGGCGCGGTCACGTGGCTGATCGTGCAGTGCGCCGTGAACGCGCTGCTCGCCGCGGCGTTCTGGTGGGTGAACGTGCGCATCGCGAAAAAGAGCGTCAACATCGAGTGAGCTTTTCCGTTCCGCCCGCGTCGGCGGCGTAACGAACGGGGCTGCTGCATTCACTCAAAAAAACGGGGAATGCGGCGGCCCGTTTGCTTCGCCGGGGCTTGACAGGCGGCACTTTTTTTGATATAGTGGGAGCGGGAGAAGAACGCGGCGCGCGGACCCTTACTCCGCATTTGTCCCTGAGTGTTCTGTGAACCCCGCGGCGCGGGACGCTGTCCCGTGCCTCTCAAAACAATCTTCCATATCGAAAGGAGACATCCGTCATGAAAAAGAGAATTCTCGCCTTTTTCGCGCTTCTTCTGCTGTTTTCGATGTTGTCCGTGAACATCTTCGCGGATGTGATCGACCCGCCGGAATGGAATCAGAATTCCGAGCCCGAAACTGAGCAGACAGAGAAATCCGGCTGCCGTTCTTTCGTCGACGGCGGCGCGGTCGTTCTCGTCACCGTCCTCGGTTCCGCGTGGATCGCGAAAAGACGGTGACCGTTTCGATTTGCGAACCGATCCGTGACAAAGAAGCGCCGTACGGTTCCGCCGCGCGGCGCTTTTTCGGGACGAAGTCCCGCATTTGACGTATTCCCCTTGACAGATCGCCGAAAATCGGGTACAATTCAGTCAGAGATGTCGATTTCATCACCGCCCCTTCCCTTGGTCGCGGGCGAATACATTCGGGAGGCAATCATGAAAAAACACGGTATCATCGCACTGTTTCTCGTATTTCTGGAGATTCTCATCCTCTCCGTCGGATGCTCGACGGCGACGGGCAGCGAAGACAGCGCCACGCCCGTGCAGACTCCGTCAGCAGCGGAGGAAACGGAGGCGGCCCCCGAGGAAGACACGTACGTTCCGGACGATCTGGGTGACGCGGATTTCAAAGGGTACGACTTCCGCATCCTCTCCTGCAATTTCTACAACAAGGAGCTCGCGACCTACATCACGTTCGACGAGATCACCGGCAACCCGGTAGATGACGTGCTTTACGCCTCGCGGGACAATATCCAGAACCGGTTCAACATCGGCATCCGCTGGATCGAAACCGGGGACACGACCGCGGGGCGGGACGAGGCCAAAAAGGCGGTCGTCGCGGGCGACGACTCCTACGACATCCTGATCGGACACGACACCAACACCTTCGGGCTCGGCAAGGACGGGTATCTTTATAATCTTCTCGCGGTGGAGCAGTTCAATTTCGACAAGCCCTGGTGGCCGAAGAACACCGTCGAAGCGCTCCGCATCGGCGGCAAGATGTACGCCGCTTCGAGCTATCTCTCCTACTGCGGCCTGCACTGGACGCGCGTGATCACCTTCAACAAGGATATCACGGAAGATCTCGGATACAGCGGTCTCTATGACGACGTGCGTGAAGGAAAATGGACGCTCGACCGCCTGCATGAGCTGACCGAGGGCGCCTCGAGGGACCTCGACGGCAACGGAAAGCTCAATACGAAGGACATGATCGCGTTTACCTCCGGCTCGCAGACCTGGTACTGCATGCAGGAGGCGGTCGACATCCCCGTCTACCGCCACGACGCCGAGGGCATCCCCTATCTCGATATCGACATCGAGCGCGTGACGAAGTACGTGGATATCATGCGCCTGCTCATCAAGGGCGACGACTATGTCGCAAGCGGCGATTTCGGCATCGATCAGTTCAAGAACGGGTTGGCGATCTTCGCCTACACGCAGGTCGGCGACGCGTACGATACCTACCGCATCAGCGATATCCGCTACGGCTTCCTTCCGACCCCGAAGCTCGACGAGGCGCAGAAGGATTACATCAACTGTTGCACCGACGTTCCGTGGGGCATTCCGAAGAACGTGACGCCCGAGAAGCTCGATATCGTCGGCACGGTCACAGAGGCAATGAGCTGCTATAACTATAACGAGGTGCTCCCTGCCTATTACGAGACCGCGATCAAGGCCCGCACCGCGGACGCGCCGGACGACACCGAAATGCTCACGATCATTGCCGATACGAGAACCATCAGCTTTTCCTATACCTATCAGCTCACCTACAACAACATCGCCGCGGACTGCGTGGAGAACGGAGCCGAGGTCGCGTCCTATTTCAAGAGAAACGAAAAAGCGTCGAACAAACTGCTTGCAAAGCTCATCGAAGTGTACGACAAAATGGAATGACAGCCGCTTCCCGACAAGTCGGGAGCAGAGAGAGGAGAAAGCCATGAAAAAAAAGACTCCCGTCCCGGGAAAGGACGGAAACCGCTACGTTCCGTTTGAGGAGCGCACCGGAGAGAGCTCCGTCGTGTTCTTCACGCGCGATCTGTCCGAACAGGGCCTCTTGAAGATTTTTGACCGCGTGTCGTCCGTGCTGACGGGGAAGATCGCCGTCAAGCTGCACACCGGCGAGGCGGAGGGACCGAACATCATCCCGCGCCCGTGGGTGAAGGAGCTTTTCGCGAGCCGTCTCCCCGCGTCCGCGTCGATCATCGAGACCAACACCTATTACGAGGGCAGCCGCTATACGACCGAGGAGCACCGCAAAACGCTCGAGATCAACGGCTGGACCTTCTGCCCCGTGGACATCACGGATTCGGAGGGCGTCGCGGCGCTGCCCGTTGAGGGCGGGAAGTGGTTCGAAGAAATGCACGTCGGCAAATCCATGCTGAACTACGATTCCCTTCTGACCCTGACCCACTTCAAGGGGCATGCCATGGGCGGCTTCGGAGGCTCGAACAAGAACATCGGCATCGGCTGCGCGGACGGCAGGATCGGCAAGGCGGAGATCCACACGGCAAAAGGCTCGGACAATATGTGGAGCATCGCCGAGGAGGAGCTCATGGAGCGCATCTGTGAGAGCACCAAGGCGACCGTCGATCACTTCGCGCCCCACGTCTGCTATATCAACGTCCTGCGCAACATCTCCGTCTCGTGCGACTGCGAGGGCAAGGGCGCGGAGCCGGTCGTGACGCCGGACATCGGCATCCTCGTCTCGACAGACATTCTCGCGGCGGACAGCGCGTCCGTGGACCTTCTGTACAGCCTCCCGAGAGGCGGCGGCAAGACGATGATCGAGCGGATCGAAACGCGGCACGGTCTGCGCCAGCTCAGCTATATGAAGAAGCTCGGCATGGGGAACGACCGCTATACGCTCGTCGACACGGACAACTCCGACGCCATCGTCACGGCGGCGGAAGCGGTGAAGGGCGTGGAGCCCGGCTGGACGCCGGACGGCTACAATACGTTCTGGGGACGGAACAAACACTGAAAACAACACGCGGCACGGGGGCACGGCATGAACATCTGGCACGACATCGACGAAAAGCGGATCGCGGCGATCGACTTCATCTCCGTCATCGAGATCAGCAAGGGCAGCAATATGAAATACGAGCTCGACAAGGACACGGGATTTCTGATGCTCGACCGCGTTCTGTACACGGCGACCCACTATCCCGCGAATTACGGGTTCATTCCGAAAACGCTCGGCGACGACCACGACCCGCTCGACGTGCTGGTGCTCTGCTCGGACAACATCCGTCCCATGACCCTCGTGCGGAGCTATCCCATCGGGGTCATGAAAATGCTCGACTGCGGCATGGGCGACGAAAAGATCATCGCAATGCCCTTCGGCGACCCGACCTACAACACCTATCACGATATCTCGGAGCTCCCGAAGCACATCTTCGACGAGATCCAGCATTTCTTTTCCGTTTACAAGAACCTCGAAGGCAAGGAAACGCGGGTGGACGAGATCATGGGCGTCGGCGAGGCGGTGAAGGTGATCGAACACTGCATCGACAATTACAGAAAGAAATTCGGCAAAGGATACCGGACGGTCTGAACCGCACAGGGAAGGGAAGCGGCTCTTCGCTTTCCCGAAACGCCCGGCGCGGAGAAAGAGAAACGTGCCGACCCTGCAAACGACCCGTAAACCCGGGAAACGTCAACCGATCCGAACAGAAAACAGAGCCGCCGCATTTCTCCGGGGCAGGGAGAAACACAGCGGTTCTCTTTTTTTGTTTCCCGTTTACCGGGCATCCGGGTCGGGCATGGGCGGCTCGTCGTAGACCGCGCGCGGCGCAGCCTTGATCCTGCCCTTGTCCAGACCGAAGGACGAGGCGATCGCGTCGATGTAGACGAGCGTCGTTTCGTGATAGCTCGCGAGCTGTCCTTCTCCGCCGCGGTCGGGCAGCAGAGCGCCGTAGAGAGCGAGATATTCTTCCGCGTCGTCCCGCGAGCGCTTCAGGATCCCCGTCATTTTCTCCGCCGTCTCCGGTGTGAGCGGCGCGGGATGCTCGTAGTCGAACACCTCCCTGAGCTCCTCGAGCGTCATCATGGAGCGCACGTGAAGCAGGCTCGTTTCGCACCGGTTCTCCGTCAGGCGCAGGAAAGCGGTCCCTTCCTTTGTTCCGGCGGCGGGCAGCAGCGCGCGCGCCTCGGCAGCGAGGGCTTCATATTCCGCGATCGCGTGCCGGTAATCCTTGTCCTCGTACCCGCGCGGGGTCATGTAATTGCCCTCCCTGTGCCAGTTGAGCCAGCATCCGACCGCGCAGAAGCCGATGTTGAAGAGGTTGTCCCTGTTGTAGGTGTCAAGCCGCGCCAGCCGTTTGCAGAAGGCGGCGAAGCCCTCTTTGTCCCCGATGCCGAGCCGCGCGGCGTACTCTCTGTAATACGCGTCGGCGGGCATGGCGGAAATCGAAGCCTCGGCGGCATAGGAGATCGTCAGATTGTTTTCCGCCGTCCGCCAGTGATTGATGACGTATCCGTAGGAGGAGCCGGTCGGCGGCAGGGTCACGAGCTTGTCCGTCCCCTCCGTGGAAAGCTGTTCGAGGTACATGTTCCCGTCAAACTCCGCCCACGAATAGAACATGGTGTTCTGCCAGTCCTCCGCCGTCGTCCCGGTGTTTTCGATGTTGTCCGCCGCGGCGAGCGCCCCGTGGGCGGGGAGCAGGCTCATCGTCATCCCCGCGGGCAAAAAGCGGCGCAGGATGGGTCTCAGCACCCGCAGCGTGTCGCGGTCGGTGAGATAAAGCCCCGCGCGCAGGGCGGGGACGCGGGCAAGCCCCGCGAGCCACTGTTCCCGCTTGTCGAGCACCTTGAGCATCCGCTTCAGGCAGACGGCGGCGGAGCTGAGCTGGGAGGGCAGACCGTCCGGCAGTCCGGGGAGCTTCCCGTCCCCGTCGAGGATCTCCGCACCGAAGAGCCCGGTCAGGTGTTCGGTGATGTTCTCCCGCGTGACGCCGGGCACGTCGCGGAAGCCGCCGCACTCCTCGGAAATCAGCTCGAGGGTATCGATCAGGGGATAGGTCTCGCACAGGACGTGAAGCATCCGCGCGCCCGCGTCCGCGTCGTCGGAAAGGATCTCGACCGAGAGCGTGACCTCCATGCCCGCTTCCTTCGCCGTCTTTATCAGCTCGTTTAGGAAATACTTCGCGAACTCCGCCCGCTTCGCTTCGTCGTCATAAATCGCCTCGACCTCGGGAATGCAGTAGATCCTGCGGTTTTCGATGCGCGAGGCGGTCAGCGGATCGTCCGCGGGGACGGGATGGGTCTGTCCGTAGAAGAAATGCCCCGCGTGATCGTTCGGGTCGTCCGGACGCGTCTCGTGCCACTGTCCGGGATAGCTGTGAAAGGTGATCGCGTTGAACCGCATCCGGGCGAGGGCGCGGATGTACTCCTTCGCGTCCTTCAGCGGATAGGAGGAAATGTCCATCGGGAAATTGATGTGCTGGCGGATGCCGCGCAGGCGGAATTTCGGCGTCACCGCCTTGTTCACGCGGAAAAACCGCTCCGAGTCGAAGCCGAGCGGCGCGGAATAACCGGTCGCTTCGAAAAATAACCCCGCGTCGGCGAGCGCGTCGCACGCGCCGCAGAGCACGGACGAGGCGCACCCGCCCCGAACTGCAAGCTCCGTCCCGTCGCCGGATATCGTCCAGTCCGGGGCGGGCAGGGTATCGTCGACGGTCAGGGTCACGCGGCGGTCCGCTTCCCCCTCCCGCTTGATCTCAGCGTTTGTGAATTCTCCGAGGAAGCGTTCCAGCTCCGATGCCGCATACGCGGTCTCCGGGCTGTTCTGCATGATGCGAACTGTCATATTCCTGCCTCGCTTTCTGAGTGCGGCGGATGAGCTGTGAGCCGCTGCCTGTCTCTATTATAACCGGACAGACAGTCAATGTCAAGATTCCCGCGGCAAAACAAAAATCGGCGGCGCCGCGCGCCTCCGTCATCCGGAGTTTCACGCGGCACCACCGCTCTCAGCGCCTCTGCGCCGTATCGTTCTTGTATTCTTTGTTGCCCCAGCGCAGTCCGATCCGTCGGATGTGCCCGCTCATTCGGTCGGGCTCGTCCGCTCCGGACGCAGGATTCCCAGTCCTTCTCCCATCGAGACCTTCATTTCTTCTTTTCCGCGGAACGTCGGGCGGAAGCGTTCGTACATCGCCAGACGCTTCCGGACGGACGCGTTCAGGAGCAGAACGAGGGTCGAGCCGGCAAGCTCAAAGCTCCCCATGTCCTCGCCCCGACGGAAGGAGCCGTCGTTCTTCGAGAACTCCACGCCCCCCACGAACATCGCGCCGACCTCGATCTGGGCGGCCACCCCGAAATGCTCGGTTTCGAGAATGCTGCACCATCTTCTGTTCAGACGGTAAACCGGAACTGTCCGCAAGGCGATCGGCTGGACGCTGTGCAGTTGTCCGGGGATAAAATGAGTTTCCTCGATTTTCGCGTTGTCGAAGCAGCAGAAGCGGTGATAGAACGACGCTTCCAGACGGAAGACCATGCAGAGCCCCGAGCGGAACAGCTCTCTGAGATCAGGCCGGGGAAGCAGATCGCCGAGATCGTACCGCGAGCCCTTCATCGGGATCACAAGGTCGTCCCGGATCTCATAAATCGAAAGCAGGGAATCGCAGGGACTGATCAGCACATTCGGATTTTCATTGATTCGAACCCCGTCCTTCTTCCGGGAGAAGAATTCGGCAAACGAGCCGTATTCCCGATCCCCGTACGGGCGCATATCGATTTGATTCTTTCGGATATAGCGCGGGATCATGCGCTTTGACGCTTTTGTGCGGAGGAGAAACGCGCAGCGGTTGTAAAAACCGACCGCCTGCAGGCTGTTCATCATCGCTCTTCCCGCGGCGCTGCCATAAAAGAAATCTGTGATCATGACAGCCTCACGTGGATGAACACGACCAGAAACAGTTCGATGAACCCGCAGAGCACAAGGATGATCTTGCCGGTGAGCTTCGGCTTTTTCAGCGGGAAGGGAAGCAGGAAAAGAATGGCGGACAAGGCAAGCGCGACGGCAAGCGCGACGGTTCTCTGCGCGGGGAACCAGCTTCCGACGCTGAAGACCAGCGGGACGATGAGGGCGGAGACCGTAACGGGCATGCCGAGATACAGTTCGCGCGAAGATGAACTGTTCTTCTGCCGCTCTTGTTCGTCGACATTGAAATAGGCGAGCCGGATGAGGGCGCAGAGCACATACAGCGCGGCGATCACAAGGATCGGGAGAGCCTGCCCCCTCGCGCCGCAGGCGATCATGGCAGGAAGAACGCCAAAGCAGATCAGGTCGCTGAGAGAATCGATCTGGATGCCGAAGCACTTTTCCGCCTCGGTCCGCTCCCTGGTGGACGCGATCGCTCCGTCGAACATATCGCATGCTCCCGCGGCGATCAGGCAGAGCACCGCGTAAAAGATGCGATCTTCAAAGACGCAGAAAACGCCCGCAAACCCGATCAGCATTCCGATATAGGTCAGGATGACTGTGTAATTGTAGTACCCGAGAAGCTTTGGCTTGTTTTTCATTTCACCTTGCCCCTTTTGCATGCTTCCTTGCGTGATGAGGGAACCCCGAGGCGGCCCGCTGGGTGCGCCGCGGTCTCCGAGAACGATGATTTGAGCCGAAACCTTGATTTGTGCCAATTATACCATATTCCGGGGAGAATGTCAATACATGACGGAAAGAGCGTTTTTTTGAAATCCGCTTTGAAATCCGTCGTCGGAATCTGCCCGTGCGGGAAACTGCGGCGGGATTCTCGGCTTTGTCTTGAATCCGACGCGGTTTTGTGGTACAATGGAATGCGGAAAGACCGCGCCACGCGCATCGGGATCGTCCCCGATCCCTCTCCCCCGCGCGCCGGCGCACGGCAGAACAAAACGGAGGTGATCCCATGCTTTCTTCGCTCCATACCTTCCGGGTGGCGGACGGGGACGCCGTCTTCGCGCCCTTTTCACAGCCGGAGGATCCCGCGCTCGCCGCGGTGACGGAACAGCTCCCGACCGCGCCGGACGGCTTTTATGGGAGCATCGAATTCATCCGCCCCATCCCGGAAGAAGTTCTTTCGGAGGCGCGCTCTCTCCTTCACACCGATCGGGACCGCGCCGAGGACTCCTACCTCGTCGATACCCGCGAAAGCGCCGTCCGTGTTTACTCCGACGGACTGAGAGGGCTCATCTACGGCGCGTACGCCCTCTTACAGGACGCGCGGGACAGCGCGGACGGCAAAAGCGTGCGGCGCGGGCTTCTGTGGGATCTGCCCCGCTACCCGTTCCGCGGGCTGAAGGTCTACATGCCCGCCCCGGACAACCTTGAGAGCTTTTACCGCACCGTCGATCTGCTCCTGTCCCTCAGGTACAACACCGTCATCATCGAGGTCGGCGGGGCGATGGAGTATAAAAAGCACCCGGAGATCAATTCCGCGTGGATCGATTACTGCCGGGAGATGGCGCGGTACCCGGACCGCGCGAACGAGATCCAGAACAAGACCTACCCGTGGGGCAAGAATTCCATTCACTTCGAGAACGGCGGGGGGCGCTGGCTGACGCAGGACACCGTGCGCACGCTTGTGAAATACTGTAAGGACCGCGGCATGGAGGTCATTCCGGAGTGTCCCACGCTCTCCCATTCCGACTATCTGCTCATGCCCCATCCCGAGCTTGCGGAGCGTTCGGACGACGCGTGGCCGGACGCCTACTGCCCCTCGAACCCCGACACGTACCAACTGGTGTTTGAAGTCCTCGAAGAGGTGCTCGGCGTCTTCGAGCCGAAGATCGTGCACATCGGGCACGACGAGTACTATTCCATCGGCGTCTGCCCCCGCTGCCGGGGAAAGGCCGCCGAGAATATTTATGCCGACGACGTGACGAAAATTCACGACTGGCTCGCCGAGCGCGGCGTGCGCACCATGCTCTGGGCAGAAAAGCTGCTCGACGCCATCGGACTGAACGGGGAGCATTTCGGCGGCTCCGAGGCGCGCGAACGCCGTCCCGACGGCACGGTGGAGATCGTACGCCCCGCCACGTGGCGCGCTATCGACCTCATCCCGCGCGATATCATCGCCCACCACTGGTACTGGAGCATCGCGGAATACTTCGACGACGAGTTTGTGAAGCGCGGCATCCCGTTTTTGTACGGCAATTTCGGACCCGCCAATTTCCTCGACTGGAACCGCCGTCTCGCGCAGGGGGCCGCGGGCGGCTCCCCCTCCCACTGGTCCAGCCTCGAGGACGCCACCATGCAGCGCAACGGTGTTTTCCTCTCCCTCTTCCTCGGCAGGCGGATGTTCTGGGACGAGACCTGGGACGACGCGCGCTTCCCCGCATACCTCGACGAAGTTTACGAGGAGATGTATCGGACCGCCAACCGGAAAACTCTTGCGGGACCGCATTTCCTCATCGAACACACCGCCACGATCGAGCGGCGCTATCAGTACCTCTCGAGCGTCCCCATGCAGACGGAGCGCGACACGGTCGGACGGTACGAGGTGGAATACGCGGACGGCGAGATCCTTTCGATCCCGCTCGTCTACGGGCTGAACATCACGGGCAAGAAGCGCGTCTGGGAGCGGCATTATCAGGGTGGGCTCTATGAAAACCCGGGGCTCGCGGAGCGCGACACCTGGTCCTTCGACGACAAGCTCGCCGAGGTCTCCTATACGACGCTGCCCGAACGGCGCGGCGGGGACACCTGGTACAAAATCGCCGTGCCGGACCCCCATCCCGAAAAGCCCGTCGCTGCCGTGCGCACGGTCAAGACCTGCGCGGATGAGGGCGACATCCTGCTCGGCAGCTTTACGCGCAGGGCGTGACGTGGGGAACGGAGGCTCGCGGAGTTTTGCGCATTGTCTTGCATCCGGCTTGTTTCTGTGCTACAATACGGTAGGTGCGGGAAGGTGCGCTCACAGCTTTCGGCGAAGGAGGGCGGAAACCCGCGCGTGCTGCCCGCGGCACTCCCCGACAAAAAAAGAAGAATCATCGGCATCGAACATAAAACGGAGGTCAATCTGAATGAAAATCGGCGTATGCGCATCCCCCGACAAACTGCCCCTGCTCGCGGAGCTCGGGTACGATTATCTCGAAGCGAATTTCAGCTGGCTGGAAGGACTGGACGAAGAAGCCTTCCGGCACAATACCGATCTGATCGAAAAGACCGGCGTCCCGGCGGAGGCGTACAACATCTTCTTCCGCGGCGGCATGAAGCTCTATGCGAAGGACGGGGATCAGTCCCCGCTGCTCTCTGAGATCGGCGCCTACGCGGAAAGAGGATTCCGCCGCGCGGCGGCGTGGGGCGGGAAAATCGCCGTCATCGGCAGCGGGTTTGTCCGCGGGATCCCCGAGGGGATGAGCCGCGAGGAGGTCGAGCCCCAGTTCGCCCGCGTGCTTTCGGTCTGCGGCGAGGCGGCTGAGCGGTCCGGCATGAGGATCGTCGTGGAGCCGCTGTCGCGAAGGGACTGCAACTTCATCCACACGGTCGCCGAAGGCGCGGCGGCCGCGCGGGCGGCGGCGCATCCTGCCGTCGGCGTGCTCGTGGATTTCTATCATCACAGCGAGAACGGGGACGATCTCGAGAGCCTGCCGGACTTCGGCGATCTCCTCTGGCACGTGCATTACGGCCGCCCCGTCGACCGCTGGGCGCCCATCCCGGGAGACGAGGAAGATCTCGCGCGCCTTGCCGCTCTTCTCGGGCGCTGCCCGAGAGCGGAGCGGATCAGCCTCGAGTGCTCGTGGCATCCGGATTTCGATACGGCAGTCCGGACGGCGCGGCCTTTGATGGAAGCATTCAGACGGTGAAAAATCCGGGCGGTGAAAAGCGCGCCGCAGAGACCGCGGCGTTTTGCCGTCCGTCATACAGGGAGGAGAAAATCATGATTAAGTGGCAGGACTTTGCTCCGGCCTCCACGTCGCGCAGGCGCGAGGGCACCGAATGGAGCATCACCTATACGTTCAGCGCGGTCGAGTCCGCTCTGCCGCGCGTACTCTTGATCGGCGATTCGATCTGCAACGCTTACAGCGGTCCTGTGCGCGCCCTGCTCGCTGGACGGGTGAACGTTTCCTTCTGGGCGTCGTCGAAATGCGTGACCGATCCGGTTTACTTCCGCGAGCTCGATTTCATGCTCGACGCGTATCCGTACGACGTGATCTGCTTCAACAACGGTCTGCACAGTCTGTCGACGGACCGAACGGAGTGGGACGCGGCATACCGCGCGGCTGTGGCGTTCATCCGCGCGAAGCTCCCGGACACGAAGCTTTCGCTGACGCTCAGCACCCCGCTGAAGGACGCGGGGCTGACCGCGGTTTCATCGACCCTGAACGAAACGGTCAAGGCGCTCGCCGAAGAGGAGGGGCTGCCCGTGATCGATCTGTTTTCCCCGATGGATGTGCTTGAGCGGGACGAGTTCTGGTCGGACACCTATCATTTTCACGCGCCCGCCGTCGCAAAGCAGGCCGAGATCATTGCGGAGCACGTCCTCGGACGGCTCGGACTCGGCGGCGCGGAAAGCTGAAAAGCGGAGACGAAAGACGAAAAGGCGCAAGAGCGCCGGAAAACAAATTCAAATCCCGCTCCCCCCGTGTGATATACTCTCCCGGAACTCACCGGACAGGTCCCGGAAGCGGCGGGCGAGCAGACCCTTTCAGCGCGCGGCGGGCAGCGCGTTTCGGAACGCCCTGTGCCCCGGGGACAAACGGGAGTTCAAAGCACACCGTAAAAACGGGAGGAATTTCGGGACAAGCCCCGAAACCGACGCCGAAACGAAGACGGTGCCGGGCGCGCCATTCTCCTTCATCCGTTCGAAAAAGAGCGGATATCGACGGAAAGGGGGGGAGCCGCTTCGGGCTCCGGCGGACGGACTCCCGCGGAAAGGAGAGATATGCATGAGTATTGTGGTCATGGGCGGATCGTTCAATCCGCCGACTGCCGCGCATCTCGCGGTCATGAAAACGGCGCTCGACGCCGTGAACGCACGGACGGGATTCTTCATACCGGTCGGTTTCCCGTATCTGAAACGAAAAATGATGAAGGCGGGACAAAGTCATCTCAGCCTCTCGAGCGAACTGCGCGTCCGGATGCTGGAGGCAATGACGGCCTCGGACGAAAGGATGAGGATCTTCACGGAGGCGATGGATCAGCCGTATTCCGACGACGTCGGGATGATGCGGCTGATGCGGGACCGATATCCCGACGAGGAACTCTATTATGTCGCCGGCGCGGATAAGCTCGATCTGCTCGATCATTTTGCCGAGAAGGGCACCTTCTTTGAGATCTGCCGCTGCATCCTCTACGCGCGCGACTGCGGACGCCTCGAGGAAGAGATCGCCGCGCGCGGGCATCTCGCTCCCCACAGGGATTCGCTGATCACGGTCGGCACCCCCGCGGGGCTCGAGGGCGTCAGCTCCACCGCGATCCGGGAGCACCTCTTCGACGTCGACGCCGTGATTGAAATGCTTCACCCGTCCGTCGTCCCGATCCTGCGGGAGCTGAGGCAACAGGATTACCCGGAAGAGATCCTGCAGTTCAGGGACGAATACGCGTTTCTGTCAAACGGCTTTCCGGCGGAGGTGACGTACGGGGGGATCACATACCCCTGCGCGGCGTCGGCGTTCCTCGCTTCAAAATGCGAGGAAGAGGCGGACAGAAAAACCATCGCGCGCATGAATCCCGACAAGGCGAAGCAGAAATACGCGGCGAAACAGGGCTCGCCCGCGTGGGAAGCGCGCAAAACAGAGGTCATGGAAGAAATCGTCCGCCTGAAGTTTTCGCAGAATCCCGAGCTTGTGCGGCGGCTGATCGAAACGGGGAACCTCAAGCTGATCAACGGCGCGAAAAAGGACACGTTCTGGGGCGTCGATCTCAACACATGGGAGGGTGAAAACCGTCTCGGAACGATTTTGATGAAAGTGAGAACGGAGGAAACTTAACGATGAAGTATACAAGAGAATCGATCATAGAACGGTACAGGGCGGGAGAAGATCTGAACGTCATCGCTTTCTGGGGGCATACGCCCAATCCGAAGAAGATGACCAAGGCCTGCTTCAGCCAGTGGTATGACTGCTGCTTCGAGGCGGACGGCGTCCGTTATCACACAGCGGAGCAGTACATGATGGCGCAGAAGGCGGTGCTGATGGGCGACGGCGAGACGTACGAACGCATCATGGCGGCGTCCGATCCTCAGGCGTATAAGGCGCTCGGACGCGAAGTGCGGAATTTCGACGCCGCGCTGTGGGACCGCGAAAAGTACGGTGTGGTCCTTCAGGGGACTCTCGCGAAATTCTCGCAGAATCCGGAACTTTGGGCGTTCCTTGACGGCACCGGAAACCAAGTTTTGGTCGAGGGCAGTCCCTATGACGGCATCTGGGGCGTGAAGCTCGGGCTCGACGATCCGCGGATCCACGACCCGAATCAGTGGCAGGGAGAAAACCTCTTGGGATTCGCGCTGATGGAGGCGCGTGACATCCTGCGGGAGAAAGCGGCACAGACGCCGGAGGCATAAGAAATCAGAGGCGGCGCGCATCTTCCGGAAACGGTGCAGAGGAGCCGTCCGGACGGGATCGGACTTTCGGGGGAGGCAACATGTTTGACTGGAAACGCGTTTCAAGGACCGTGATCGCGCCCCATGCGGCAAGTCCGCGCGTTCTGCGGCTGCGGGACGGCAGGCTGATCGCCGCGGCGGAGACGGCGCGCGGGATCCGCGTCTTTGCGGCGGAGGACGACGGGGCAGTGTGGCGGGACGTCGGCCGGGGCAGCTTTGCCCCCGATCTGACCTGCGCGAACCCGGAGCTGTTCGAGCTGCCGGATGGCGTCGTTCTTCTGGCGTACCGCGCGATCGGAAAGCGGGACGACGGGTTTTATACCTCCCTGCGCATATCCGCCGGCGACGGGGAGACCTTTGCGCCCCATTCCGTCGTCGCGGAGTACACGGAGCCGGACGGAGGCTTCCGCGGCGTCTGGGAGCCCTGCCTCGGGATGCTCGAGGGGGAGCTGACCTGCTTTTACGCGAACGACTCAACCCTCGTGACGCCGATGCAGAACATCGAAAGCAAACGGTGGAACGGAGAGGCATGGGTCGACAGAACGGTGATCTGCGACGGGAGAATGCACGATTCCCGGGACGGCATGCCCGTCTGGACAGAGCTCGGAAACGGCGGGTACGCGCTGGTCATCGAGGCCACGCACCTGCGCCGGGAGGCGGGAAGGCACCCCTTCGTGATCTGCCTTCTCACCTCGGCGGACGGCAGAGAGTGGAGCGAACCGCGCGAGATCTATATCCCGTCGGGGGAAGGCTCGAAGGCGGGCGCTCCGTGGATCGCCGAAACGAAGGGCGGCAGGCTCGTCGTCTCCTTTCAGACGGACGAGAACAAGGCGGTCAAGGGGGACCGCACGTCCGTCATGAAAACAATGATTTCGAACGGTACCCCCGCGGATGAGCTGGATGCGTCGGACTTTTCCCCCGCCGAGGTCGTGTTCGACGTTCCCGAGGACGCCGGCGCTCTCTGGACGGCGGTGTATTCGGACGGGGAAACGCTCTTCGCGTCGGCGGGCACGCCCGAGGGAGCGGTCATGAAAAAGATCCCCCTCGGGAGGCTCTGAACTATTCCGGATTTGAAAACAGAAGCCGCTAAAACGGCATTGCGGCGAGGTGGGACGGACATGAACGACAAAAACATGGAAATGGCGCAAAGGATCGCCGCGGAGGTTTCGCGGGCGGGCGGCCGCTCCTATTATGTGGGCGGCTTTGTCCGCGATCAGATCCTCGGGCGGGAGAACAAGGACATCGATATCGAAGTCCACGGCGTGTCCGTCCGGTGCCTCGAAGAGATCCTCGACTCGCTCGGGGAGAGGCTCACGATGGGCGTGAGCTTCGGCATCATGGGGCTGAGGCATTATGATCTCGATATCGCCATGCCCCGCTCCGAGTCCGCCACGGGCCGCGGGCACAAGGATTTCGAGGTGTTCGTCGATCCGTTCCTCGGCGAGGAGAAGGCCGCTTCCCGGCGGGACTTCACGATGAACGCGATGATGCAGGACGTTCTGACCGGCGAGATCCTCGATTTCTTCGGCGGGAAGGACGATATCCGCCGCGGCCGCATCCGGCATGTGAACGACGCGAGCTTCGCGGAGGATCCGCTCAGGGTGTTCCGCGCCGCGCAGTTCGCCGCGCGGTTCGGGTTTTCTGTCGCAGAGGAAACGACGGCGCTGGCGTCGTCGATGGACGTCGCCGCCCTGCCGGGCGAGCGGATCATGATGGAGCTTGAAAAAGCGATGTCCAAAGCGCCCCGGCCTTCGGTCTTCTTCGAAGAACTCAAAAAAATGAATCAGCTCGGGGTCTGGTTCCCCGAACTCCAAAATCTGATCGGGGTGCGCCAGAACGCCCGGTATCATCCGGAGGGGGACGTGTGGACGCATACCATGCAGGTCCTCGACGAGGCGGCGCGGCTGCGCGGGGACGCGAAGGAGCCGCTTTGGTTCATGCTCGCCGCCCTGTGCCACGATTTCGGCAAGGCGTCGGCGACAGACGAACAGGGCCTGCACGCCTACGGGCATGAGACGGAGGGGCTGCCGCTCGTCCGCGCGTTCCTCTCCCGGATCACGGGCGAGGTGAAGCTGAGGGGATACACGCTGAACATGACGGAGCTTCACATGGAGCCCAATCAAAAGGCCGCCATGGATTCGCACGTCAAAGCCTTCATGAAGATGTTCGACCGGTCCGTGTGCCCGGAGGATCTGCTCCTGCTCGCGAAGGCTGATCACATGGGACGTGTCGGCGTCCGAGAGGACCGCGAAGCGCTCGCAGAGGCGTATGAGGCGACCGAAAGCAAGCTGCGGGAAATACTTGCTGTGTACGAAGAGCGAATGAGCCGTCCGTACGTCATGGGCCGGGATCTGATCGAGGCCGGAGAAAAGCCGGGTCCCCTGTTCAGCTCGGCGCTCGCCTACGCCCACAAGCTCCGCCTCGCGGGTGTGCCGAAAGAAGAACAGCTGAAAAGCACCCTCGCATGGATACGGGAGGAAAAACGAAAAACGGAAACGGAGTGATATAAATGATCGATATCGCATTGATCGGAACGGCGGCGCTCGTGCCGCTTCCCGACCGCGCCCTGACCGCGGCGCAGCTTGTCTGCGGCGGGCATTCGATTTTGTTCGACTGCGGAGAGGGCACGCAGTCTGCTGCGAGAAAAGCGGACGTCAGCCTGATGAAGACGGATCTGATCGCGCTGACGCATTATCACGGGGACCATATCTTCGGTTTGCCGGGCCTGCTTCAGACCATGTGCAGCATGGGCAGGACCGAAACGCTGACCATTACCGGGCCCGAAGGCCTGACGGAGGCGCTCGAGCCGATTTTGAAGCTGGTCGGGTGGACCTCCTATGAGATCCGCCTGACTGAGATGCCGCGGGACGGACTCGCGCTTGACACCCTCGCCGAAGGATGGCCCGCGGGAGCCGTGCTGACTTCCTTCCCGACGGAGCACAGGGTGTCCAGTCAGGGATACTGCTTCACCCTGAGCCGCGCGGGAAAGTTCATGCCGCAGAAGGCGAAGGAACTGGGCGTTCCCACGAATCAGTGGGGGCTTCTGCAGAAGGGACAGAGCGTGACGGTCGGGGACGTGACCGTGACGCCGGAGCAGGTTTTGGGAGAAGCCCGGAAAGGACTGAAAATCGTCTTCACCGGGGATACGGCGCTCTGCGAATCCCTGCTTGATGCGGCGCAGGACGCGGATCTTCTGATCGCGGAAGCGACCTACGGCGAGGACGACCAGGCACAGCTCGCGCTCGAACACGGGCACATGAATTTCGCCCAGGCGGCGCAGGCGGCGGCGAAAGCCGGGGCGAAGGAACTGTGGCTCGCGCATTATTCCCAGATGATCGAGGAGCCAGAGGCCTATCTGCCGTGCGCGGCCGGTATCTTCCCGAACACGGTGTGCGGCAGGGACGGAATGAAAAAGACCCTGCGGTTTGAAAAGGACTGAACGGCGCGGAAACGGCGGACGGGCGGCGGTTGCCGCGCGCGGAGGAGGAGTGAAATGACGCTGAGAGACAAAGTGCTCGACTTCTCGAAGGAGCAGTACGGGACAGAACCCGAATACCTGTGGGCGCGGTATCCGGATTACGCGGTGCTCAGGCACGCGGAGAACCGGAAATGGTACGGGATCGTGATGAACGTGCCGAAGAAGAGCCTCGGGCTGCGCGGGGACGGGACGGCGGACGTTTTGAACGTCAAACTCGCCGATCCCTTCCTCGCGGACGTTCTGGTTGCCAAACCCGGGTATTTTCGCGGGTATCACATCCGCCGCGGGAACTGGGTTTCCGTTCTGCTCGACGGAACGGTGCCCTTTGAGGAGATCTGCGGCTGGCTGAACGAGAGCTATGTGACCACGGCGCCGCGGGCGAAGAAGCAAAAGCTGCGCCCGCCGAAGGAATGGCTCGTTCCCGCGAACCCGAAGTATTACGACGTCGAGGCGGCGTTTGCCGGCTCGGATGAAATCAACTGGAAGCAGGGCGCGGGGATCCGGAAGGGGGATACCGTCTATCTCTATGTGGCCTCTCCCGTCTCGGCAATCCTGTACCGGTGCGATGTCACGGAGACGGACATTCCGTACCGTTATGACGACGGGAAGGTCCGGATGAAGGCGCTGATGAAGATCCGGCTCACAAAGCGGTATCCGCCGGACGCGTTTCCCTTCGCGCTGCTCGGGAAGGAATACGGTATTTTCGCGGTCCGCGGTCCAAGGGGCGTGCCGCACAGCCTGAGCGAGGCGCTGAAAGCATAAGCGAAAGGGGGAACGCGGGCCTGTCGCAAATAGTCCCAAAAGTTTTCGTCCACCTTTTTCAAAAGGTGGTGGGGTGTCGGGGCAACGCCCTGACCCGAGGTCCCGAGATTCGCGCGGAGCGCGAACTCTCCGACCTCGGAACACCCAAGACACGGAAAGAGTTCCTCTTTTTGGTCCTTTTGGGTTCAGCTTGCTGAACCGGCTCCTCTGATAAAGGAGAAAAAGGACAGCTGTCGGCTCTGAAAAGCAAGCGGGCTGTTGCATTTCTCCGTTTTCTGGAGTTAATGCGACAGCCCCTGGCAAAGAACTTTCATACGACTGGTGCAGCGCACCGCTCAAAGTGCACATCGGGGTAATGTGAAGCGCACGATGAGCCGTTGACATTGTCGCTTTTGCATGAGAAGAGTATAAAAACGCCCGGCAGTGCGATGCAAAAGGGGACCGCCGCGTTTCACACCTGAAAACGGTGAAACGCGGCGATCCCTGTTTTTCAAAATTCCTTTGCGGTCCCCTCCCGAAAGAAACCCGGTTGTCGGAAAGGGCGATCCCCGTTCATCCCCTGCCGCTTTCGACGACGGCGATATACCCGAGCAGTCCCCCCCAATGGTAGAAATTATTGCTGTTCGGCTTATCGCAGCCCTGTCCGTCGATCCCGCTGTAATTCTCGTGGACGTGGCCGTGCTCCTCCCATTCTCCGAGCAGGACCTTCAGCGATGACGCGGCGAGCAGGCGCTTTTCCGTATCCATTCCAGCCTCAGAGAGGGCTTCGTAAACCAGATAATTCATCGGCGCCCAGATGCGCCCGCGCCAGTAGTCCTGATCCGGGAAGGCGGGGTCGCTTCGGGAGATCGACGGCAGCATGAACTCGCCTCCGAGCTCGTCGGGGTTCAGAAGATACTTTTCGGAAACCGACTTCTTCTGTTCCGCGCTCACGCGGGAGGAAAAGAGCGCGTAGAGATTCGTCGGCGAGATGCGGTGACTGAACTTGCCCGTCACGGCGTCCCGGTTTTCGAAGATCCCGGTGTCGGGATTCCACATCGACTCCAGCGCCGCCTCCGCCGCTTCCATCCGAGCGCGGAGCGCGGGGATTTCTTCGGTCCGTCCGGCGATTTCGGCGAGCCGGATGAGACAGCGGCAGTCCTCGATAAAGAGCCCCGTCAGACCGACGTCGGAGAGCAGCATGATCTGCCTTTTTTCGTCGAACGCCGCGCCGTCGTACATCGGGGAGTTGTCCAGTCCCGATTCGAATTTCGCGCCCTGCAGGTTGCCGGTGTCGCTCACCTCGAAATACCGGCCGAGCCGGGGCGCGTACTTTTCCGATCCCCACGCCATGGTGCCGTCGGGGAGCGTCCGATGCGCGGCGAACCATTCGTTCCACTTGAGAAGGGCGGGGAAGATCTCGGTGACGAACCAGTCGTCCCGGAAGCGTTCCCACAGACGGAGCGTCACAAGGGAACCGACGGGTGGCTGGGAGCGGTCGCGGCTGCGGAACCCGTCGGAGGAGGCGAAATTCGGAATGAATCCGTCCTCCGTCGCCTCGCTCGTGATGGCGAAGGCGTTGAGATAGGCGAGCTCCCGGCTTCCCAGTCCGCACATCAGCGCGGCGAAATAGGTGTCCCAGTCGAAGAGGACGTAGCCGCCCGAGCCCTCGCTCCAGCTCCGGCTGACCGGGGAGCAGATGCGGTCGTGCTCCGGTTCGTAAATCGTGTCCCACGCGAGGCAGGAGCGCATCGCCTGATAAGCGCCCGCAAGGTCCCCGTAAGCTGCCTCCTCCGAGACGACCTTTGCCCGCGCTTCGTCGAGCAGGCGGCGCGCCTCCTGTGCCGTGACGTGGGTCGTCGAGACGGCGACGGGCACGGACGGCTCGAGCGTGACACAGAGGCACGGGCAGAGCGCCGACGTGTGGGTGTAGGCGTCCGGCTGTCCGGTCGTGTGGATCTCGATCGTTTTGCCGTCGTCAAAGCGCGCGCCGATTTTGCCGTTCTGTTTGAAGAGCTGCCCCGGCTTGCCCCAGAGCAGAGCGCCCTCGATCACGAGCGCGGGACGACGCATCCCGTCCCCGATCTCCCCCGTCGGCGTGACGAGGATGATCTGCTCCCCTCCGACAGCGGCGCTTTCCACCGTGACGTCGAGCGGGCCGAGCCGGAACGAAAGATAGGTGTACGTCCCGTCCCAGCTCCGGGAGCCGGGCCGCAGTCCGTGATCGCCGACCTTCAGATTCCGCACGAGGCCGGAGTCGGCGAAATGCTTGAAGCAGAGGTTGACGGCAAAGCCGTAAGGCAGAAGAACGTGCGCCGTCATGGAGGGGGAAAACCAGGTATTCCAGCCGCGGGCCGTTTGAGCGCGCAGTTCACCGTAATTCATCTTGCATTTTCCTCCTGCTTTTCGCCCGGCGGATGAGCCGCCGGGCGGAGTTTTTTCCGCGGTCATCCGCGGCTGTTTGCCGAGTTGGTATCGTTATGCTTTTTCACGTCCCGGATGAACCTTGCAAGCCCCTCCGGCACGTCCGCGTCTTCGTCGAGTCCCGTGTCTCCGAGCTCGATCGGCTTGGTCGAGCCGTGATAATCGCTGCCCGCCGTCGCGTAGAGGCCGAATTCCTCAGTCAGCGCGAGCACCTCCGCGCGGATCTCTTCCGGGAAACCGGAATAAAAGACTTCGAGTCCCGCGAGCCCGTATTCCCTGAGCCGCGCGATCCGGGATCTGAGTTCCGCGCCGCGGACCGTCTGGTTTCCGCTGCCGAACGCCGGATGTGCGAGGACCGGAATGCCCCCGCCCCCGAGAATGCCCGCGATCGCTTCCTCGGGACGGACGTATTCCGTCGGGAAATGCGCCCGGTCGAGGTAGGTTTCGATGGCGGTCTTCACCGAGTGCGCGTATCCGTTTTGAACCATCAGGTGCGCAATGTGGGGCTTGCCAGGGTTGTCCCGCGAGAAAAGCCACGCGACCTCGTCCGCGGAAAACCGAAAGCCGAATTCCTCCTCGATAAAGTCGAGGCGCTTTTTGACCTTTTTCAGGCGGAAGGCGTGTCCCTCCTGCGCGACTCTTAAGACGGCGGGTGAATTGGGATCGAACTCGTATCCGAGGATGTGGTACTTGCCCAGCTCGTCCGAACAGGAAAACTCCACGCCCGTGATGAGGACGGGATCCCCCTTCCCGAGGAGCCTGCCGATGGTTTCACACGCGCCCACGGCGTCGTGGTCGGTCACGGCAAACAGCCCGATCCCGGCGGCTTTTACCTTGCCGACGATTTCTTCGGGCGTGTCCGTTCCGTCCGAGACGACGGTATGCATATGCAGATCGATTTTATGCGCCATTCCGTTACTCCGTTTTACACGGCCCCCGAAAAGGGGCGTTCGTGTTCTTTTCACGCGGACCGCGCGTGAGGCGAATCTCATCGATGCCGTCCGCGGCGTTTCAGAAGAGCAGGGTATCCGTCGTCTCGAGCAGAGAGACGAGGACCTTCACGCGATAGTCGATTTCCCGTCTGCCCTCCTCGGATTCGAGCCCGCCACGGCGGATGGAGCGGCGGATGAGGCGGGCCTGCCCGATGATGCGGGCCTTGTCCTCCACCTCGCGGAGCTTCTGCGTGCCCTCCGTGCCGAGATACGCGGCGAGAACCTTGCGCCAGAACGTTTGGGCAGTATCGTAATCAAAGCCCTGGAACTTCTTGATGATGCTGTGATCCAGCTCCGAGAATCCGCAGAAAGCGTTGTACATGGAGCCCAGCTCGAAAACGGGGTGTCCGACCGCCAGCGTGTCCATGTCGATGAGAAGCACCTCGTCGCCCTGCAGCTCGACGTTCTTCGTATGGTAATCCCCGTGGATCATGTGATCGTCGTGCGGTATGGCCTCCACGAGGGAGACGAGCTTTCTGCCCGCTTCCGGGGGGAGACGGTCTTCGAGGAAACGCGCCCAGTCGAGCACGGCTTCCTTCATGTCCGGCAGCTTGCCCGATGGGACGACGGTGCCGTGGATCTTCTTCAGCATCCCGACGTATTCCGCGACGCACCAGTCCATCTTGTCCGGCTCGGTCGCGAGGATCTTTGAAAAGGACCGCGCGTTCAGCAGCTCGAACACGGAGCCGTAGCTGTTCCCGACACGGACCACGTCGTAGGAGATCGCGGTCGGAATGCCGAGGATGAGCGCGAGCTTCGCCACCTCCCGCTCGTGCTGAATATCGTCCAGCGCGTCCGCGTTGTTGTAGACCTTGACGACGTTGTCCTGGTCAATGCGGTAGATCGTTCCGTTCGCGCCCTGTCCGATCACCTCGCAGCCCGTGATGTCCACGACACGGTACGCCTTTTCGACCTCGATCATTTCGGTAAAGCCCGTCATGTCGAGGATTTCATAGACCTCCGGGCTTACGCCGACGATCTTCATTTCGGGGTGGGTCTTCCGGAGCCGAAGGAGCACCCTCAGCCCCGCGCTCGAGATGTAAACGAGCTTTGAGGCGTCGAGCACGAGGGGCTCGCCGTCCCTGCCTGCGAGCTCAGCCCGCAGTTTTTCTTCCACCTCGGCGGCGTTGCCCGAGTCGATCCGACCCGTGAGCTCGGGATATGCGCTGTTCTTTTCGTCCATTGTCATCCGTTCCTTTCGTGCGCGGCGCAGGGCCGGTGAGTCATAAGGCCCCCGCGATCCCGTGCCGTCGGTTTACTTCGTATTATAGCCGAAAACGGCCGATCTGTCAACGGGAAGGGGAAAAAACGGCGGCGCGAAAGCACGGCGAACGCCCGGCGAACGCCCGGCGGAAGCGGAACGCCGTGCGGAAACTTCCGCTGAGACGCGCAACAAAATCCCGAAAGGTGATTGTTTTTCGACGAGCTTTGTGGTAAAATCATGAGGATGAACAAACCCCAGAGCAAGGAGGATCACCATGCAATCCGCACATTCAACCCGCCCCGCGCGCCGCGGACGCCTGATGCCGCTCGTCGCGCTGCTGCTTGCCGCGGCGATGCTGATCTGCGCCTGTCAAAGCGGAACGGACGAGACGTCCGGGACGCCTGCCGACACGCAGAGCGTCGCGCCGGACACGACGGAGACTCCCGGCGAACAGACACAGGAGGACGGAGAAGCCGCGCAGACGCAGGAGAACGGGGAAGAGACCAAGCCCGCGGAGGAGCCCGAGGACGATCCCATGAAGGATTTCGTCCCGGTCGTCCGGCTTGCCGTCTGCTCCGATACCCACATCAACAACAATACGAGGGACACCCTCGCGCAGCGCCTCGGAAAGCTGTTCGACACCGCCTACCGCTACGCCGACGCGCATCCGACCTACAACACGCTTGACGCCGTGCTCATGGCGGGGGACATCACCAACAACGGCAACGCCGATCAGTACAAGGCGCTCAACGCCGTCATCGACGCGCACATCCGTCCGGAGACCGAGCTTTTCGCGACGATGGGCAACCATGAGTATTTCGGCGGGGGACAGCCGGTGTTTCTCGCCAATATGAGCGATTCGCTGGACGTGCACGCCGTGGTGAAGGGTTTTCATATCATCGGCCTCTCCCCGCGTAACGGGAACGACTATCCCCGCGACGTGATCGCTTGGCTGAAAGGGGAACTGAAAGCCGCGGCGGAGGACGCCCCCGGCATGCCGATCTTCACCTTCCAGCATCACCACATCAAGGACACCGTCTACGTCAGCCGGTCGTGGTACACCGGGGATTCCGCCGCGCTCGCGAAGGCGTACGGGGAGTATCCGCAGGTCATCAATTTCTCCGGACACTCGCACGGACCGGTGAACAACCCGCTTTCGATCTGGCAGGACAAGTTCACCCTGCTCGGCACGGGCACGCTCAATTACTTTGAGATGGAAGTCGGCATGACCGGCGGTACGCTGCCTGCGGGCAAGGAGAACGCCGCGCAGTACTACATCGTGGAAGCGGACGCCGCGGGGCGCGTGCGGATTCTGCCGTACAACATCCTGACGGACGATTTCTTCAGAACCCCGTCCAATACCGACGATCCCGACAAGCAGCTCATCTATGTGATCGACAACCCGTCTGATCCCTCGACCTATCTGTACACGCCCGCGAGAGGGGATGAAGCGGCTCCGCCGTATTTCGCCGCGGACGCGAAGCTCACGGTCACGGAGATCACGGACAGCGGCGCGCTTGTCACCGTCCCGCAGGCGTTCGACGACGCGTGCATTTACAGCTACCGCCTCGTCGCCGAGGATGAGTCGGGCGGCCGGAAAGAGGTCAAATTCTTCTCCGAATACTATTTCGAGCCGATGCCTGAGACGGTTTCCTATAAGCTGAGCGGACTCTGGGACGGGACGAAATACAAGGTGAGCGTCCATCCCGTCAACGCGTGGGGCAAGGAAGGCGAGCCGATCACGGCGGAGTTTGAGACGGCGAAATACGAGGATATCCCCTATACCTCGGCAAATCCCGTCCGCTATGAAGGCACCTTTACGGATTTCGAGAGCCAGACGGCGCTGACCCGCTCCCCCGAAAACGGCGTTTTCAGCGGGATCGCGAACGGGGACTGGTTCGGCGGGGAATGGAACGGCGCTGAGAGCCACAGCGACGTCAAGGTCGGGCTCGCTGAGGGAAAGGGCGTCGATGGCTCGACGGCTCTCTCGGTCGAGAAGACCGGCCCGACGCATTCGAACCGAGCGATCATGCTCTACGCGAACGATCAGAACAAGCTGACGACCTCCTATCCGCGCTTCCGGTATCTCCGCGTCTGGGTCGACTTCACGGGCGTGGACTTCCGCAAGGCGTCGTTCGGGCTCGTAAGCACGAAGAACGAGCTTTATTCCACGGACGACTTCGACAGCCGTGGGGACCTCGCGTTCTATTATCTGCCCGAAGGGGAGACGCAGTGGAAGACCATGTACCACGGCGCGGACGACGGGTGCTTCGGCGCGGCGCAGAATTCCTCCGTCAAGAATTTTAAGGGCTGGCTCGCGTTCCCGACCGCGGACTTCGCGTCGCGCAAGGGTACGGGGGAGGCGTTCTCCGACCATGAGATCAAGGCGGTCTACCTGTATTTCGACTACAACACCGACGGGATGACCGGCACGCCGTTCTACCTCGACGAGATCGCGCTCGTGCCGGACTATACGGTCTTCACGGAATACGGGGGCTGATCCCCGGCTGAGCCCGGACGCGGGGATCCGCCGGGGCGGGAGACGGGACCGGTCCCGGAACGGGATCGAAACGGCCCCGCCGAAATACGCCGGACCGCGTGACAAAAAACAGCGGGGACTGCCGCATAAACTCCGAAAACCGGAGAAATGCCGCGGTCCCCTTTTTTGCGCGGATCGGGGATTTCCCCCGCAGGGTTTCCCGCGGTTTTACGGCGTTCCATGATATTTCGCCGAATAGTTTTATTACCCCCTTGACAGCGGCATGAAAATCGGTTATGATTTTTTTGAGGATCGTCGGTCACGGCGGAGGATCTTTTCTTTCGGAGACCGCTCGGTATCATATAACGGGAGGCTGCTGCAATGAAGAAGCCATACAAATTGCTGGTTTCGGCGCTGATTTTGCTCGTCGCGCTGGCGCTCGGCGGGTGCAGGTCGTCCGACTACAAAACGGCGAAGGAATTGATGTCCGAAGGAAAGTACGCCGAAGCGGCCGAGCTGTTCGGCGCGCTCGGCGATTACGGCGACGCGTCCGAGCTTGCCGCCGAATGCGGGAATGAGCTCGACTACGCCGCGGCTGCGGAGCTCTTCGAGAAGGGCGACTATGAAAAGGCTTACGCCGCCTATGCCGCGCTCGGCAGCTTCCGCGACGCCGAAGACAAGGCGGCCGCCTCGAAGCGCGAGGCCGATTACGCCGAAGCCGTGAAGAAGATGGACGGCGGCGATTACGCGGAGGCACTCGCGCTGTTCGAGGGAACGGAAGGGCTGCGCGACGCGGCGGAGCGGGCACAGACCTGCCGCAGCGAGATCAGCTGTGCCGAGGCGGAAAAGCTGTATGACGCCGGGGACTATTCCGGCGCGCGCGAGCTCTACGAAGCGCTCGGCGATTTCCGCGACGCGGCGGAGCGCGTCGGCGCGTGCGACAGCGAGCTTGCTTATGCCGCGGCTGCGGAGCTCTTCGAGAAGGGGGACTACGAAAAGGCTTACGCCGCCTATACCGCGCTCGGCAGCTTCCGCGACGCCGATGAAAAGGCGGCCGCCTCGAAGCGCGAGATCGATTACGCCGAAGCCGTGAAGAAGATGGACGGCGGCGATTACGCGGAGGCGCTCGCGCTGTTCGAGGGAACGGAAGGGCTGCGCGACGCGGCGGAGCGGGCGCAGATCTGCCGCCGCGAGATCAGCTATGCCGAGGCGGAAAAGCTGCTTAAAGCCGGGGACTATTCCGGCGCGCGTGAGCTCTATGCAGCGCTCGGCGCATTCCGCGACGCGTCGAAGCGTGCCGCCGAATGCGCCAAAGAGCTCGACTACGCCGCGGCCGCGGAGCTCTTTGAAAAGGGCGACTACGAAAAGGCGTACGCCGCCTTCGACGCGCTTTCCTCCTTCCGCGATGCCGCGGAGAAAGCCGCCGAGGCGAAGCGCGAGGCGGATTATGCCAAGGCCGTCGAGAAGATGGAAAGCGGCGATTACGCCGGCGCGCTCGAACTGCTTGAGGGAACGGAGGGGCTTTACGATACCGCCGACCGGCTCGAAGCCTGCCGTTCCGAGGTCGATTACGCCGACGCGCTCGGGAAGATGGACGGCGGGGATTATGCCGGGGCGCTTGAGCTTCTCACGTCGCTAGGCGATTTCAGGGACGCCGCCGAAAAAGCTGAGATCTGCTCGAACGAGACCGTATACGCCGAAGCGGTGAGGCTGATGAACAGCGGCGATTACGGCGCGGCTTATGAAAAATTTCTGGAGCTGTGTACGACGGAGACTGTGTCCCTCAAGGAACTGTATCCCGAGGAATATGAAGAGTTTTACGAAATGTTCCTCGAGCTCGGGATGAGCGAAGAGGAGATCGCCGAAGAACTCGAGCTGCTGTTCGGCGACGTGTCTTGGCCCATCGACACGCTCAGCGGCTACCGCGACAGCGGCGAGCTTGCCCGGCAGTGCCGGCTCGAAAAGGACTATGCCGATGCGGCGGCGGCTTACGACAAAAAGGATTACGACACGGCGTACACGAAGTTCTCGTCCCTCGGCGACTTCCGCGACGCGAAGGCGAAAGCCGCAGAGTGTTACGACAAGACCGCCGGCGCCAAGCTCCGCGCGGCCGCGCTTGGCGACGGCAGCGTTTTCGACCGGATGGACGCGATCATACAGCTTGAATTCTCCGATCCCGTGACGGCGGCGAAGGGTGCGTACAAGCTCATCGGCGAATATAACGGCGCGGATGAAGATTGGGAGATCTACGGAGGGATGTACCTCTCCGACCTGCTTGAGCTCTGCGACGAGCAGGGTTACGCCGACTGCTACGAGCTGTTCGCGAAGCGGGCTCTCGCGACGGTGAAATTCGATGCGGAGAAGTTTTACTCGCCCGGGCTGAGCACCGTCGTCGTCACGGCGGCTGCGTCGGAGCGGATGCTCAAAAACCTGCTGCCCGCGCTCGTGAAGACCGGATGCCTCGCCGGCATGGCGTCGTGGGACAATCCCCTTTATCACAACAAAATGGCGATTTTGGAGGATATCTGCGGGACGTACGTCGAACGCAACTCCAGGAACACCCTCGCCGCGCTGAAGACCGCGCGCAGCGTGATCGCGCCGCTGTACGGACAGCTGATCGAATCCGATTATTATCTGGAGCCGCGCTACGCGCTTGTCGACGATACGTTCCACACCGTGACCGCGCGATACGGCGGTACGGTCCCGAATTTCTCGGGTACAACCTCGGTCGGCTCGACAGCGGGCAAATACATCATTCTCTCGCGTGATATGAACTATAACGGCAGCACGACGCCGTCCGCGTGGGAGATCGACTACGGGATGATGTTCGCGCTCGAGCCGGACAATATTCCCGCAGACCCCGGTGAAGCGGACTTCATCGTGACGATCGAAAACACATGGACCAAGGGAGGCATGCTGTACGCCGGCGAAAGGAGCCTGCAGGAATACGGCGTCACATCCGTGATGAATCTGTACACCGCCGACGGGAGGCTTGTGGCAAACCTCGGCAGCGACCGTGCCGGAACGACCGTCGCGTTCACGTCGCCGAACGCGACCTCGTATTACACGCCGCCGGAGAGATCCCGGCTGGCGCGGCTGCTCATGCATAACTGGTTCGGGATCTATAACTGAGGGGCCGCCGTTTGAAGCCCCCGAAAAAACGACGGGGCCGCCGCGTCACGCGGCAGCCCCGCGATTTTTCAAAAGAACCGGGAAGAGGAGAGCCGGAAAGAACCGCACTTGCCGCGGCGGCGAGGCGGGCGGTTTTCCCGCTGCCCTCGCCGAGAAAAACCCGCGCTATTCACAGTTTCGCAAAGATTATATGGTATGATGAGATGAGCAAATCAGAATCCGAAAGGGAGTGTCCGCGAAATGATCCCCGTTCCCAAGCTATTCAGGAAAACAAAAACCGTGCGTCGGATCAGCGAATATATGGACGACACCTTCGACGAAGTCCTCCATACGACGCTGAACCCGAACGGACCGGGCGCGATCCGCATTCATCTGATCCCCCCGAAAAAGGAAGAAAACACGCTCAACCCCAGCGTCGCGATCATCAACGGCACCGACATCGTCCCGGTCAATTTCGCCTGGGCGGTCATGCTGGCGGAAATGATCCGGGAAACGAACAAATACGACGGGAAAGAAATCGGCGAGGACGACATCCGAAGCATCCTCGACCGCTCTGCGGAAAACGTGAAGCGGATCATTCCCGTCTTCTCGAAAAAACGCATTGAAAGGGACATCGAAACGATTTGGCAGACCCTGCGTCAAATCGCGTACCGGGAAGAGGTCACAACCGACGTGTGTTATATGAGCATCGGGGAATACGCCGAATACATGAACGCCCCCCACCGTATGGACCTTCTCGTCAGCGCCATGACCCGGGACGGGAAATGGCACTGCAATCAGAAATGCGTGCACTGCTACGCCGCGGATCAGGTACACGCCGAAGAAGAGGAGCTCTCCACCGAGGAGTGGAAGCAGATTCTCGACCGGTGCCGCGCGGCGGGGATCCCGCAGGTGACGTTCACCGGGGGAGAGCCGACCATGCGCGAGGACCTCTGCGAGCTCATCCGGTATGCCCGCTGGTTCATCTCTCGCCTCAACACAAACGGGATCCGGCTCACGAAGGAATACTGCCTCTCCCTCCGCGAAGCGGAGCTCGACAGCGTGCAGATCACCTTCTATTCGAGCGATCCCGCGGTGCACAACCGGCTTGTGGGAACCCCGCGCTGGGACGATACCGTGAAGGGCATCGAAAACGCGCTCGAGGCGGGGCTGTCCGTGAGCATCAACACGCCCCTCTGCACCCTGAACCGGAAATACGCCGACACGCTGGCGTTTCTGCGCGCCAAGGGCGTCGTCTACGTCACCTGCTCCGGCATGATCACGACCGGGAACGCCGCGAAGGAGGAATCCGAGCGGCTGCAGCTCAGCGGGGAAGAGCTCGAGGAAATTCTGCGCGAAGCGGTTGCATACTGTCATGAGAACGGCATGGAGATCGCCTTCACCTCGCCCGGATGGATCGCCCAGAGCGTCTTCGACGAGCTGAACATCCCGTCCCCGTCCTGCGGCGCCTGCCTTTCCAATATGGCGGTCACGCCCGGGGGGAACGTCGTGCCGTGCCAGAGCTGGCTGTCCGACAAGCCGCTCGGCAATATGCTGAAAGACGACTGGAAGACGATCTGGGAAAGCGAAGCGTGCGCCGCGCGCCGGGATTATTCTTCCGAAATGACCGGCGAATGCCCGCTCAGGAGGACATGCACATGAAACCGATTCGAAGAAAAGCGTTCAAGTATTGTCTTCTCGCGTCCCTCGTCCTGCTCTTCGCGTTTTTCGCAGCGGTCTCCGCGTTCGCCGCGCCGACCGACGAGATTCTCGATTTCACGATCACCGTGGACGTCAACGAGGACGCGTCCCTCGGCATGACCTATCACATCGACTGGAAGGTGCTTGACGATTCGATCGGCGAGCTCGAGTGGATCGATCTCGGCATGCCGAACCCGTACCACGAAAACATCACGCCGCTGAGCCCCTCGGTCAGCCGGATCGAGGACAACGGATACGCGCTCTCCATCTATCTCGACCGTTCGTACGGCGAAGGCGAAACGGTCAGCGTCGAGTTCTCCATGACGCAGGACCACATGTACCAGATCGACAAATGGGTCGAGGGGGAGACGGTTTATTCCTTTACGCCCGCGTGGTTCGACGGGATGGAGGTCGACGCGCTCACCATCCGCTGGAACGCGGACAAGGCGGGAGCATGGCAGCCCGACTGTACAGTCGAGGACGGTTATCTCGTCTTCCGCGCGTCCCTCGGCGAGGGTGAACAGTACACGATGACGGTCGTCTATCCGAACGACGCGTTTGCCTTTGACATCGACCGTCAGGAAAGCGAGGAGTACGACGAGTCCTGGGAGTATTACGAACGAAACGATTCCGAACCCGCGGACGGGTTTACGGTGTTTTTCGGACTCATATTTCTCATCGCGATGATCGCGGTTCCGATCATCCTGATTGTCAAATTCGTGAAATGGATCGGCGGAGGCCTCGGATTCGGAACCGAAACGGCGACGGAGAAGAAAATCGTCCGCACCAAGATCGAGTATTACGAGACCTGCCCGGGCTGCGGCGGCACGCGGGAAGAGGGCAAGGACGTCTGCGCCTACTGCGGCCGCGATATGGTCAAGAGCAAGGAGGTCGTGGAGGAGAGCCAGATCGAAAAGCCGGAGAACTATACCAAAACGGGTACCTACCGTTACGGCAGCTCCCCCTCCACCTTTATCCGCGTCAACGTCGTCAACGTGCCGGTCAGCCGCCCGCGTTCGTCGTCGAGCTCAAGCCGCTCTTCGCACCATTCGTCCTGTGCTTCCTCGTGCGCATCCTCCTGCGCGTCTTCGTGCGCGTGCGCATCCTCCTGTGCCTGCGCCTGCGCCTGCGCTTCTTCGGGCCGCGCGGGCTGCTCGGTGAAGGATCTCTTTACGGAGGGAGTCCACAAAACCCGCGTCCGCGTCGAGAGCAAGAGAAAAACGGCGGAGTAACGAAGCCGAAAAGTCCGGATATGCGCGTCAGCGCCCCCCAGCCGCTGCAAACGGTTTGAGGGGCGTTTTCTCCGCGATACGGCCGCCGTACCGCCGCGCCCGCTCAGCTGCCGCGCCGAATCCGGCTCGCGCTCCAAATTCCGCGCACAGCCGGACGCCGCCCCCTTGCATCCCCGCGCGGAATGTGGTATAATCGGTGTGAAATCATATCGGGGGGTAAGATGACATGAAAAAATACGACAGCGTGATCGTGGGACCGGTTTCGCTCGACATCAACATCGACTGCGAAGGCAACGAGAGAAGGGAGCTCGGCGGCGCGGTCGTGCAGGCGGGCTGGGCGGCGGCTGGATGCGGATTCCGGCCCCTCGTGCTCACGAAAGCTGATCCGAAAACCGCCGATCCGGGCGAGCGCTTCCGGGACAGCGGCGTCGACCTCGTCGTGCTCGAATCGAAAAACACCTGCTCCATCGAAAACCGCTATCTCACACCCGATAAGGAGCGGCGCATCTGCACCTCGCTCTCCGTCTGCGACCCATTCCTGCCCGAGGAGCTCGCTTTTCTCGACGGATTCGAGGTCGGGGTCATGCACCTTGCCGGGCTGGTCTGGGGCGACTTCTCCGACGACCTCATCCGCGCGGCGAAGAAGTATGGGCCGGTCGCGGTGGACGCGCAGTGCCTTCTGCGCCGCGTTCAGCCAGACCGCTCGATGGCGTATGGGGATTGGACGACCAAGCGCGAAATGCTTCCCGAAATCGACTTTTTCAAGGTCGACGCGGCGGAGGGCGAAATGCTCACCGGCTTCTCCGACCGGGAAAAGGCGGCGCGCACGCTCTGCGAATGGGGCGCGAAGGAGGTCATGCTCACGCACAACACCGAGGTCATGATCTGCGACGGTGAGCGCATTTACACAAGTCCCATCAAATCCCGCAATCTCAGCGGGCGGACGGGAAGGGGAGACACGACCTTCTCCGGCTACATCAACGAGCGGCTGACGCGCGGGATCGAGGAATCACTGCTGTTTTGCTCCGCGCTCGTCTCGCTCAAGATGGAGACCCCCTGTCCGTTCCGCGGCACGAGAGCCGATGTCGAGGACTATATCACCGCGTTTTATCGGTAAGCATTCAAACAAAACAAAATACGGGTCTGCCGCGTTTCTCCGTTTTCCGGAGAAGATGCGGCAGACCCGTTTGTTTCGAGAGAGAAGGCTGAGCTTCCAAGAGGACGGGGAAGATTATTCCGCGGGGTTTTCCACCGTTCCGAGGAAGAGCGGAATGCCGTCCGTGTCCACGATGACGAAGAAGAACGGTCTGTTGAGGAAGACCTCCGGGACGGGTTCCGGCAGGGCGGTGGTCCCGAACGTAATCCCGGTCGCGGCTGCGGCCTTCGTGCCGTGCTCGTTCAGAATGATCTTCGCCTTCTGCAAAATCGTGCTGATCATGATGTCGTTCACGCCGTCCGCGCTCAGTCCGCCGAGCTCTGCGTCCTCGGTCAGCGCGCGCCCGGCGCCGAGCTGCTCGGCGACGTCGTTCAAGGTGCGGGCGGTCTCGAATTCGAATTTCGGGATGTAGGCCTCACACTCCGCTCTGCTCTCGCCGGATTTTTTGATGATGTCAGTGAGGTCCATCTTCGCGGCAAAGTCCCCCACGTCCCCGTCGGGCAGGACCGCGATGAAGCGGTATCCGTCCTTGTAAGCCTTCGAGAACCCGACGCCGCCCGTCGTGGTGAAATAGGAATACTCCTTGGAGAAGAGGTATTCCGCGAGGGAGACCGAACCGGGCCCGACCGTGAACCGGTCCTCGAAAATATCTCTTTCCTCGTACTCCTCTTCCCATACGCCGTCAAACAGAACGGTGTTCACGAGCGCCATGATCATCCCGGGGTCAAGACTGTCGAACAGGGTGGGGATCATGCCGTCGGTCTTTTGGCTCACCCAGTCGTTGATCGCCGCGAGCGTCGCGGGATCGCTGAAGGAAAGAGAGGAGGCTTCCGCGTCGTAATACTTCCGGGCGACGGTTTTGAAGTCGGGGGACACTTCAAAATTGTCCGCGTTGCCCCAGAACGCGTTCGAGATCTTCACCGTCGAGCTTCCCGTCTCGCCGAGCTTCGAGGTCAGCGCGTACAGATAGGCGTTCAGCTCGTCCGTCCCGATCCCGAGGGCCTTCTCGAGCGCCTCCTTCGTGTCGCCGAGCGCGCCGTTGGACGTCAGGGCGAGCGCGTAATACAGGGAGAGCGGGGAATAGACAGCGTTGCCGTCGCGGTCCGCCTCGAGCGTGCGGTAGAAGGTTTCGGAGAAAGAGATCACCGCGTCGCGCAGCGTGTCGTCCGCTTCCCTGGGAGAGGGCTCCGTGTGCGCGGCGGCCAGGGGGATGGCAGTCACTACGTCGGTTCCGACCGCCGCCTCACTCGTGTCATCCGCATCTTCGGTCCTATCTTCTTTTGAAGCGCAGGAGAACAGCATCAGCCCCGCGAGAATCAGCACAATCCATTTTTTGAAACGCATTTGAAATGCCTCCGTCTTTTCGGTACTGCCTATTAGACGTCGAAAAAAGCGAAAAAGTTCCCGAAAGGACACCTTCGGGTCGATCTTTTTGAGAATTTGGGCGGAATCAGCAGCGGAGGGAGACATTTGAAAAATAAATTGATTATAAAATTATGAATATTGCGGGATATCCATTGCACTTTCCGCGTGTTTATGATATAATTGTAAAAATATGTGTCGTCGGTTTTTGGGAGGCGTTCATGGCAAAACAACAGTATCTCGAATGCGGCATGGCGGCGGGCATACACGGCGTCCGCGGCACGCTCCGGCTCGAATGCTGGTGCGATTCGCCCGAGGTTCTCGCGAAGCTCAGGACCCTGTACCGCAAAACGCCGGACGGCGCGTTCGTCCCCATGAAGGCGCGCGCGTCGTCGGTGCAGAAGGGTATGGTGCTCTGTTCCTTTGAGGAGATCACGACCCGCGAGGACGCGATGCGATTCAAGGGAACCGTCTTTTACGCCGACCGGAACGATCTGAAGCTCGGAAAGAACGATCATTTCATCGCCGACCTCATCGGGCTGACGGTTTCGGATGTGTCGAGCGGGGAAGTCTACGGCACGCTCGCGGATGTCATCAGCCCCGGCGGGCGCGACGTCTACGTGGTGGACGACGTCCGCGGCGGGCAGTTCATGATCCCCGTCGTCGCCGAGTTCGTGCGGGAGATCGAAACCGAGGGAGAGGGCGCGGGCATCCGCGTCTCCCTGATCGAAGGGATGCGGGACTGATGCGGATCGACATTCTCACCCTGTTTCCCGAATACGTCGATTATATCCTGTCGGAAAGCATCGTCGGACGCGCGCGGAGAGCGGGCAAGATCGACGTCCGCGCCCACAACATCCGCGACTGGTCCGAGGATAAGCACCGCCGGGTCGACGACACCCCCTACGGCGGCGGACGCGGGATGCTCATGGCTGCTCCCCCCATCTGGCGCGCGTGGGACGCCGTTTCCCGCTCCGGCAGGGAAGAGAGCGGGGCGCAGACATCGCGCGTCGTCTATCTCTCGCCGCGCGGGACGGTATTCACACAGGAGAAGGCGAAACAGCTTGCCCGATATGATCAGCTCATCCTGCTCTGCGGGCATTACGAGGGCGTGGACGAGCGTCTGATCGAAGAGATCGTGGATGAGGAGATCTCCATCGGCGATTTCGTGCTGACCGGAGGCGAGCTGCCTGCCTGCATCGTGGCGGACGCGGTCGCCCGGCTGACGGACGGCGTGCTCGCCCTGCCCGAATGCCATGAAAAGGAGAGCTTCGAGGACAATCTGCTCGAATATCCCCAATACACCCGCCCGCCGGTCTGGATGGGAAGAGCGGTTCCGGAGGTCCTTTTGTCCGGGCATCACGCGAACATCGAGGCATGGCGGCGCGAGCGGCAGATCGAAATCACCCGGCAGCGCCGCCCCGATCTGCTCGAAAAAACGGAAAAGGAAACCTGAACCTTACTGCCATCCGAGATCGGTGAGCACGCCGTTTGCGATGCCCGCGGCGAAGAGTCCCGGCGAATACGCCATGAGCTCTGCGTCGCGCGGGTTGGTGATGAAGCCCAGCTCCACAAGCACGGCAGGCATCCTGGTTTTGCGCAGGACGTAAAGACTCGGCCTCGCCATGACGCCACGATCCCTGAGCCCCGTCGCCTCGTTCAGCCGCCGCAGAATCTGCAGCGCGAGATCCTCCGCCGGACTGTCCCGGCGGTAGATGTACGCCTCGCTTCCGGACGCCGCGCGGATCTCTGACGCGTTGGTGTGCAGACTGATGAAATAATCCGCGCCCCAGTCGTTCGCGTCGTTCACGCGGGCGGCAAGGGACGTGGCGACCGAGGACCCGAGCTGTGTTTCGGACGTCGGACGGGACAGACGCACGTCGATCCCCGCGTCCCGCAGCCGATCCGCGGTGCGCAGTCCGATATCAAAGACGATGTCCTGCTCGCGGAATCCGTTTCCCTCCGCGCCCGCGTTCGGGTTTTCCGGGTTGTGCCCCTGATCGATGTAAATCTTCACGAAAGCTGCCTCCTATACGGGTTGATAAATGATGAAAGAACTTGACCGTCTCCTCTCCCTGATCCGTCAGGCGTGCGGACGCTACCGCATGATCGGCTCCGGCGACCGGATCGCGGTCGGGCTGTCCGGCGGCAAGGATTCCCTCGCGCTGCTGTACGCCCTGAACACCCTGCGCGGCTTTTATCCCGAGCCTTTTTCGCTCTGCGCCGTCACGGTCGATCCGGGATTCCCGAAGGATTCCCCCGCGGCGCGCGGGCCGTTTGAGCCTCTCTCCGAGCTGTGCGCGTCCCTGGGGGTCGAGCACCGGATTGTCAAAACGGATATTTACGCGGTGGTGTTTGAGGAGCGGCGGGAGAAGAATCCCTGCTCCCTCTGCGCGAACATGAGGCGGGGCGCGCTGACGGACGCCGCGCTGAGCTTCGGCGCGAACAAGCTCGCGCTCGGGCATCACCTCGACGACGCGGCCGAGACCTTTTTCATGAACCTCACGGCAAACGGGCGGATCGGCTGTTTTTCCCCGGTCACAGCATATGAGGACCGTGGGCTTTCCGTGATTCGTCCCCTGATTTACGCGCGGGAAAGGGAGGTCGCCGCCTGTGTGAGAGCCGCGGCGCTCCCCGTGATCCAAAGCCCCTGCCCGGCGAACGGAGCGACCGGCAGGGCGGAGACAAGGGAACTGCTCCGTGCGCTGGACGCGAAAAACCGGGGCCTCTACCGCCGCATCCTCGGCGCGATGGAACGCGCGGGCGTGGACGGATGGCATGGAAAAGAATAATTCGGCGCGTTTATAGATTTTTTTGGTTTTCCCGCTTCTTCGCGGAACTTTTTCGGATAAAAAACGTCTTATATAGGAAACAAGGATCATTCGGACGGAATCGTATGAAAGATAAGCTGAAATCCCCCGCCGCAGAGGACGAGTTCGAGCTCTTGCCGCTCGCCTCGGCTCCCGCGCCGGACGGCAGCGGGGGCGCGGAACCGAAAACAAAGAAAAAACGCCGCGGGTTGTCGAAGCGGGAACGACGGGAACGCTTTTCCACGTCGTTCTTCATGCTTCCCTCGCTCATCGGCGTGCTTCTGTTCTTCATTCTGCCCTTTCTCGTCGTCGTGTACTATGCCTTCATCGACAGCAACGCGAGCGCGAACTTCGTGGGACTGGACAATTTCGTGAGCCTGTTCCGCAACACAGCGTTCAAGATGGCAATGCGGAACACGGGCATTTTCTCGCTCACCGCCGTGCCCCTCGTCGTGTCGCTCAGTCTGGCGCTCGCCGTTCTGCTCGACGCAAAGGTCCCGCTGAAAAGCACGTTCCGCACCATCTTCCTCTCCCCGATGATCGTCCCCGCCGCGTCCGTCATTTTGATCTGGCAGATGATGTTCGACTACAACGGCGTGGTCAACGAAATGCTCGCCTCCTTTGGGGTCGCCCCGGTGGAGTGGCTGAAATCCGGATCCGGCTATCTCGTCGTCGTGCTGCTCTTTCTGTGGAAGAACATCGGCTACAACATGATCATGTTCATGTCCGCCCTGTCGAATATCCCGCGCGACATCATCGAGGTCGCGATGCTCGACGGCTGCGGACCGGTGCGGAGGTTCTTCACCATCAAAATGCGCTATCTCAGCTCGACGATCTCCTTCGTGACCATCATGTCCCTCATCAATTCCTTCAAGGTGTTCCGCGAGGTCTACCTTCTGACCGGGGACTATCCCTTCGAGTCCATGTACACCCTGCAGCACTTCATGAACAATACGTTCTCGTCCTTTGATTATCAGAAGCTGTCCAGCGCGGCGATCGTGCTGGCGCTCATCATGATCGTCATCATCGGCATCCTTCTCTGGATCGACAACCGCGCGGGAAGGGGGCTGGACGAATGAACGGCGACATCCTTCTGAACGTTCCGGCAGAGCGGCTCGTCCCGAGGAAGAAAAAGAAAAAGATTACTTTCCGGCGCGTCCTCTTCCTCTTCTTCGCCCTGCTCGTGCTTGTGACCTTCGCGGCGCTCTTCCTCTTCCCGACCGTCTTCACCCTGACGAATTCCTTCATGTCCACCACGGAGATCACCGCCAACTACGGCAAGGTCTTCTCGGGACTGGGCGCGGCGGGGAACGGCGGGCGCGTCTTCATCGGCGAAAAGGTCAATCTGCAGCTCATCCCCTCAAAAGTCAGCTTTTCGCAGTATTCGACGGTGCTTCTGCGCTCGCCGGAATACCTGCTCAAATTCTGGAATTCCGTGATCTACGTGCTGCCCATCGTGATCTTTCAGGTGGTGACGGCGGCGGGCGCGGCGTACGCCATCGCGCGCGTCAACACGAAATTCCGCGCGATCGTGTTCTTCGTCTACATCATCCTCATGCTCATGCCGTATCAGGTCACGCTCGTGCCGAACTATCTCGTCATCGACGCGATGAACCTGCTCAATACGCGCTGGGCGATCATTCTGCCGGGCGTTTTCTCCCCCTTCTCGGTCTTCATTCTCGCCAAGTTCATGAAGCGCATTCCCACGTCCATCGTGGAGGCGGCGAAGCTCGACGGGGCGGGAGAGTGGCAGATCTTCACGCGCATTTTCATGCCGCTTTGCCGGAGCACCCTGTACTCCGTGGCGATCCTTGTCTTCCTCGATTACTGGAACATGGTGGAACAGCCCCTCATCCTGCTGAACAGCGACGAGCTGTATCCGCTTTCGGTCTTCCTCTCGAAGATCAATCAGGGGGACACGGGCATCGCGCTCGCCATCGCGGTCATTTATATGGTGCCGCCCGTTTTGCTCTTCCTCTACAGCGAAGACTATCTGATCGACGGGATATCCTACTCCGCGTCGGTCAAGGGCTGAACCTTTCAAGCGAATTCATACGGGAGATTGAATTATGAACAAGGACTCCGCAAGCCGCAGAGCATGGATCAAGAATTTCGCGATCATTTTTCTCGTGATCCTTCTGCTTCTCACCTTCTTTTCCAATACCATTCTGAACCACTCCCTGCCCGAGGTGTCGGCGCAGTACGCGCAGTACGCGACCCTGTCGACCGCCGTCAAGGTGAACGGCACGGTCAAGGCGAATGAGAGCTACCGCGTCATCTTCGAGGAGGATCAGGAAGAGTCGATGCCGCAGTCGCGCAAGGTGCTCTCGGTCTTCGTCAAGGAAGGGAACTACGTGTCGAAGGACGACGTCATCCTCACCCTTTCCGGCGGTCCGAGCGTGCAGCTTGAGAACGTCGAAAAGGACCTCGCCGAGAAGAAGAAGGCGTATGAGCTCGCCCTGCTGGACGACGGCGTGAACGAGATGCAGACGTCCAAGAATCTCTCCGACGCGAAGAAGGAGATCGAAAAGGCGGAGTCGGATCTCAAAAAGGCCGAGGCGGAGCTCGCCGAAATGGAAGAGACCTATCGGGCGATTTTGAGCGGCACGGACGTCACCACGGTCATCGAAGCGTCGATCAAGAACCTCCAGCAGCAGATCAAGGACAAGGAAAGCGCCGTCAAAACCGTGAACAAGTCGATTTCCGACATTCAGAACAAGACGATCTCCGAGCTGCAGGGAAAAATCTCCGAGGTCTCCGGCAAGCTCGCCGGCGCGAAAAGCGAGATCGACGAGGACGCCCCCTCGTCCCTGACCTACGATCAGCAGGCGTCCATCGCCGGCGAGGATCTGGCGCAGGCGGAACGCGCCTATTACGCCCAGAAGGAAAAGGTCGACGAGCTCGCGCAGAATCTCGAGACGATGAAGAATTTCTCCGACGACATGCAGCGCGCCCACACCATCGCCGCGGAGATCAAGGGCTATGAGGAGAGCCTCGCTTCCCTCGAAAAACAGGCGGCGCGCGACGAGGAGGACTATCGGGAACAACTCGATGAATATGAAAAAACACGTGAAAAGAGCATTGAAGACGCAAGAGAAAACTACTTGAATCAATTTAAGAATAGTGGTAATGCGTTCAAAGAATATTGTGTGAATAATGGATTGTTTGATGGAGATACAGAACGTTGGGACGTGTTTTTAGGGACAGATAGAAGAGTTAGAGAGGCTTTGCGTCAGTTTAATGAAACAGATGCAGCTTATGAGCTTTCGAATACATTGTTAGAGTATTACGAGCAGTATCAAAAACAGCTTGACAATATTTGGAAAGAATATTACGATCAATGCAATTCCCTCACCAAGACCTACAACCGCTCAAAGGAGGATCGCGACGAGCAGATCGACGCCGTCCGGCGTCAGCTCGAGGACGCGCAGGCGAAGCTCTACGTCATCGACATGCCCGAGGTCGACGACGTGATCGACTACGAATACAATTACGACCTCGCGGCGGCGCAGGCGGAATACGACCGGGAAAACGAAGCACTGACCGGGCTGAAAGAAAAATACGAAAAAGCGAAGGAGACCGTCGAAAGCCTGCAGAAGAAGGCGCAGGCGCAGGGAAAAGCCACGCAGTATCAGGCGGAGCTCGATTCCCTGAACGGACAGGTCGACTACTGGGAAAAGCGGATCGAAGAGCTGGAAGCGCAGATCGAAGCCCTGAACGAGGAAAAAGCGGAGATCGAGGAAAAGCTCGCCGACAAGAGAGAGGAGCTTTCCGAGGAAAAGAGCAAGATCAAGAATCCCGACGACTACAAGGAATCCATGGAGGCGAAAAAAGAGGAGATCGAAGCGAAGAAGGAAGCGATCGCCGACCTCCAGGGACGCTATGAAATCTCCGCGGCGACGAACGACAAGGCAAAGACCGAAACCGCGCTCGAGCGCGAGGAACAGAAAAAGGAGATCTCCGACCTCGAAGAGAAGATCGAAGCGTATCGAAACGCTCCCGAAACCACCGAGGTGAAGGCCCCCATCGCCGGGCGCGTCGTCTCCGTGAGCTTCGTCCCGGGCGACACCGTCACGAGTGGCAATACCGTCGCGTCCATCGAAATCTCCGATAAGGGCTACGTCGTCGAGATCAACCTGCCTGCGGAGCAGGCGAGAAAGATCCAGGTCGGCGCGCCGTGCACCGTCACCAATTCGTGGTGGTACTCGAACATCACGGCAAGCGTGACCCAGATCAAGCCGGATCCGCAGAGCCAGGGCAAGAACCGCATCATCGTGATCACGGTTTCCGGCGACGTCACCGAGGGGCAGAGCCTCAACTTCTCCATCGGCGACCGGAGCCAGTCCTACGACTCCGTGCTCCCGAACTCCGCCATCCGTGAGGACAACGACGGCAAATACGTTCTGACCGTCGAATCGAAGAAGACCCCGCTCGGCATGCGGTACACGGCAAAGCGCACCGCCATTGAGGTGCTCGCGTCCGACGATACGCAGACTGCGGTCGGCGGGCTGTACGGCAGTGAATTCGTGATCACGAGCTCGACCTCCCCGATCTCGAACGGGCAGCAGGTGCGGCTCGCGGGGAACTGAGGCGCGACGTGAACGAAAAGGTTAACCGCAAGGTTCTGAAGGCGTCCGGCATCGTCGCCATCGTCATGGTCGGCGCGCTCCTCGTCGTCGGCGCGCTCGAGCTCGTCGTGCTCGGCATGAAAAGCCGGCTCGATTACCTCGGCGCGGGCGAGCGCTGGTCGAGCGACGGGCAGCGCTACGCCGTGATCTCCCTGTACGCGGAGGACGAGGCAGGCCTCACAGCGGACGACGTCGCCGGATGGACGCGCCGCATGGACAGCGAACTGCTCGAGGCGGCGGTCACGCCGAAGGAGGGCGCGCGCTCGTGGGCGTTCTGCTTCGCAGCGGACGACATGGTCACCGTAACGGGTCCGAAGGCGTCCTGCACGGCGAAGACCCTCGCCGTGGGCGGCGACTTCTTCCTCTTTCATCAGCTCAGCTTTACCTACGGGAGCGGCTTCCTCAACGACGACTCGAATCCCATGGGCGTCGTGCTGGACCGCGACACCGCGTGGCGGACCTTCGGCGCGGAGAACGTCGTCGGCATGACGGTCGACATCGGCGGCGAGGAATTCGTCGTCGTCGGCATCGCGCAGAAGGAATCGGACGCCGGTCCCTACGAATACGCCTACGGCGACACGCCCCGGATGTACATGAGTTACGCCGGGTATTCGAAAATCGCGTCGAAATCCGTCACGCTGTTCGAAGCCGCGCTTCCGAACGCCGTGAAGGGCTTCGCGCTGAACATCTTTGGCAAGGCCGTATCGACCGACCCGTCCCGCACGGTCGTTCTCGAAGCGACGGACCGGTTTTCGCTGAACAAACGCCTCGAGAACATGAAGCAGCTCTCCTACGCGTGGGTGAGCGTCAACCGGATCGAGTTCCCCTATTGGGAGAACGAGGCGCGGGTGTACGACTACCGGGCGGCCGTGATCATGATCTTCGAGATCGCGTTCGCCGCCGTCGCCGTGATCTCCCTCTTGCTGTCGTTCATTCTGCTCCGCGCGTCCGGGTACACCCTGACCCAGAGCGTGAAGAACGCGGTGAAAAAACTGTCCGAAAAACGGGAGGCGCGCAAAAAAGAACAGCCGCCGAAGCCCGAAAAAACAAAGAAGAAAAAAACGAAACAAAAAGCCGAACCCGGAGAACCCGGCATACCGGAACAAGTGGAGGTAATCAATGAAAATCCGTAAGACTCTTTCGCTCATTTTGGCAGTCCTCACGGCTTCGTCTTCTATCGCGGCGTTTTCGTCCTGCGGGAAGAAGGCGGAGCCCGTCAAGCAGAGGCGCACGAACGTTTATTCCGCCGAGGAGATCCCGCTTCCGGAGGAGGCCAGGTACGTGCAGTCCCTGAGCGCCTCGGGCGGCAAGGCGTATGTGTTCTACTCGGCCGGATACTATGTGACCTACGACGCGGAGGGCAACGAGGTCAAGCGCGTCAAGGAATCCGAATTCACATGGGAAGACGACGCCCCGGTCCTCTACGCGAATTCGGTGGACGAGGCATACGAGGAAGACGGGGAACCCGTGGAGGAACCGACCGGCTGGACCAACTATGAAAGCGTCCCCATGATCACCACGGTCGACCTCGCTTCGAAGCAGTATTCCACCGTCGAAGCGGACGGGGGAGACATCCTCATGAACGGAAACATGAACGGCAGATTCCAGATGGGCACGGACGGCAGGCTCTACGGCGTGTCGACGCAGTGGAACTGGAATGAAGAAACCCAGGAATCCAGCCAGTCGACCTCGCTCATCACCCTCGATCCGAAGACGGGTGAAATGGGGATCGCCGCGCAGTTCGGCGACGATCTCAAGACCAAGGCGGGCATGGATCCGAGCGAATACTTCTATATCAACAACTGCGTGATCGGCTCCGACGTTCTCTATGTCCAGACGGAAAAGGACGTGCTCGTGCTCGACCTCGACGGGAACTACAAGACAAAGCTCGATCTCGGCATCACCGCGGCGGATTACTGGCTGAACGGAATGTATTCGTCCGGCGACCGGCTCATGCTGAGCTGCTACGTCGACGGCAAGCAGAAATTCATGATGGTCGACGGCGGAAAGGCAAGCGAATTCACCGTTCAGACCGGGGAGGACATGACGCTCAGCGCCATGAACCCCGTCGCGGCGGACGACGGTCATCTTTATTTCAACTCCTCGACCGGCATCTACGCGTATGATACCGCGACCGGCTCCTTCGGTGAATTGCTGAACTACATCAATTCCGATATCGACACCTCGGACATGAACGAATTCGTGTTCCTTGAGGACGGGCGCATCCTCACGAGCTCGTCTTCATACGGGATCGTTTACGACAGGGCGATCGTCGGCAAGCCCGCGCCGGACAATCCCGTGCTCACGCTCTACACCCGCGTTCCGGACGAACAGCTCGCGGAGGAGATCATCCTCAACGTCGGCATGATCTACGCGGATTACAACCTGCGCCGCGCCATGATCCGCTTCAACAAGCAGAACACGGGCGTGCGCCTTGCCATCAAGGACTATTCGATCTACAACAACGAAGAAAACGAATGGACCGGCGCGATCACGAAGTTCAACAACGACATCGTCACGGGCAGCTTGCCCGACATCGTCCTGCTGAACTCCGAAATGCCTGTGGAAAGCTATTTCTCGAAGAAGGTATTTGTCGATCTCAACAAATTCATCGACGATCCGGAGAAGGGCATCGACCGCTCGACCCTCGTCACGAACATCCTTGACGCGAACCTGACCGACGGCAAGCTCTATTCGATGATCTACAGCTACAACGTCAGCACCCTGCTCGCGAAGAGCGAGATCGTCGGCACGAAGGAGGGCTGGACCTTCGAAGAGATGATGGCGGCGATCAAAAAGCTGCCCGAGGGAGCGCGCGCGTTCTTCGACTACACGCGCGACAACCTCGTCGAAGTCTTCTTCACGAATTCCATGAACTCCTTCATCGACTGGGAAGCCGGCAAGAGCTATTTCGACACCCCCGGCTTCATCGAATTCGCGAAGTACCTGAAGGACTGCCCGGAGAAGGGGTATTGGGAAGAGCTCTACGGCGACAACTACGAATACGATCCCGACCTCCAAAGACAGTATGAGGAAGGGTACCAGCTCCGCTTCGCGCGGAACATGGCGCTGTTCCAGATGCTTTCGATTTATGACGCCTCCGCGTACCAGAACGCCTGCAACAATTTCCTGACGACGGAAGTCACCGCCATCGGCTACCCACGTCAGGGCGAGGGCAACGGAGCGGTCATCGTCCCGAACATCGAACTCGCCATCAGCGCGAAAACCGCCGCGCAGGACGAAGCGTGGGAAGCGTTCAAATTCTTCCTCGGCGACGAAGGGCTGAGCGAGAACTGGGGTCTGACGGTCAACAAGGCGGAATTTGACGCGAGATTCGCGAACGCGAAGGAGAATTACGGCGACTGGGGCGGCTATACCGAGGAAGACCGTCAGTGGATGAAGGAAGCCGGCTATTCCGACGAGTACATCAACTATATGATGAAGTCCCGCACCCCCTACGACCCCGCGCTGACCGAGGCGTGCCGCAGGATCGTGACGAACGCGTCCGTCGTCGCCCGCACGGATTCCGCGCTGGTGGATATCGTAAAAGAGGATCTCTCCGCCGTCTTCTCCGGTCAGAAGACCGCCGAGGACGTTGCGAAGCAGATCGCCTCCCGCGTGGACCTCTACGTCGCGGAGCACAAATAAGCTCTGACCCCGAACCGGGGTCCGCACGGCTGACCCGTGCGGCAAGTCAAAATCAACAGAACCAAAACAAGCCGATCCGCTTTTGGAAAGGCTTGTTTTTTGCCGGTGCACTCATCTCTCAGCTTCACATGCTCATATACATCCTGCATGTTCTTGATGGGGTTTGCTGAAACCGTCTGCTATTTTTGGAACAAACGCTTCGCGTTTGGGAATAACGGATTTGAAATGCCCAGCATGACTGCGTCGATGCGGCTGGCGGCGCCAGGTGGAGTCTGCTGAAACCGCGTGTAATTTTTGGAACAAACGCTTCGCGTTTGGGAATTACGGATTTGAAATTGTCCTACGCGGACGGCGGCACGGGGGGACCAGCTCAGGCCGCAGGTCCCCCCGTGCGGGGCCCATTGGCCATTACATCTGTGCTCCTCTCACCTTTTCAG